>JAFAWA010000183.1 GCA_019242155.1 Terriglobia bacterium | reverse complement strand
GTTCCACCGTACTGCGAACGGTCTCGCGGATATACTTGCGGGCGATGTCGGCCACAGCCCGAAGCTGGTCCGACGTGATATCGCCCAACGGCAGGGTGATCGTGACGGTGACATAACCCGGCTGCTTCTGCTCGTATGCGTTCGTCGCGCGCCACCGCTCGAATTCGATATCAGCCGGTCCGCTGATTTGCAGTAATGCCGCCGGTTTTCGGGGCTCTTCGAGCCAATCGGGCACATTCTTCAGATATTCCGTCCAACGCGGATCGGGCGTGAGTGTTTTGCGCTCTTCCATCACGACCCGCCGGAACTCTTCAAGCCCAATCTTCTGAATAACAAACTTCAGCCGGGCCGTGTTGCGGTTTTTCTTCTCGCCCAAGCGCGCGAAAACGCGGGCGATCGCCTGGGCCATCGGCAGCAGTTCCTCTTCCGGCACGAAGTCCTCGAAGAGCTTGGCCTGCTGGGGCACAGTACCGAGTCCCCCACCTACGTAGAACGTAAAGCCGCGCTTGCCGTCGCGCACGGCGGCCACCGTGCCTATATCGTGCAGGTGCGCCAGGGCGCAGGCCTCTTCAGCGCATCCCGAAAAGGAGATCTTGAATTTACGTCCAAAGTCCTGGGTATCGGGATGGCCGAGCAAAAAGTACGTGAGCGCTTTGGCATAGGGAGTCACGTCAAAGGCTTCCGTCCGGCAGACACCCGCGATAGGGCAGCCGGTTACGTTTCGGACCGTATTGCCGCAGGCTTCACGAGTGGTAATGCCGGCCGCGGCGAGCCGCCGCATCAGGGCAGGTGTGTCTTCAATGTCGACGAAGTGCAACTGGAAATCCTGGCGCGTCGTGATGTGCCCGATGCCGTCCGAGTACTCTTCCGCGAGTTCGGCCAGGACTTCCAGTTGACGCGCGTTCAACCCCCCATAAGGAATCTTGATGCGCTGCATGCCGGGCGCGTCCCACATGGTCCCGGGTCCCTTAGTGTTTTCCGTTGGAAACGAGAGCTTGCGCGTTTCTACGCCGTCGTGACGCTGACCGTTGTCATAGCGCTGCCCGTAGGAGCCGCGGCGGAGACGCGTTTCCGCGAAGATCTTGTCGTCGATCTTGCCTTGCTTCTTCAGCAAGACTTCGTTTTCAAACTTGTCCAGCTCCCCCGCGAGAGGCTGCGGCAAGGAATTCTGCAGGCGCTCCCGCCACAACCCGTTACTTGCCTTCATATACCCTGAAATATATCGGAATTAGGGAGAATGGGCAAGTTGTACTGACTTTGTTGGTTGCTAAAACGTGCGCTCCCAGTATCCGACATCGATCCAACGATCGAACTTGAAGCCGACTTCACGAAACTCTGCCACTTTTCGAAATCCGAACTTCTCGTGCAGCGCCACACTCGCCTGGTTGGGAAGAGCTATGCCGCCGATCACCGCGTGAATATGTTGTGCCTGCAACATCGGAATGAGCTGACCGTATAACAGTGAGCCGATCCCGCGGGCGGCACACGCGGGATCGATATAGACTGTGATCTCGACAGAGTAGCGATACGCCGTCCGGGTCTTCCAAGGTGCGGCATAAGCGTACCCTGTGACCCGGCCCCGATCCTCAGCGATCAGCCAGGGCAGCGAAGCAGACCGCACCTCCGCAATACGCCGCGCGATCTCGGCAGCGCTCACCGGCTCTTCTTCAAACGTGATTACGGATCTGCTGACGTAGTGATTGTAGATCTCCGCGATAGCCGCCGCGTCGTGTTCCTCCGCTGCCCGGATTCTCGCGCCTTCGAGATCTTTCGTCATAACCAATCCTAGTCAGCCCCCACAGCCCTTATTGAGAGATTACCCGGCGTGTCCCCATGGTTGCGAGCCAATCCAGATTCGGCTGGAGCGACCAGTTGTTGGTTGCCGGCGGGCGCCAGTTGGGATCGAACAGATCGTTGCACCCGCCCTGATCGATGTAGCAGTGGCCCGCTGTTCCATCCTTGACTTGAGAATTCTGCACGATGTACCAACCTGCGCCGCTGCCATCCGGGCTCCAACATTGTGTGCTTCCGGCCGGACAGGTGAATCCGCTCGCGTCCTCGGTCGACGATTGGCTGCCAAAAGCCGGGTCCGCCTGACCATTCACGATCATGAGGCGATTGGCCGGAATCGCCGTGGCGGCCTTGTTCATACAGGCCCCCAAATTCACGCCGATTCCCGCATGGTTGTAAGCGCCGGCGCTTAACGCATACACGGCCTGTACCGCCGGTTCGTAATTACGCGCCAGAACCGCAAGAACGCCGCCCTGGCTGATCCCGGCAACCGCGATTCCTTTGGAACAATTTGCGTTTGGAAGCGAACAGATCGCGCTGATTGCGCTGGTGGACCGCGTCGCATCAAACACGCCTTGCGCGCGGGCCGTGTAAGCCTGGCAGGTCTGGGCTAGCTCCACATTGCTGTACTCCACCGAAGCCGCAAGAAAGCCGCGCTTCGACATCTCCGCAACGAACAATAACGAAAGCGGATCGAACGATACTTCGAACGATCCCGGAACCCACAGAAACACCGGATATGGACCGGGGCCGTAAACCGCTGGATCGGGAGATTGGTATAAGAAGGGCTGCGTGAGATCGTACTTGGAATCGGCTGGGTTATACGACAAATACGTTCCTATGCCCTGTCTACCCGCGCCATGGGCGTAATTGGCCGCGAGCACTGCCGCGGTCAGGACCGCAGGCAGACTAAACCGAAACTGCATTCAAAACCTCCTAGGCTCAAAAAGCGAAATGGTTGGTCTTGAATTACAGATCGGCCAAAGAACGGAGTTTTAGAGCGGGAATGCGGGGGCGCTTATGCGGGTAAGCGCGAGGCCGTCGCCTACACGTGGTCAACCGCCGAGCGCCGCCTGCGGAGTTAGGCCTTCCTCAATCGCACTTTCACTTCTGCCAAAGAATTTCGGCGGCTTCAAGCGGAACGGCAACGCCGTCGTGAAAGGGAACCAGACGGGCGGTGTAGCTATCGGCGGGCCGGCCGGCAGGCGCTTTGCCCTCGTACACGTAACCACCAACCGATCCCGCTAATGCGTGCGCACGCGACATCTGCGCGCGAAATGGTTCGCCGGAGCCCACCGGATCCGCATATAACTCCACCGCCACAGCCTCCGGCGGAAGTTCGTCGAGATAGACGTGGACGCGGAACTGATGTTCCGGTCCTTGAGTTTCGACGTGCAGCTCACCGAACCGCAGATTATCCCAATGCTCCGCCACTTGCCGTTGCCAGCGTCGGATCTCCATGGCAGCGTTGCCGCCATCCGCGGCTCGCCGGCAATAGGCCGCGGCGGCAGGCAGGTAATGCGCCTCCGTGTACTCACGGACCGTGCGATTCGCCGAAAATTGCGGCGTCAGGCGGGTCAGACTCTCCCGCATTTTGGCCACCCAGCGGGACGGCACGCCCTGCGAATCACGGTCGTAAAACGCGGGAACGATATCGTGCTCGAGCAGATCGTAAACCGCGTTCGCCTCGGCGGCATCCCACGCCGGATCGTCGCCATGTTCCTGGCCGTCGCCTATGGCCCAACCCACTTCCGACGTGTACGCCTCCGCCCACCAGCCGTCGAGCTCGGAGAGGTTGAGGCCGCCATTCGCCAAGACCTTCATGCCGCTCGTTCCGCAAGCCTCCCACGGCCGCCGCGGCGTGTTGATCCACAGATCGACTCCCCCCACCAGATGCTGCGTTAGCACCTTATCGTAATCGCTCAGAAACACCACGTGGCAGCGCGCATCGGCGCGGCTTACAAAATCGTTCCATTGGCGGATGAGCGCCCTGCCGCCCTGATCCTGCGGATGCGCCTTACCGGCCAGAATCAGTTGGATCGGCCGCTCGCGGTTGGTCAGGATGCGCAGCAGCCGATCGGGATCGTGCAACAGCAGGTTTGGCCGCTTATAGGTGGCGAACCGGCGCGCAAAACCCATCGTCAGAACGTCCGGATCGAAGATGCGGCTGGCCTCTTCGACCTCAGCAGCGCCCCAGCCCTCCACCTCCCGCTGGTAGGCTAGGCGCTTGCGCGTGAAGTCAATCAGCTTTTGCGTGGTGCGCGAGCGCAATTGCCACAACTCCAGGTCGCTCACTGTACGCAGTCCCGCCTCTAAATGATCCACCTCACCGGACCACCTGTGATGCCCGCAAGCCGCCGTCCAGAACTCACTGGACTCCGCCGATTCCCACGTGCCCACATGCACACCGTTCGTCACGTAGCCCACCGGCACATCCGGCTGCGGCCAGCGCGGGAATAGTGGCTGGAACAGGTTGCGGCTCACCTCGCCGTGCAGCCGGCTTACGCCGTTCACGCGGCCGCTGCCCCGCATTGCTAAGGCCGCCATGTTGAACGGCTCAGAGCGGTTGTTGCGATCCCGGCGTCCGAGCGCCAGCAGGTCCTGAATGCCGATTCCTAGAATATTTTCGGCATAGTGCGTTAGATATTTCTCGACCAGTTCCGGCGCAAAACGGTCGAAGCCGGCGTCGACGGCGGTGTGCGTGGTAAAAACGTTTCCGGCCCGGGTGACCGTCAAAGCCACATCGAAAGGATCATGCCGGTCGGCCATCCAGGACCGCGCCCGCTCCAGAACGGCGAAGGCGGCGTGCCCTTCATTGAGGTGCACCACTTCGGGGCTCAGACGCAAAGCACGCAAGAGCCGCCAGCCGCCCATGCCCAGAATCAGTTCCTGCCGGATGCGTGTATCGGGGCCGCCGCCGTATAGTTCGCTCGTGATGCTTCGGAACACGGCGGGGTTGGCCGGGTCGTTGGAATCGAGAAGGTAGAGCAGCGCGCGGCCCACCCGCGCCTGCCACGCCCGCACCCACATCTTCAGGCCAGGCAAGGCGAGCGGCAAACGCACCCATTCGCCGTTCGCATCGCGCAGCGGCCGGATCGGAAGCTGCCCGGGGTCATTGAACGGATAAAGTGCGATCTGGTTGCCCTCCGCATCGAACTCCTGCCGGAAGTAGCCCTGATCATAGAGCAGCCCTATGGCGACGACAGGTACGCCGAGATCGCTTGCCGCCTTGAGCTGGTCGCCTGCGACATTGCCCAACCCTCCCGAATAGATCGGCAGAGCTTCCGCCAGCATATATTCCATGCTGAAGTAGGCGACCAGTTTCAATGGCGTTTTCTCGTGGCTTTCGCGGAACCAGGTGGAGCCGTTCGCGGCCGCGCTCTGCGCCTCTAGTAGCTCTTCCAGACGCTGCGAAAACCGGGGATCCCGGCGCGCGGCTTCGAGCTTATCCTGGGCGATCGTTTGCAGCACTACCCAGGGGTTCTGCGTATGCTCCCACAACTCCGGATCCAGCCGGCCCCAAAGTTCGTCGGCCGTGTGGTCCCAAGTCCAGCGCAGGTCGAGCGCGAGTTGCGCCAGCCCGTCGCTTTCCGTTTCGGAAGGGCGATTGGTGTAGGTGGGGTTGCTCATAGATACTCGTTTATTGTCGCCCGGGAAGTGGCTCGCCAACGGGAACTACTTGGCAAATCGGATCAACAACACGTTACATCTCTGAGAAACCTTGGCTCTGCCACGTTTAGGGCAGTGGAGCGGCCGGTTCAGGCTCGGCGGTTTGACGCGTCAACTTGAATCGCTTCCGAGTGCCCGACAAGCTGTAAATTGGAGATGTTCGCCTCTGCTGCCGTAGTGCGTCACGCTTTAATCATGCCGGCCGGCGTTGTTTCCCCGTCCTCTGCTTTGGGCCCGAGCACGTCGCGCATCACGACAGCCAGATCTCGCAACGCTTGCGCTCCGTTGCCGTGAAAACTCGAGCCATGCATAACG
>JAFAWA010000195.1 GCA_019242155.1 Terriglobia bacterium | reverse complement strand
CGGCCCACAGGCTCGGACGTTCCCGCCGCTGGTTCCGGAACTCAAGAATCCGGAGCGCGCGCCCGCGATCTGGGTGTTTGAACTTCCCTAGAGCACCGCTTTTTTACCCGAGTCGTCCAAGTCTCGGCGCTTCGACCCGGCCGCGCTAAAATCTAGAGTTGCCACCAGTCGCAGTATCTGTTGTCATACCTACCCTGGGCGCCGATGCGAAGCTTGAGCAGTGTGTCGCCGCCCTTGCCCGGCAGACACGGCCCGATTTCGACGTAATCATTATTGATAACAGCAGCAAGGGTTTGGCAGCCCGCAAAACTTGGGAACTGCGGGTGCGGGTTATCGAGAACCGGCGCAACGTGGGCTTTGGCGCCGCGATCAATCAAGCAATCGAGCTCACTACTTCCCCGTTTATCGCCACCTTGAACGACGATGCCGTGCCCCATCCATGCTGGCTCGGAGCCCTGCTGGGCGCGATCGAGCGCCGGCCTGACGCCGGAATGTGCGCTTCGCAGGTCCGGTTTTACGGGGAGGATCGCCTGGATTCGGCGGGCATGCTGGTCTGCGGCGACGGCAGCAGTAAGCAGCGCGGGCACGGCCGGACGCCCGGCGATTTTCCCGTGCCCGAAGAGGCGCTGTTTCCCAGCGGGTCGGCAGCGTTATACAGGCGCGAAATGCTGGAGTGTGTGGGTGGGTTCGATGGCGCGTTCTTTCTCTACTGCGAAGACACCGATCTCGGGCTGCGCGCGCGCTGGGCGGGATGGAAGTGTCTTTACGTACCGCAGGCCGTTGTCGAACACCACTATTCGCATTCCGCCGGGCGCGCGTCACCGTTGAAGGCCTATTATGTGGAACGGAACCGTTTATTCGTGCTGGCTAAGAACTTTCCGGCATCGATGCTCGTGACCGCGCCTTTTATCGCTGTGGCCCGTTACTTTTGGCATCTCTGGTATCTTTTCGGCAATCGCGGGACAGCGGCCCGTTTCCGCGCCGAGGGCCATCTGGGTTTCCGTATGGCGTGGTTCGTGTTGCGGGCTCATTTGGCCCTAGCCGCGAACGGGCGGCGTCTTTGGCGTGAGCGGCGCCGCATTCGCGCTCGGTCGAGAATCACCCCGGCCATCTTCCGGTATCTGCTGCGTGACCACGCGATTTCTGCAAGAAAGGTTGCGGCGCTGTGATCCGGCCAAAGGGTCCGGGATCGCTACTCGTGATCGTGCCCGCTCTGAATGAGGAAGGCGCGATAGCGGGCGTCATCCGCGCCATCAACAGTTCGGTGCCCGGGGTTCCGGTGCTGGTCATCGACGACGGCTCGGTCGATGGAACGGTTTTTCAGGCGCGAGCCGCGGGCGCTGAAGTTCTCTCGCTGCCCCACCATCTGGGGCTCGGTGGGAGCGTTCAGGCCGGTTACAAGCTGGCCTACGAATTGGGTTTCGATTACGTCATCCGCATCGATGGCGACGGACAGCACGATGCGCGCGACATTCCCCGCGTGCTCGAGAAACTTATGACTTCCGGGTGCGAAATGGTCATCGGATCCCGGTTCGTTTTTCATCATGGATGCGGCACGAGTGCGGCTCGTTCGGCCGGGATCAATCTGTTCCGCCTCGTCCTGCGCCCGATTCTCGGTAAGACAGTGCATGATCCGACTTCGGGCTTCGTCGGCGTTAACCGGCGCGCGCTCGATGTGTTCGGCCGCAGTTTCCCCTTGGAATATCCCGAGATTGAAGCGCTGGTCGTGTTGCAGCGCCGCCGTTTTCGCTTTGAAGAGATCCCCTGCAAAATGCGCCCCCGCACTACCGGCCGCTCTTCAATCACGCCTCTCAAGTCGTTCTACTACCTGACACATGTGCTGCTCGGGGTGTTTGTGAATGTTTTGAAGTATGACGGCCGCCGGCGTGTTCCGCCGGATGGCCCCGGAGGATAAATGGAACACCTGCTGGATCTCACCACCGCGCTCAGTTTGCTGCTGCTGGTTCTTGTTCTCGCTTCCTTGCGCCGCGCCCATATTCGTGTCGAATACTCCGTGAGTTGGCTGGTGGCCGCGGCGGCGTTGTTATTTCTTTCGAGGAGTCCCGGAGTTCTCAGGGTCATCGGCGGCCTGCTGGGCATTTCCAACCCGCCTCTGGCAATGCTTATGATCTCGGGCGGCGTTTTTCTTCTGATATTCTTCCGGTTTTCGGTGATTGTTTCCCATCTGCGCGATGATAATATCGCGCTGGCGCAGCGAGTGGCGATTTTGGAATTCCATATACAGAGCTTCCGCAATCATGGCAACTAGGAAACAGTCGGCGCGTACAAAGGGCGCGGCTGCTCCGGCCGCTGCCCCTCGGAGGCAAATTTCCTGGGTACCGGCCGCCATTCTGAGTGCCGCCGTTTTGATTCTGGTTCTGATCGTCTATGCACCCGCGATGCGCGGCCCGTTCTTGTTCGATGATAACGCCCTGCCGTTTGCGCTACCCAATTTCGACGCGCCCTTGAGCGTATGGATCCGCGGTGTTCGTCCGCTGCTCATGGTGACCTATTGGTTCAATGCGCGCCTCTCCGGCACTGACACCTACTCTTACCATCTGCTCAATCTGTTCTTCCATTGCCTTTCGGGCGGTCTGATCTTCCTGATCGTGCGCCGTTTTACGGAATGGGCGGGCGTGGACCCGCCGAGGCGCAGCCTTCTCTCGGGTTTTGCGGCGCTGGTGTTTCTGCTTCATCCCGTGCAAACGGAAGTGGTCGCCTATCTGGCGGGCCGTTCGGATGGACTGAGCGTGCTTTTGGTTCTGGCCGCGTACGCTGTTTTCCTTTACCGGGCGAAAAGCGCCGTCTCCTGGGCTACTGCGGCCGTGATTTTCCTGCTTTTCGGAGCTTCGCTGCTGGCCAAAGAACACACCATAGTGCTGCCGGCCTTGCTTCTCCTTACCGATTATTGGTGGAATCGCGGCTTCTCATTCGAGGGAATCGTTCGCAATTGGAAACTCTACGTACCGCTGGTTGTGGCGGCCGTGGGAGGCGCGGCGTTTTTCCTGCCGCTGCTCCTGCATAGCGGGACAGCGGGTTTCGGTTTGAAGGACCTCACATGGTATCAATACTTTTTTACGGAGTGCCGCGCCATATTCGTTTACCCGTTGCTGTTCCTCTTTCCCGTACATCAGTCGGCGGACTGGAATTTTTCCATGTCCAAGACGATCGCCGATCACGGCGCCGTTTTCGGATTGATTGCTCTCCTGGCACTCTCCGCCCTCGCGTGGCGCTATCGCCGGACCTTTCGGTTGGCTTCATTCGGGTTTTTCAGCTTCTTGCTCCTGATGGCCCCTACTTCCTCTTTTCTACCTATTCGCGATGCAGTCGCGGAACGCCGTTTGTACCTCTCGATGCTGGGTCTGCTGCTGATCGCGGTCGATCTGCTGGGGCGCATCAAGATTGATCAGAAGGTTCTAGCCGCGGCCTGCCTGGTCGTGATCCTGCTCTTAGCGGGCGGTACCTACGCGCGCGCGGGTGTCTGGTCGAGCGAGCTGGCGCTTTGGGAGGACACGGTGAAGGCCTCTCCCGAAAATCCGCGCGCGCATTTTCAGCTTGCGAGCGCGTATTACAACTCGGGACGCTGCGATATGGCGTCCACCGAATACCAGAAGACGCAGGAACTTTGGGGACCACGATACGACCTGTTCGTGGACTGGGCCCTCGCCTACGACTGCCTAAACCAGCCCGACGCCGCGCTCGGTAAGCTACGTCAAGCGGCGGCACTCGATCCGACGGCCCACGTCTACTCTCAAATCGGCATGATCTATGGCAAGCGCGCCCAATGGGCGCAGGCCATGGATGCCCTTGCTACCGCCGAGAAACTGGACCCAAACTTTGCGGCCACGTACGCCTATAAGGGTCTGGTTCATTTTTCGCTGAACCAACCCGAGGCTGCGATCCAGGATTACCAGCGCGCGCTGGCCATCGATTCGAAATTCCAACCGGCCCGCGAGGGACTCGCTCAGGCTCAGGCCCGTCTGCTTGCCAGGCACTAAAGGGCCGCTACGCATCGGGATCAACGCTCTCTACCTGATTCCAGGCGGAGTGGGCGGCACCGAAATTTATTTACGCGGCATATTGAATGCATTGGCCGAAATCGATCCGCAAAATCGCTATTTCGTTTTCACCAACCTGGAAACCGATGTAGGCCTGGTTCCCAAGGCCCCAAATTTCGAGCACGTGCCGCAGCGAGTTCGCGCGGTAATTCGGCCTGCAAGATTACTCTGGGAGCAGACGGTTCTACCGCTGCACGCTGCCGGGCTTAAACTCGACGTGCTGCTCAACCCCGGCTTTACCGCGCCGCTCTTCTGCGCGTGTCCCCAGGTCACGGTCTTTCACGATCTGCAGCACAAGCGCCACCCGGAATATTTCCGCTGGTTCGATCTGCCGTTCTGGAACTTCTTCCTGTTCTGGTCAGCGCATGTTTCGCGGCTGCTGCTGGCCGATTCGGAGGCCACCGCCGTCGACTTGCGGCGATTTTACCGGTTGCCGGAATCCCGCATTCGGGTGGTGCGCCTGGGTGTGGACGAAGCATTCTTTTCGATAGGCGCGCGCCGCTCCCCCGAGCCGTTTCTCTTGACCGTCTCCACCCTCCACCCGCATAAGAATTTGGACGGGCTGTTACGCGCCTTCGCAATTTTCCGCCGGACCCATCCCCAATTTCGCCTCGTGGTCTGCGGCATCCACGGCTTCTTTTCCGGCCCGCTGCACGCATTACGCGAGTCGTTAGGATTGGCCGAAGCGGTCGAATTTCCAGGATGGATTCCCCGTGAAGACCTGCATGAGCGCTACGCGCGCGCCTGGGCGTTTATCTATCCCACTTTATTTGAAGGTTTCGGCCTGCCGGTTGTCGAAGCGCTGGCTGCGGGTATCCCCACCGCGTGCTCCGCAATCGAGCCTGTCGCGGGAATCGCGGGCCAGGCAGCGCTACAATTCGACCCTCACGATTGCGGCGCTTTAGTTGCAGCCATGACGGAGATTACGGATAATCCCGAAACCCGCGCACGATTGGCGGCCGCCGGACCACCGCGGGCCGCGCACTTTTCGTGGAAAGCGACGGCCGAAGCCACTCTGGATACGTTGCGGGAAGCCGCCGCGTTGCGGTAACGCGGCAACGCTGATGAGTGGTTCCGCGATATAAAATTGAATCTTGACCGCATGGAGGTTTCATGAAGCTTCGGCTCCTGACTACAACCGCCGTTGTTTTGACCAGTGCCGGCCTGATGTGGGCTCAGGCGGCGAAACCGGCCCCTAAGGCCGCCGCCAAAACCAGCGCTAAAACCTGGACGCCGCGCCACACTCCCGATGGCCAGCCCGATCTGCAAGGCTACTGGATCAATGCCACTATCACTCCGTTCGAGCGGCCGTCAGACCTTACCAGTAAAGCCGTCCTGTCGGACGAAGAGGCGGCCCAATTGGAAAAATCGGCGGCTCAAAACCGCGTGGACCGGCCGCCCAGAGAAGGCGATGTTGGCAACTATAACCAGGTCTGGTTCGACTCCGGGACCAAGGTCGTGAAGACCAAGCAGACTTCATTAGTGGTCGATCCACCCAATGGGCGCGTTCCGCTGACGCCCGCCGCTGAAGCAAAGCGCGATTTCAGTCTTGCCCATAACGGGGACTCCTACGAGTACATGAGCATGTGGGACCGATGCATCGGACGCGGTGTGCCCGGCGATATGTTCCCGGCAGGCTACAACAATGCCTATCAGATCGTCCAGATCCCCGGGTACGTAATCATCCTGGCCGAAATGATCCATGACGCCCGCGTGATTCCGCTGAACCGCACGTCGCACCTGCCTTCCGGTATTCGCCAGTGGAACGGGGACTCGATTGGCCACTGGGAAGGGGACACGCTGGTCGTGGACACGACCAATTTCAATGGAAAAAGCTGGGTTGCCAATAACGCGGCGGCGGGCCGAATCAAAGGCATTCCGGAAAGCCCTTCCGCCCACATTGTCGAGCGCTTCCGGCGAGTTGACGCGGACACAGTGCTTTACGAAGTCACAGTCGAAGATCCTGCAATGTACACGCGCCCGTGGAAAGTCTCGATTCCGCTCAACCGCGATGAGGATTACAAGATCTACGAATACGCATGCCACGAAGGAAACTACGCGATGGTGGACATCCTGAATGGAGCGCGTGTTCAGGAACAGGCGGGCGGAGGGAAATAGAGGGCAGGCCGAAGCCCGCCCTCCGGGGTTAGACTACTTACCGTAACTGACGCGCCAGATTACTTTGACGCCGTCGTCAGTAACATAGATCGCGCCTTCCTTGCCTACGGCAACACCCACCGGGCGTCCCCAGGACTGGCCGTCGGGAGTTACAAAACCGGTAAGGAAATCTTCGTAGACGCCGCTGGCGCGGCCTTTCTCGAGCGGCACCCGGACCACCTCGTGGCCCGCGCGGATAGCACGATTCCAGGAGCCATGCTCCGCCGCAAACAGATCTCCCTCGTATTCCTTGGGGAACATCTTACCTTCATAGAAGGTAAGTCCCAGCGAGGCATTGTGGGGCTGCATCAGGACATCGGGAACGGTGATCTTGTCCTTCAGTTCAGGATGCTGTCCCGCATGCCTGGGGTCCTGGTGCGCGCCTAGGTAATACCAAGGCCAACCGTAAAATCCACCCTTCTGGACGTGAGTGATGTAATCGGGAACGAGGTTGTCACCCAGTTCGTCGCGCTCATTGACGGAGCACCATACTTCACCGGTCTCGGGGTTCACTCCGAGCCCGACAGGGTTGCGAATTCCGGAAGCGTAAATGCCCACGTACTTGCCGTCGGGCGTGAACTCCAGAATATTCGCGCGCTTTTCATTGTTGTGCTTCTCGTCTACGTTATCGGAAGAGCCCACCGCTACATACATGCTCTTTCCGTCTTTGGAGAAGACGATGTCACGAGTCCAGTGATTGCCGTTTGCGGGAAGCTCCGGCACGACGGTTTCGGCCTGACCTGTGGCCTTCAGGTCACCATTCTTATAGGGGAATCGAACCACCGAATCCGTGTTTCCCACATACACCCACTGCGGATTGGTGCCGGCAGGATAGAAATTAATCCCGA
>JAFAWA010000427.1 GCA_019242155.1 Terriglobia bacterium | reverse complement strand
CTTGCGTTTCAGTTCGGCGGCTGTAGGCTGCACGGTGCCTTCAACGTCGGTGGCGCGCGAAACTAATGTGTGTTCGCCTGGAGCGGCTCCCTCCCAGCGATAGGTGAACAGTTTCCAGGAGTATCGGGTGTTGCTCGAAGACAAAGTTGCGGCCTGCCACGATCCATTGTCAATCTGCACTTCAACCGATTTCAGCGGCGTTCCGTCGTTAAGTACGAATCCGATAACTTCGTGGGCATCGTTCTTCTTGCGTACACGCGCGATCACGGACTTCAAGTGCATGCGCGTGATTTCGGTTTCCACCCACTGTGTCTCCGGGTCGTTATCTTCGCCGGTTCCGCCGACACCGACGAGAGACCGGTACCACCGCGCCTGGTAATTTCCGAGATAGCGGTCTTCTTGCAGGTGCACTTCGGCCAGCCACTTGACGTTGCAGACACCATACCAGCCGGGCATCAGCAGGCGGACCGGGAAACCCTGCTCGCGCGTGAGCGGCTCTCCGTTCAGCGCGTAGGCCAGCAGAGGGTCCGGCTTGGTTGCATTTTCGAGCGTGATGCTGCGGCCGAACTGCTGCTCGACTTTGTAGGTGTTCTGGCGGAAGACTACTTCCTGAGGTCCGCGGTCGGTGCCAAAGAAGACCACCTCGCGCGCTTTAGGATGTACTCCGACCTGCTTCAATACGTCATGAAGGCGCACACCGGTAAAACGACCGCAGGAAGACATGCCCTGCACTGCCCGGCCGCTATTGCCGGAGCACTCATATCCGGCGGCAATCTCTGTGGGACGCATGGCCCGCAGGTCCGCGATGGTGAAGGCAGCAGGCTTACTCACTAGACCCGTGAGCTTAAGCCGGTAAGACGCCGGATCAATCTCCGGCCGGTTCATGTGTTGCAGGGCGAAGAACTGATCCTTCGGTGTAAACAGCCCGTCGATCTTGCGGATATCCAGCATTCTCGTGGTTCCGTTGGGGTTGTTCGGGTTGAAGTTGGCCGGAATGTCTGTAAACGGGATATCTGACCCGTCTTGTGCCCAAGCCGGCATGGCCCAATTGTGGGCCAGCGCGAAGAAGCCGGTCGCCGCCAAACTGGATTTCAAAGTATCTCTACGCGTCAACGATTCCGCCATAATTCACCTTCTTGCTGCGAGTTGTCCCTGATTCTATTACATTCCTCACCCCGTGGCCTCGGCGAGGTCGGCTAGAACACGCGCGGCGTGGCCTTTGGCTTTCACGTTGTTATAAATTCTCTCGATCGTTCCGGCGGGGCCGATTATGAAAGTGGTGCGCACGATGCCCATGCTCTTTTTGCCGTACATGTTCTTCTCGCGCCAGACGCCATAAGCTTCGGCGGCGGACTTTCCTTCGTCGGCAAGCAGCGTGAACGGCAGGCCGTACTTCTCTTTGAATTTGGCTTGCGCCGGGGGCTTATCGGGCGATACGCCGACCACCGTTGCGTTCTTGTTCGCAAACTCCCGAATGCCGTCTCGAAACTCGCAGGCTTCGACAGTGCATCCCGGCGTGTCTGCTTTTGGATAGAAATACAGCACCACGCGCTTACCCTTCAGGTCCGAAAGCCGGAACGTCTCGCCGGTGTCTGTTTGTACGCGGATATCCGGCGCTGGATCGCCTTCCTTTAACACACGTCCCCCAGTTTCTGCTTCAACAAGTCGGTGACCAGCGCGACATTCGCTTGCCCGCGCGTGGCCTTCATGACTTGACCCACCAGATAGTTGAGCACAGTGGTCTTTCCGCCGCGATATTGCTCGACCTGCTTCGGATTCGCGCTGACGACGTCGGCGATTATCTTTTCGAGCGCGCCCGCGTCACTCATCTGCCGGAGCCCTTCCTGTTCGATGATCACGGCTGCGGGGCGGCCGGTTGCGAACATCTTGGGGAAGATCTCCTTGGCCAGTTTGCCTGAGATTTCGCCGGCGGCGAGCACTTTCACAAGGCCGCCCAGGTTCTCGGCCGGCACAGGCGAAGTCGAGATCTCGCGGCCCTCCGCCTTGAGCATGCCGAGCAGATCTCCCATGACCCAGTTCGCGGTGGTCTTAGGGTCACCGGAGATTTTGGCCGCGGTCTCGAAGTATTCGCTCAAGGCGCGGTTCTGAGTGAGCACATCCGCATCGTACTCGCGCAGACCGTATTCGCCGACAAACCGATGGCGCCTGGCGGACGGCAACTCGGGCATGGAGGACCGGATTTCGGCCAGCCACTTCGCATTGAGCCGCAAGGGCTCGAGATCCGGCTCGGGGAAGTAGCGGTAGTCATGCGCATGTTCTTTACTGCGCATGGCCGCTGTTTCGCCGGTATCGGGGTTATACAACCGGGTCTCCTGAACGACTCGTCCGCCGCTTTCGATCAGGGCGATCTGGCGCGCGATTTCGTAGTCCAAGGCCTGTTTTAGAAATCGGAAGGAGTTCAAATTTTTGACTTCGGCCTTAGTTCCGAGCTTTTCCTGACCCCTAGGCCGGACCGAAACATTGGCGTCACAGCGAAGGTGACCTTTCTCCATGTCACAGGTGGAGACTTCAAGGAACTGGAGGATCTGTTTGACCTCGGTAACGTAGGCGTATGCTTCGGCGGAGCTGCGCATTTCCGGCTCGCTGACGATTTCGATCAGGGGCGTGCCGCTGCGGTTGAGGTCAACATATGAGTACCGGTCAGAGTCGCGAAATCCTTCGTGAATGCTCTTCCCGGCGTCGTCTTCCACGTGGATGCGGGTGATGCCGATGCGCTTTACTTCATCCGCGATGTGAATGGTGACGGAGCCTCGCTCGGCCAGGGGCTCGTCGTACTGCGAGATCTGGTAGCCTTTCGGCAGATCGGGATAGAAATAGTTCTTGCGGGCGAAGCGCGATTCGGGCCGTACGGTGCAGTCGAGCGCGAATGCAGCTTTAATCGCGAGTTCGACCGCGGTGCGATTGAGGACTGGGAGCGCGCCGGGCAGTCCGAGGCAGACCGGGCAGACATTGGTGTTGGGCGGGGCGGCGAAGCTGGTGGGGCATCCACAGAAGATTTTAGTGGCGGTGGCCAGTTGCACATGCACTTCGAGCCCAATCACAGGCTCATAGCGCGCGAGCATTTCGGGCAAAGCAACGTCGATTGCAGAAGAAGACATGCTAACTCTCCAATGCTACCTTATGAGGGCGGATTGCTCGGTTGGCTTACCTAAACGCTTCTCGAGTTCTGCGATGAAGCCTTCGAGTGCTTTGCGGTCGGCGTCCTGCCACTTAATGACGACGAAGTAGCGGCCGCGATAAAAGAACACCGTGTCGGCGGAGGGCCGCCATCGCTGCACCAGCTCCAGCGCGACGACCGGAGAGTCTAATTCGTAGAGCCGCGCGTCGAGCTTGCCGGGACCTTCGTAGGCGGCGCGCTCGAAGCGGTTGATGGCGGTGCGCGGCACGGGGTCGGGCGCTTCGGAAATGGCGGGCGCGGCGAGCGCGGCGCGATGCCAAACGGCGGCTACAGACGGTGGAAACACATCCGGCAGCGGGGCATCGTGATGACAGGCTGCGAGCAGAAGAGTCAACCAGAGCCAGTTCCGCCGCATCAGATTCGATTCTCACATGAAGCGCGGAAGCACGGTGATACTATCGCTGTTAATGGCGAAATTCAAGGCGGCGCGCGGTAGAAAGAAGGTGGACGCGCGACCGCCTCAAGCGATTTCCTGCGTGGTATTGATCTTGGCGGGGATGGTGCTGGTAATGGTTTTCCTGTTCGAAGTGATGAAACATGCGAACGGATAAGCGGCAACCGGGAGAGATGCGCCCGGTCGAAATCATAACGGGGTATCTGGCGACGGCCGAAGGCTCGGCCTGGATCAAGGTCGGCAATACGCAGGTGCTGTGCGCCGCGAGCGTCGAGGAGACGGTACCTCCTTTCTTACGAAACAGCGGGCGAGGCTGGATTACGGCGGAGTATGCGATGCTTCCGCGAGCGACGGCGAAACGGACACCGCGAGAAGTGATCAAAGGTTATCCTTCGGGCCGAACTCAGGAGATTCAGCGATTGATCGGCCGCTCACTCCGCTCGGTGGTCGATATGACGGCGCTCGGCGAGCGCACGGTATTGCTCGATTGCGATGTGATCCAGGCAGACGGCGGCACGCGCACAGCCTCCATAACAGGGGCATTTGTCGCTCTGGTACTGGCCTTACGGCAACTGGTGAATTTCAAAGTGTTGAAGTCCATGCCGCTGCGCGATTACGTGGCGGCTACGAGTGTCGGGCTGGTGGGCGCGGTTCCCATGCTTGACCTTTGCTACGAAGAGGACTCGCGCGCGGATGTGGATATGAACGTGGTCATGACGGGATCGGGCCGCTTCATCGAATTGCAAGCCACCGCCGAGCATACGCCGTTCGATGACCCGCAGATGGACGCCCTTATCGGATTGGCGCGAACGGGCATTGGCCAACTGGTCGAGATGCAGAAGAAGGCTGCGCCCTTGTGATGCGGCTGTATGCCGCGACGGGGAATGCGGGCAAACTGCGGGAATTTCGTTTGGCGGCCGAGGGGCACGGCGCGGTAGAGATGGAACTGCTGCCCGGCTTTGAACGGATTGCTCCTTGTATTGAAGACGGTTTGACATTCGAAGAGAACGCGGTTCGGAAGGCGCTCTACTATGGGCGGCACGCGCCGGGACTGTTGTTCGCGGATGATTCGGGACTGGAAGTGGAAGCGTTGGACGACGCTCCCGGCATTTACTCGGCGCGATTCTCCGGGCCGAATGCGACGGATGATGACAACAATCGTTTGCTGCTCGAGAAGCTGCGCGGAATCGAGAACCGCGCGGCGCGTTTCGTGTGCGTGATCGCTTTGGTAGAAGGCGAAGTGGTGCGGGGCACGTTTAAGGGCGCCGTTGGCGGCGAGATTCTGCGAGAGCCGCGCGGGGCGGGCGGTTTCGGATACGATCCGCTTTTCTATTTCGCGCCGCTGGGCTGCACGTTTGGGGAACTTACGGCGGACCGGAAGCTGAGGGTTAGTCATCGGGGGCAAGCATTGCGGGCGATGCTCGAGAGCCTGCCGGGGGCCGAGGAGAGAGGGGGCAAGTGATCGCCGTGAGTCGAAGGGCAAATTACTTGGGACCCGCTTCGGGATCGCGCCCCTGTTTGCCGTCCAGGTAGAGTTTGAGCGGCAGTAGAACGCGCAACGAAACCAGGTTGAGGACACTCAGAACGAAGGCGAGCACGTAGCGCTCCTGCGCGACGGCAGCGCCCAGCGCTCCGGTGTTCCAGATACTGGCGGCAGTGGCGGTGCCGACAACACCTCCCTCGGCCTTCAGAATCGCGCCTCCGCCGATGAAACCGATGCCCGCAACCAGGCCCTGAATGATGCGCGACTGGGCCGCGGGGTCGGGCTGAGAGCCCGGCATGCTCAGCAGGACGTAGGCGCAACTGGCCGTCGCCACCAACGGAAAGGTGCGCAGTCCGATGGTGTGCGCCTGCCGCTCCCGGTACCATCCCACCGGCAGTGCGAGTACATATGCGACCGCGAGCCGAGTGATGTCGCGCAGTGCCAATTGCCAGTCCGAGGAGATGATCATACGTGCCGTTATACCACCGGCCGGTGAGAGCGCTGTTCGGTGGAAAGAGGTCTGCGAAACGAAGCCTAACCGGGATGTTCGAGTAAATTTGGACGAGCAAAGCCAATTTGGCCGGACCAGAGAAACACGCGTCCAGCGAGATACCCCTTCTTCCGATTACACTTTAGCGCGCGAGTTCAGGGGCTTTCGGGGGCAACTGGTGTAAGCCGCTGGGCGAGAAGGGAATTCCGTTGAGGATTTTGGGGGAATGGGATCTCGCGATTAGCGGGAGCGTACAATCAAGACATGGCCGACTGTTTACGGATCGCCGGGCGGGAATTCCGCTCGCGCCTGGTGGTGGGGACGGGAAAGTATCGTTCGTTTGCGGAGATGCAGCGTTGCCATACGGCGTCGGGGGCGGACATGGTGACGGTCGCGGTCCGCCGGGTGAATCTGAGCGATCGCTCGAAGGAATCGCTCATGGATTATATCGACCGGTCCCGCACGTTCATTCTGCCCAACACGGCCGGATGTTATACGGCGGACGAGGCGATCCGCACGGCGATGCTGGCGCGCGAGGCGGGGCTCTCAAACTGGATCAAACTGGAAGTGATCGGGGACGAGAAGACGCTGTTTCCGGATAATGCGGGCCTGCTTGCGGCGACACGCGAGTTGGTGAAGGAAGGCTTCGTGGTTCTGCCTTACACCAATGACGACGTAGTGAACGCGCGGCGGCTGATAGATGCGGGCGCGGCGGCGGTGATGCCACTGGCTGCGCCGATCGGTTCGGGGCTGGGCATTCAGAATCCGTACAATATCCGCATTTTGCGGGAGGTGATTACGGAGGTTCCGCTGATTGTGGATGCGGGGGTCGGAACGGCATCGGACGCAGCGGTGGCAATGGAGTTGGGAGCGGACGGCGTGCTGATGAATACGGCGATCGCGGCCGCCGATGATCCGGTGCGCATGGCGCAGGCGATGAAACTGGCGGTTGAAGCCGGCCGGCTTGCGTTTGCAGCGGGACGGATGCCGAAGAAGCTATATGCGTCGGCGAGCAGCCCGTTAGTGGGCGTCGTGGGGATGTAAGCGCCTTAGAAATGCTGCTCGCTGCGGAACGGCTCGAGCAGGATCTGGGTAAGACGGCCCAGGCGCGCGCAGTCCGGGCAATCCGGACGGCAGGTTTTCGCCTGATGAGCGACCCCGTGGCTTATCAGATATTCGAATTGCTCCTGCCAAATTTGTACGGCTTCCCCCTCGGCCGTACCGGGCTCGAGCGCCGGGGAAGTCCCGGCTGCTGATCCGTTAGAAGTTGTTAAAGAGCTTCCATTCACGTCAGTTTCCCTTGCTACTAAGTGGTGATTTTCAACGGCGGCGAATCTCAACTAAGCCTAAAATACTAGAAGGTATTAGTACGGGGGGATACAAAAGCGGGTGGGTTGGGTGGAGTAGGGCCTGCTTGCGGTGGGCTGGAGGAGCCGGCCTGCCCCGCACCAAGGGCTTCGGCCGCGTCCGTGATGCTCAAGCCCAAAGGATCTATGCACTGACGCAAACGACGCCTCCGGGATGCGGTGGGTCCTTCAAGGTCATGGGTGGCCCTCCCTGCCTAGTGGTAATCGACATATCAACATCCTCCTTGAGCGCTAGCGAAAATTGACCCACGGTTGCTCTACAGCAATGACCCAGGGAGGTGCCGCTGGGCCACACAGGCTCAGCGGCTCTCTCTTTCAAACGCGCGCAACTCCTCGATCTCGCGTTGAAGATTCTCCGGCCCGAGCTTCTTCCTCATAAGGAGGAAAGCTACAGCCCATACGGCGAGAATCAGGAAGAACGGAAGAGCATTCAGCAAGGGGTGCTGCAGTGCGGCGTTTCGTGCCCCGGTACCCAAACCAGCCATCACCATGCCCAATAACAAAAAGAAGGGCAGCCCCGACCGCCACCAGTGGTGCTGATAGTCGCGCCGCCGCTCGAATGCGCGCCGATAAAACTCGAGGCAAGTGCTGATCGGAGCCTCTTCCGGCAAGTCTCCCGGCCAGATCCATTTATACGCGTGATATGCAATGTAGATTCCGCAGAGACTCAGCAGGCCCCAGCCCATACGCGCCAGCATATTGTGGGCCCTGGCCAAGGACCACGCGAAGAAGAAGCAAAGGATGATCCCGATAATTATCGTGGAAAGCGCTTCAAATCGGGCTTTTGACTGCCGCTCGATCGCCTTACGGCGCAAATCACTTGCCGACATTTTCAATGCCTCCGTGGGCTGGTTTTGCCAGATTTGTTGCGGGTCCTTCATGGGGAAATCACTTGGCATGAAGTCCTCCTTCTACGAACCAGCGTCTCAGTATGCTTTTGATCCGGTGAACCTTCATGGCGATGTGGGCCGGCGATAACCCGGTGAGTTCACCGATCGAAGTCGCATCCATTCCTTCCAGATAAGAAACGATGATTTGACGGTCGAGCGGTTTCAGCCGCTGAATCAGCATCGAGAGCCGAGCGAGCGTTTCGGCCTGGGTAGCCGCAAATTCAGCCTGCTCGTTGCTACCGGGCATGGCTTCGATCGTCTCGATACTCACCAGCCTATCCCTGATCCGGCGCTGCCGAATCATGTGCCCGGTGGCTACCTTGTGAGCGGCACGGTACACCCAGGTTCTCAGCGAACATCTGCCGTCGAAATGCGCGAAGCTGCGCCAGAGCTGCAAGTGAATCTCCTGGAGCAGATCACGACGCACCTCGGTATCAAGCTCATAAGCCCGCGCGAGCCGGTCGAGTGATGAACCGTAGGCGTCCGCGGCTTGTTCGTACAGCGAATCTTGGTTCACGTCACCTGCCGGTATGGTTCTGGCCCGCGCATATTCAAGGTAGTTGCTGGCCCTAAAGCTTTCTAACAGATTGAACCTTATTCGGCCGGTAAATACCTCGGCCCGCCGACTGCTAACGCCTCGCACTGAGGCAGCGGCTTCTAGGTAAAGTATTGATCACTATATCTGGAGGTTTGCTGTGCCCCGGAGAGGAGTCGAATTCCCCTTCGGGGCCTGAGCTTCTGGGGAGTCGTCACCTCCCATGGGCCCTCCCGAGAGTCCTACGCACCAAGGCCAAAATCAAGCTACTGGTCGGCGTAGGCGGACAGAATGCGGCTCTCTTGTTTTGGTTGCATGGGGGACCGTTTGTGAAACCGGCACGTGTATTATCCTAGATCCATGAACTCACGGGCCGTGAGGATGCTCAAGTTGATCCTGCTTGTCCTCACTCTCCTCGCGGCATACTGGATGGATAAAACACATCCGCTGCTGCGCATCGATTTTATTCGGAACATCGCATCAGCCTAAGAGCTGGTTTAGAAACAAGAACGCAGTTATATACCTGACAGCGGACCCAAGGATTTACGCACTTCGCGGTGTTCCAAAAAACGCTGCACCGCGCGGTAATGTTGGCGCGGCGCTCGGCCGCGATGCCCGCCTTCCGTTGTCAACAATATAAGTGCGAACAAGAACCCCGAACCTTGTCGTGTTGCAAAAAGGTCGTGTTGCAAAAGGACCCGTTGTGAAACGAACCGACATCGCAAAGGAAGCGTCCTGCAAGCGGACGGGGCGGGGACACTCAGTCGGGTCCTGCCCTTCATCGCCCGGATTACCTCGTGTCGGCCCAGAGTTTTACCAAGGCATTTTCCAGTTCCAACGCCTTCGCGTTCGAAGCGGGCCCCCTAGTCTGCCAAACAAGCTGCCCGGTTCTGTCGGCCAATATCAAGTAACTAACTTTTTTGTTGTCAAACTGGGCCAGCTTTTTCCATTCGTCATCATTCGTAAAAAAGGGAGCAAAGTGCGAGCGTTCCGGCTCCCGGATCGAGCGACGCATCCCGTGCAAGATCATTTTCATGACGAAGGGCGGCACGCCCTGGAAATCGGATAGCTCCCAATACTCCACTCGGGGATCCGCTTGATATTTGGATGTAAAGCGCTTGTTCCATGCCGCAGCATCTCCGGCCCCTTTGTGAGAGAAAGTGATCAAAACGAGAACGGGCTTGCCGCCGCTGTACTGGGGTACCAAAGCGTGAGTTCCGGCAAGTGTGGTGAATTCTGTTCGCGGCAGTTGCTGCGAAAGGCACGAGGCCGGAGATGACAATAGCCCGATTGCGAACACCAAGAGCCTCGACGTCTCACCCATTTTCAGGTTAACCGCGCTCAATTATAGCCCGAGTTCAAACGCACAAATCGCATCGGGCAACGAACACGCTCTCTAACGGATTTTGCGTTGCGCAAAAAGGACCGATGCTGTTGAAAATCCCCCTTCAACGACAGCTCTTGCCGCTTCGAAACCTCGACTTTTTCAACGACATCTACCCTTTGTGAGACGACCGTTAACAACAATGAATTGTGGGTGGTCTCAGTTTGAATCTTCTGTCTCAATCAACGTAACATCTTCCAGCCGTGTCCAAAACCATTCTGGGAGTTCCTCGTCTGGCCCGCTATGCACAAAACCTTCGGCATCGACGGAGCCGATCAGTACGGACTCAACCACTCCGTCAGAAAAGATGACGCGGAGCCGTCTTCCCGTTTTCGCACGTAGAAGATCGGCTATTTCTTCTGCGGTCATTCAATTAGTTTCTCAAGATTAAGTCGTGTTGCACAAAGGACCCGTTTTTGCGAAACACAGCGGGCTTAACGTGGTTCTGGGTGATAGCGTTTAACGTCGATCTCCCCGGCGCGACGGCGCATCGTCTTTGCGTCGTACCATGCCTGCATCCGCAGAAGCATTTCCATATCGACGCCGAACGCTTTCTCGACCCTCAGCGCCATTTCGGGGGAAAGGGCGGCGGTGCCGTTCACCAGATCAGATAACGTCGCGCGACGCACACCCAACACGTCCGCCGCTTCGGTAATACTGAGATTCAATTCTTCCAAGATTTCATCACGGATGAACGTGCCGGGATGGGGCGGTGTCATGCCGATTTTGGTGGGGCTGCTCATCAGTGATAATCCTCCAAATCGAGGTTGCAAATAACATCGTCATCAAGCTCAAACGTCAAACGCCAGTTGCCGCTTACCGAAATACTCCACACACCGGCGCGGTCGCCCTTAAGCTGGTGAATGCGCCAGCCCGGCGGCCCGGATACTTGCGTCATATCCCCGGCAGTGATCAGCGCCGCCAGTATGTTGCGCAGCCGATTCACTAAATCGGCCCGCAGTTCGCGGGTGTCGTCGTCCTCAAGAAGGCGCAACAAACCGCGATGCTGAACACTCCTAATTTCCATCATCGCACCGTACGGTGCTACCGTACAGCTGTCAAGCACAAAAATTTAACGGCGTGGAGTTGCCAAATCGTCCCGAAACCTACCGTTTGTGACACGGGTAGGCCCGTTACAATCCGAACGCCGCCGGATAACGAACAGTCCCGTGAACTCCCGCCAGTGCGCCGTCGGAGAGTTCAAGCGCCATGAATGCGTCGGGAGGGAAAGGACTATCCAGATATCGGGCCTTTTCGGGAGAGAAGCCGAAGCGAGGATAGTACTCTTCGTGCCCGAGCACGATAACGACGCGTTCACCACGCTCGCGAAGCTCAGCCAGCCCACGACGAACCAATTGGCTTCCAACCTGATGGCCTTGATGGTCCGGCAGAACGGCCATTGGAGCCAATGAAACGGCCGGTACTGGCCCTTGCGTTGTTTCTATCAACATCCGACTAAACAAAATGTGGCCGACGATTTGGCCGTCAACCTCCGCGACAAGGGATAGCAAAATGACTTTCTCTTCCCGGAGCCTGTCGATCAGTTCGGCCTCATCGGAGCAACCGAAAGCCGCTTCGTTTACGTTCCTAATCTGCTCTCCATCAGAAGGCTGCTCATATCGGATGTATAAGGGTTGGGTTGTGTCCATCATCGGCATTCTTCCATGCAACCCATTGAACGGTACAACTGAAAATGGACTCCGCGAAATTAAACATGAGCGGGGTTCTGAAACCAAAACAACAGAAGCAAGCTAAGGCACAACACACGCCGCCTGGTTAACGGCTCAAATTGGAACCAACTTGGGACTTGGTGGGTTGCTTTAGCTAAAGGGGATATCAAGTTCGGTGTAGCTGCCGGGAGTAGTTGCATTCACGGCTGCCAGCACCCTATCGACGTAGCGACGCAAAACAGGCACTGCGCGTTTCCGAGAACGACAATGGCGATTTTTCGACGTGTCAAAATTTGCTGATAGCGCAGGTTTTTGTCTGCGTTACCAATATTTCAAAACCCGCTTCTTCTGCCGCATCGAGCAGTCTTCCATTAGCAAGGCGTTCCCATCCGCGCTCGATGGCTTCCAGAACGAGATGACCGAACAACGCATAACGCAATGGGGCAGGGGCGCTGTGGTCAAAGAGGATGAGCATCGAGGGGCGGCGCGGGCTGCTTTATCACGGGTGCGTCGAGGCTGCGGGCGGCAAATTCGAGCACAGTTACCACCTGTTCGCGAGTAACATGAAACCATTCCATAATCTCGTCTATAGTGGCTCCCGCTTCGAGATTTTCAAAGACGATGGAAACGGGCATGCGCGTGTCCTTAAACACCCACGCGCCGCTAACCTTGCCGGGGATGCTTTCCACTGCCGGGCATTGTGACCAATCCAGACTTGCCATGTGCCAACCTCCTTTCATGGTAGCCTTTTACCACGAAGCGGCGGCGGTGTCACGCAACTGAAAAAGCGCAAACAAACCAAGAGGAACGCGGGTTTCTGCTGAGTCCCGAAATCATATACCGTTTATGAGACGCTTCCGGTTCAGGGGTAACGGTGCCGGACAATTCTGTGGTGTTGTCGTTGCTCGGCATGCGTGGCTATGGTTTCGGCTCGGTGCCGGAGGGCTTGGGCGGTTTAGCTTCCGGGGGTAGCGCCTCTTGCAGGGCGCTCAAGTACTCCCCCAAGGTCGCGTCCAGTTGCTTATAGAGAAGATGAGAGCTGTCCGCGCCTTGCCCGGCCTGTTCCTGCGCCAAGCTGCGGATGTATTCGAGCCGGTCTTCCGGGCGCACCGCAACGGGCGGATAACCTCCGCGAATCAGAATGAGGTTCATCAGAAGCCGCGCCGTGCGTCCGTTGCCGTCATTGAAAGGATGTATATCGACAAGGCGGCGGTGCGCCGCAAATGCCGCTTCCGGTGTATTGGGCGCTGTTCCGAGCCATGCTGCAAAATCTCCCATGAGGGCGGGGACTTCGGCGGGAGAGGGGAAGGTATGCCTCCCGGTTTCCGTGGGCGTGAAACGCACGGTGTCGGCGTAGCGTCCGGCAATCTCCGCGTCTGAACGCTGTACGACCAGCTTGTGCAGGTTTCTCACATCGCCTTCGGTCAAAGGTTCGGTGTGCCCGGCCAGTTCTCGCACGTACCGCAGCGCGATGTAATGGTCTACCGCTTCCAGATGATCTTTGAGGGGCTTGCTGCTGACGGTGATGCCCTTCTCGATGACGATTGATGTTTCAACCCGCGTCAGGGTGTTGCCTTCAATCGCGTTCGACGTATAGGTGAGTTCCACATCGTAATAGTGCTCAAGCGCCACCAGCGCCTTTCCCGATAGGGGGCGCAATTCGTCCAGCCGCTCCTTCTTCGCGGCGATAGAGGCTAGAAGCTCATCCATGACGCCTAACAGATACCACGGCGCGGAATGTTAGGCAAAACATGAAACCCGCATAGTTAAAGGGTTTCTGGCTGGTTTTTCAATGCGTCAAATTGGACCCTTTGTGGAACGGCCCCGATTCGCACGCCCGAAAACCACTACAAGTCCTTCCTCACGAAATGATCGATCTGCATCAATTTCACAGGCGCGCCGTTGACTTCAATCATCGCGACGAGCAACCCCCGTCCTGGGACTGTTCGGCGCAATGATCACTTTCTCATCGCGGATTGCTGCGCCAAGTCAATGACCTCGAAAGCAATGTGTGGAAGCGGCTCAGAAAAGCGTGCCGTATCATTCAGACTTCGACGAATCGGCTCCAACCGGTGGAACTGCTCATGGTGGAACTGCTCATTGACTGTTCCGGGCCAAAAGGAGTAAAATCCCCCCAATCTCAATTTGCATGCAAACGCGGTTGACCGGAGGCATGCCTTGCGGGGAGACATCTGCCAAAAGTGGCGCGGTCTTCACCTGAAAACGGAAGGAGCTCGACGAATGTCACGTAGTCTCGCTAAGCGGGTAGCAGCGGTGGTGCTGTTAATAGGTGCGACCTTGTTCGCACAGTCCAATCAAGGAACGATTACAGGGACCATTTCCGATCCTGCCGGCGCGGTGGTGGCGGCGGC
>JAFAWA010000390.1 GCA_019242155.1 Terriglobia bacterium | reverse complement strand
CGGACTTCACCCGAGCCAAAATCCCGCCCCGCTGCAATTCCCTCTTGCTCAACGCTGTCCTCCCCACCTGACCTCCCTAGAGGAGGTCATCATAAGGGGACATTTCTAATGTGGTCTTAAGGGGACATTATCAAAGTGGCGCAACAGTTTGCTCGATCAGGTATGGGATCGGGGTATGGGATGTTGTCAATGCTATGTCGCCAGTTTCTCTTCGACACTGCGGATCTTGTCGTCGATAGTTTGGGCCCGATCGATACGCGTCCCAAAACGCAGGTTGGAAGAAATCCTGGGGACGCCCATTGCATGCAGTGCTTCATGACAGCGTTTAATAGCGTCGAACACCTGGTCCCATTCGCCTTCGATGTTGGTGCCGTACGCGTGCAGCTTTGTTTCTAAACCAGCCTCTTTTAGAATGCGCTCGCATACGGCGATCTCTTTGGAGACTGACAAGCCTACCCCCAGCGGAACCAGACAAAGGTCAGCAATCACTCGCATTTCGGCCCCTCATAACCTTCGAACGTACACTAAGATGACGGCATTGTCAGGCGCCCGTTACGTGCCAGGTACAGTTTGCGGCCGCGCCAGTAGACGGTGTTACCGAAACAGGCGGTGACCCAGACGGCGAACCCGAACAGATCCCGAAACGGGATCAGCCAGAAGGAACGGCGCACTTCGCGGTCGCTAAGCACTAAATTCCCGGCGCACCATGCGGCCGTGAATCGAAGGGCGGCGGCAGTAAGGCCGGCCTGCCATTCCCCCGCGGCAAATGCAACCAGCGCCCAGATCGTGGCGTTGGTTATGACAGAGCCGTAGTAGCCGCCCGGGCGGGACACGCGTATAGTGCGCGACCAACGAAGCTGGTGCTGCCATACCTGCTTCAAAGAAGCACCACCGAGACCCGTCTCCACTACCACCGGCGCAAATTCCACTCGAAAACCCGCCGCCGTAATTCGTCTGCCTAACTCATAGTCGTCGGCAAGATACTGCGCGATCGGCTCGAGCCCGCCAATCGCATGGAGCGTGTCGGCACGCACCGCCATCGTGGCGCCTAATGCGAATTCGGCCACTCCCAAAAGGCGCGCTACCATAACGCTGGGCGCAAAATCAGTCGCGATTCCCAAAGCTTCCATCCGCGCTGCCCAAGACTCGGCGCGCGCCCGGTACAGGCACGTGACCAGGCCCGTTCCCGGATTAGTCAAGAGCGCGGCAATCGTTCGGAAATAGTTCCTCTCTACTTCGATATCGTCATCGTTGATGACCAGCAGTGAATATCGCGCCTCCTTAGCGAGTCGCGCAACCACGGCAGCTTTGGGATTCACAGCATCCGTCTGTACCTCTATCAACCGCACGGAAAGCGCCGGGAATTCCGCCCGTAAACGTGCGATCTCTTGGAGCGCGGGATCATCCGCGCGAGCCACCCCGAACAGGATTTCGAACTTCGGGTAATCCTGCCCCGCGTGGGAACGGAGCGCGCGATAGAGGTGCTCGTCACGCCCATACATCGGCTTCAGGAGCGAAATCGGTGGCGTGGCGGACGTCACTTTCGGCCGGCGGCGTCTCCAACCGAGAGCGGCAATTACGGCCAGCAGTTGGTAAGCGGCGGCGGCGAATGCCGGGACAGCCGCCGGCCTCACAGAGAGACTAGGGCCACGCCGCATATGACGAGCACTGCGCCGGCCCACCGTACCGCGCTCACGCGCTCTTTGAGAATGTACTTGGCGAGCACCGTTTCGAGCACATAAGTGACGGCCGTGGCCGGAACGGCAAAGCTCAACTCAGTCAGCGTAAGAAGCCCTAAATAGGCGAAGAACGAGATGGCCATGGCCACGACAGAAGCCCCTACCATCCAGTTGCGCGCCAGTAGTGCGACGGCACGCCGGATGGCGCCCGGGCGGAAGTCGCGGATTTCGCCATGTTGCCGCATGCCCATTGCCTGGAGGATTTCGCCGGCGCTCGTGGCGGCGACGATTGCGGCAATTAAGACCCACTTCATCGACCGGCCCCGGCAACCTCGGGCAGCGGTTTGGGCCGCGGGCTCGTCTGCGGTGCAGTCGCACCGCTCACCAGGGCGACGCCCGTCATAATGAGCGCGATGCCCGTCCAGCGGCGGGCCGTGATCTCTTCGTGAAGCAGCACCCGGCCGGCCAGCGCTACCAGCACGTATCCGACAGACGTCACCGGCAAAACATAGCTGAGGTCCGCCCAACTGAGTAACGCCATGCGCGACGCCATCCAGAGAATCAGCAGTAATACGCCTAAGGCTACCGTGGGACGAAACAGGACCGTGATGTAGTCGAGCGGCGTAGGAAGGCTCGCAGGCATGCCGCTCTTCAAAAAGAAATTGCCGGCAACATTGCTGAGGATGACGATAGCGGCGCAGATCCAGCTCTTGAAGCGCAAACGCGCGGCTTCGTGAGTCATGGTTCGCGATCAGTCGGCGGGCAAGCGGACGGCCTCGCCCAACCGGCCTGTCCGGCTGTCCGAAACGAACTTCCTGCGCTTCGCGCGCAGGCCCATATATTCGCGTGCTTCCTTGAATAGACGCTTGCGCTCAGACCCGTCGAACACGGCCTTGCGAATGATGCGCCACGCTACACGGGGACGGAAGAAGTACTCGTCGTAAAAGCGCTCCACCCACTCGACCAGATCGGCATGAGTCAGCCCGGGGTAAGAAAAATTGGGGAGCTGGTGTCCGCCCTCATCAGACATCGTCGCGTCGATCGTGATCAGGTTGTTCTTCTCGAGATAACCGTACAGCTCCGTGCCTGGGTAAGGTGCTGCTATGGAAACCTGAATCGTTTCCGTGTCCATGCGTTTTGCGAAGTCTATCGTCTTGCGAATGGTCTCCGGAGTCTCGCCGGGCAGTCCGATGATGTAATCGCCGTGGATGACCAGGCCGAGTTTCTTGCAGTTGGCGGTAAATCGCTCCGCCATATCAACCGTCGCACCCTTCTTGATGTTCTTCAAAATCTGGCTATCGCCCGATTCGTACCCTACAATCAACAGCCGGCAGCCGGCCTCTTTCATGGCCTTAAGCGTGTCGTAATCAGTCGTAACGCGCGAAGTGCAAGACCAGGTGAACTTCAGCGGTTTGAGCTTGCTGCACAACTCGATGGTGCGCTCTTTACGATAGTTGAACGTGTCGTCGTCGAAGAAGATCTCTTTGATGTTGGGAAACTGTTCGAGAGCATAGCGCGCTTCGGCTGCAATATCGTCGCTCGATCTGAGGCGCCAGCGATGCCCCGAGTGCGTCTGCGGCCAAAGGCAAAAGGTACACATGGCCGGGCAGCCGCGTGTCGTATAGAACGAGAGGTAGGGATGCAGCAGGAACGGGACATTGTAACGGTTGATATCCAGATCCCGTTTGTAGACCTTCGTTACCCAAGGCAGCGCGTCCAGATTTTCAATCATGGGCGCTTCCGGGTTATGTACAAAGTCGCCGTTGTTTCGATAGCTCACGCCGGGCAGCTCTTCGAAGGGCTTGCCCTTTGCATAGTCGACGATCTGGTAATCGAATTCGCGGCGAATGACGAAATCGATAGCCTGGCTGCTGCGGAGACACTTCTCCGGCTCCGAAGTGACAGGCGGCCCGACAAACGCCACCTTCAGCTTGGGATTGACCTCCTTCATCATTTCCGCCATCTTCACGTCCACCGAAAAGCCCGGAGTGGACGTGAATAGCACCAGGAATTCGAAATCCCGGGCCATGGCCACGGTTTGCTCGATGGAGAACTTATGGGGCGGCGCGTCGACGACCTTGCTATCGGGTAGCATGCCCGCCGGATAGCAAAGCCAGACCGGGTACCAGTAAGACTCGATTTCACGGGAAGCCGGCCAGCGCGATCCAGCGCCGCCGTCGAACTTATCGAAAGAAGGAGGATTCAGAAACAGCGTTCTCATTCAGCTCCTCGGACCGGCTGCAATCCGGAACTTCCCGGAACGCCGGCGTACGTAATTAGTATTTGATTTGCCCTGGAGTAAGCCCCGAACGGCACTAGCCATGCGCCCAACCACGTTATTGGCCGTCATCCAGACCGGCGCTGAAGGATGACTCGGGGTCCACCGAAAAATTGCTGAAATCGATTTCTAGTTCGGCCGGGCCCCAGATCCGCGTATCCACTGTGCTCGCCGTCTGGAGCGGCACGGAAATACCGTCGCGAATCTCGAATTTCCGCAGGAAGGCGACCTTCTTTAGAAACACCGAAGGACTCTTGACCCAATAACCAGATTCCATGACGGGCAAATAAGTGGCCGCATCGATCCAAACCTGCCCTTTGAACAAACCCACGCGCTTCCCGCGCGGAGAGACGTTGAAGACGTAAGTGGGCCGTCCCTCCAAAGTAGCCTTGGCTTTGAAACTGAACTTATAATTTGCGGGTGTTACCGCGACGGAAGGGGTTTGCTGCTTTTGCGCCTCAACTTCGGCTGCCAGGTAACGGGCGATCACCTGGTTCTTAATAGTGCCGTCGCCTTCGAACACAATGTGCTCATAGGTAATCCGGCCGAGCCTCGAAATTCGCCGCAAGCCATGCAGCCGGCCGTTCTTTTTCATTTTGGGAAGCGAGGCACTGATCTCCACTTCCATAGACGAACCGCTCAGCGCTCCCTGTTGGCCTTGAGTCGCCGTGCAATACTCCTCCACGATGCGGTCCGGTTCCGTAGCGATTTCGGTCCCTTTCACAGCCAGGCCGAGGGAGAGAAGCAGAAATGTAGCTACAGCGCGAGGCTTCAAGAATATCCCCGGAATCGAATCGCCTTCAGTAACTTTGTAGTCTACCAGCATGAAGCAATTAGGTGCAATTCTTTTAGTGGCTTACAACGGTTACCGCAATCTCATCGCCGCATGACGCCGCGCCGCCCTCATCGATGCCGGATACCGCGCGCTCCCTCGCTGCGCCCGCGCCACCCAGTTTCGCCGGTGGTACGCTTGGGGCATGCTGATTGAACGCGGCCGAAGTCCCGTCCGGCGGTCCCCCGTGACGCGTGTCACGCTGCTGGTCCTGCTCGTCTTGCTGCTGTTCGGCGCCCGATCCATCGCATCCTATGCCATCGATTTCCAGTGGTGGCACGAAATGGGACAGTTGAACACCTGGTTCAGCTTGCTTACCTACAGCATCGCGCCTCTAGTTGCTGCTACGCTGCTGGGATTCGCAGTTTTGTGGACGGCGCACGCCCGAGCCCTTAAATTCGCCGGTACCGGGTTGCACGAGCACCCTGTTTACGCCCGCATCTCAGCGCTCGGACTGCTGATCCTCTCCTATCTCATTGCGGCCGCTTCCGTGGATACCTGGACAGTCGTGCGTTTTGCCGGATCCCGCGGGCTGCCCGCCGCTACCAGCACATGGCACGATGCCGTCTTCGGAAAGTCTCTCTCCTTTTATCTTTTCGACCTCCCGTTCTACCTGCTGGTGCGCAGTTACCTGTTGGCTCTTGTAATCTTCTGCATTCTCGTCTACTGGATCGCGGCGCGCGGCTGGCAACTGCGGTACCGGCTCCCCCATTTAAGAGACACGGGCGAGTTCGATGCCTCGGTCTTACGCCTCGAGGGCGGGCTTGAATCGAAATTCCTTCGCGGCGCGGCCATTGCGCTGCTGCTCGCGGTGGCCATGCGATTTTTCCTGGCCCGCTATGAGATGGTGTATAACGATCACGGCACCTTCCTGGTCGGGATCGATTACGTCGACAAGAACATAGGAATCCCGCTGCAATGGCTCGTCATTGCTGCATGCCTCGCGGCGGCTGTGCTGGTGTGGATGGGCCGCTGGATCGCCGCCGCCTCCATGGCCCTGGCTTTGGTCGTGGCGTTTATCGTTCCGCGCGCCGTCGCCGGGTTGTATGTCCGCCCCAATGAGATTTCGCTCCAACGCCCCTACATTGACGTCCACATTCATGCTACGCGCAGCGCTTACGGCCTCGAACAGCACATGCGCGAAGTCGAGTTCAAAGCCCAGCCGGATGCGCCCATCGATCCCGCGCAGCATAAGCCTTTGCTCGATAACGTACGGCTTTGGGACTGGCGCGCTTTCCACGACACGATCACCCAGATACAGGCACTGCGTCCCTATTACGTGTTCCATGACACGGACGTCGACCGGTACACGATCGACGGCCAGTACCGTCAGGTGCTGCTCGCGCCGCGGGAGTTAGATCTGAGCCAGCTTCCGGCGGCGCGCGCCAACTGGATCAATCCCGCTTTCATTTACACCCACGGCTACGGCCTGGTGATGGCGCCTGTGAGTCAGATCACGCCTGATGGCTTGCCCGTGTTGCTGATTGACAATGCACCGCCGCAGATCAAACCGAAAAATCTCAAGCTCACTCGTCCCGAGTTGTACTACGGCGAGGTGTCGCACGAGCCGGTGTTTGTGGAGACGGCGCAGGAGGAGTTCAACTACCCCTCCGGCGAGAGCAACGTTTCTGCGAAATACGTCGGCAAGGGCGGATTCCCCATCTCCTCCCTTCCCTTGCGGCTGGCAGCCGCCATACGGGAAGCTGAGCCCAACATCCTGCTGACCGATTACTTGACTCCGAGCAGCCGCATGATGATCCACCGCCGCGTTCCGGAGCGCTTGCAGGAACTGGCGGGCTTTTTGCAATGGGACAGCGATCCGTATCTTGTAATCACCGAAGCGGGGCGTCTGGTTTGGATGGTGGATGGCTATACCACGTCCGATGCCCATCCGTATTCGCGCGCGGTAGATGTGCAAGACATCGGCCGGATCAATTACATCCGCAATGCCGTCAAAGCCACGGTAGACGCATACGACGGCGAAACTCATCTCTACGTCTTCGCCCCTGACGACCCGATCATCGCCGCCTACCGCCAACTGTTCCCTGATCTGTTTCAACCCGCATCGGCGATGCCGGCTGACTTGCGGGCCCATGCGCGCTATCCGGAAACGCTCTTCAACGTGCAAGCCGAAATCTATCGCACCTACCACATGCTGGACCCGCAATCCTTCTATAACAAAGAGGACCTGTGGGACCTGGCGAAACGTGTAACCGGGCAGACGCAAGGCTCCGAACCCGTGAGTGCTACCTATGTGATGGCCTCCCTGCCGGACTCCAAGCAGCCGGAATTCCTCCTGCTGATCCCCTTCACGCCTCGCAACAAAGACAATCTGATAGGCCTGATGGTGGCGCGATGCGACGGGCCCAACCTCGGCGATATCGAGGTCCTCCAGCTTTCGAAACAGGAGCTGATCTTCGGTCCGCTACAGATCGCGGCGCGCATCAATCAGGAACAGACCATATCGAAGGATCTTTCGCTGTGGAACCAGCAGGGCTCGCAGGTGCTGCGCGGCCAAACGCTGGTGCTGCCCGTCGGAAATACGTTTTTGTATGTGGACCCCATCTATATACAGGCGACCGAAGCGCGGATGCCGCAACTGAAGAAGGTGGTCCTGGCCGTCGGCAACCGCCTGATCTACGCAGATACCTACGATCAGGCGTTGGCACAGTTGTCGGCCGGCGCTCAAGAACTCGTTCAAGAGGCGAGTCAGCCCGGGCCGGCTGCTACGAGTGCCGCGGCCCCGGCCTCCTCAGCCGGAGCCGATCCGCGTATCGCCCGCGTGCGCGACCATCTGAGGCGCTATCGCGATTTTGCGGCGCAAGGAAAATGGTCGGAAGCCGGCAAGGAACTCGAGGCTATCGAAGCCGAAGTGAAATAAAACGCCCTCACCCGCGCGCCTGGTCTACGCTCCCGCCGGCTGGGTCTTGGCTGCCGTGTGAAGCTCGAAAAAGGATAACGTCAGCGGCCATGCCAACGCCGCCGCCTGCGGATTATAGCTGGTCCGTTCATCACAAAAGAATCCGTGGTCGGCAAACGAAAACTCCACGTTAGTGAACTGCTTACCCGCCGCGGTAAGCGAGTCGGTGATCATGCGTACCGATTCTTTCGGAATGTGGTGGTCCAAGCCGCCCCAGAAATACAGCATCGGCGCCTGAAGTTCTGTGAGACGGTCAAGCACACCGCCGTTGTACTGGCTCGGAGCGATGCCGCCCCCGTAATAGGAGACGCCGCACGCAATCGGCACCGTATAGGCCGCCATCGTCGCCACTCTTCCGCCCATGCAGTACCCTACCGCGCAGATCTGACGCTCGCCGGCATTAGCCAGCCACTCATGGGCAGCGCGAATATCGGCCTCGAGGCCGGTCTCTGTGAGCGCCCGCATGTTCTCGAAAGCAGCGGCGGTATCGACATACCCGCTCTCGAAGCCGGGACTGGTGCGGTGATAGAGGTCCGGCGCAACCGATAAGTATCCATTGGCGGCGAATCGTTCCGTAACGTTGCGAATATGTCCATTTACACCGAAGGCCTCTTGAAATACCAGCAGCCCCGCGCGCGGCGTGCCTTCCGGACGCGCCACATATGCCCGCATTTCCGTGCCGTCACCGGCAGAGAGAGTCACGTGTTCCGTTCGTATGCTCATATCTCAGCCGGATTATACCGAAACGCGGGTGCGGTGAATCTCCTCCGGCTTAGTCCAATTTGTAAATCGTCAAACCGGATAGCAGTTTGGGGTAGAAGTCGGTCGATTTTTGAGGCATTACTCCGCCGCCGAATGAAGTTTCCGCCACCTGTTGAATAGAGGTCGGCCGTAGCAGAAACGCGATTTGCGCCGCACCCGAACGGGCTGCCTCGATGGCGGCATCTATGCCGCGCACGTAGTGTATGTTTGTCTCATTCCGGACCGCCTCCTCGCTAATTCCGAGAACGCCCTCGAGCATGCGCTCGTGCAAAACACGCACGTCCAGTTCGCCGCGCAATTCGCGATCTCGAAGCAGGTACAAGCGGCTGCCGATGGCTGTGCCCAAGATGACTTGGTCAGACGGTTCCGCCAAAGCCTGTTTGAGGCGGTCCGCCGAGTCGATCTCTGTCAGTACGAACTTTTCGCCTGCCCGCTCGAGGAAAGCCTCCGGAAACATACCGCGATCGAGGCCGCGGACCAGACGGTGCGTCGCCAGAATCTTAAGTCCCGCCGAGTGCAAATTCACAAACGTCATCATCACCCGGCCGGCCCCCGCTAGGCCGGGGCTTTCGTTGCGGAACGCCAGCGCCGTTTCATAACGATGGTGGCCATCGGCAATCAACAGCTTCTTGTCACTCATTAACTGCCGGATACGCTGCGGATCGGGTATCTTCCACATCCGGTGCACCGCGCCGTACTCATCGGCGGCCTCAATCAGCGGATCTTTCGAGGCGGCTTCGTCGAGCAGCGCGTCCACCGCGCCCGCCGGATCGGGATAGAGCATGAATATCTGGCCGAAGTGCGCGTGCGTGTGCCGCAGCAGTTCCAGACGATCCTTCTTCGGGCCGGAGAGCGTCTGCTCATGCCGGTGAACCACGCCGGCGCTATAATCCTCAACTGCTCCAAGCGCGATAAACCCTTTGCGAACCAGCCGCTCGCCCGTATCCGGAACCGTGAACTCCTGAAAATAGGGAAACACGCCCGCCGCGGGGTCGCGAGCCAGTATGCCGCATCCGATCCAATCGTTCAGATAACCGGCCGCGCGAGTGTAAACGTTCGCGGACGAGGTGTCTTCCGGTTTGGCCTCGCCCAGAATGATGCGCACCAGGTTGTAGGGGCTGAGCGATAGGTAGCGTTTCTGCATCTCGGGCGAAATCTTGTCGTAGGGCTGCGTGACCAGATTCTCCACCGGTCCGGCTTTGTCCGTATATCGGAAAGGTTGGAACGCGTAGATTTGCGCCAAGAGTGCTCCCGATTTCTACTGGGATTTGTAAAGCCGTATGATACTATGCAGATGGGTTCGGTTCCGAATGCCCAAGGTACGTCCAGCCTAGCAGTGAACCTCAAATACAAATGAATTTGCGCTCCCTCTTCAGCCTGTTTTCCTCCGATCTCGCCATCGACCTGGGAACAGCGAACACGTTGGTCTACGCCAAGGGAAAGGGCATCGTGGTAAACGAGCCCTCGATTGTCGCCATCAACAAAAACACGGGAGAGGTCGAAGCGGTCGGCAAAGAAGCCAAGGAAATGCTGGGGCGCACCCCCGGTAATATCGTGGCGATCAAGCCGATGAAAGACGGGGTAATCGCGGATTTCAAAGTAACCGAGCGCATGCTGAATTACTTTATTCAGAAGGCGCACGGGCGGAAAATGCTGGTCCACCCCCGCATCGTAATCGGCGTGCCGAGCGAGATTACCCAGGTCGAGAAGCGCGCCGTAATGGATTCGGCCTATCGCGCCAAAGCGAGCGAGGTGCACCTGGTCGAGCAGGCCATGGTGGCCGCGATCGGCGCGGGCCTGCCGATTACGGAACCCTCCGGCAACATGGTGGTCGATATCGGCGGCGGTACCACGGACGTCGCCGTAATCTCGCTCTCCGGCATCGTGTACTCACGGTCGGTGCGCGTTGCGGGCAACGAGATGGACGATGCCGTCATGCAGTATCTGAAGCGAAAGTACAACCTGCTGATCGGCGAACGCACCGCGGAGACGATCAAAATTGAAATCGGATCGGGCTACCCGCTGGATAAGCCTCTCACCATGGAAATCAAGGGCCGCAACCTGATTGAAGGGGTGCCCCGCACGATCACCATCGACGACAGCGAGATTCGCGAAGCGCTCTCGGAATCGGTGGCCACCATCGTGAACGCCATCCGCGTCGCGCTCGAGCGAACGCCGCCGGAATTGAGCGCCGATATCAGTGATCGCGGCATCGTGCTGACCGGGGGCGGCGCCTTGCTCAAGAATCTCGACAAACGCATTCGCGAAGAGACCGGACTGCCGGTTTCCATTGCGGATGATCCGCTGGCGTCAGTCGTGCTGGGCACCGGCCGCATGCTAAGCGACTTCCGGCTATTGCGAAAGATTTCGATAGACTGATAGGAGAGCGTAGGACCACGGAGGGGGTCCGCTCGCGGCCTGTAAGATACAATTCCTTCGGCCAACCCCGCGCAATGGAGACGTTTCTCAATCGCTACCGCAATATCACGGTGCTGCTGCTCGTGATATTTGGTCAGCTCGTTCTATTAGCCTGGCAGGTAAAAAATGACCGTAATGTCCGCATGATCCGCGTCTGGACGGTTTCGGCCGTGACGCCGCTCGCGCGGGTGGCAGATGCGATGCGCGGCGGAAGCATCGGCTTCCTTCGGGATTACGTCCTGCTCCGAGACACGCACGCTGAGAACCGGCGATTGCAGACCGAAGTCGACCGCCTGAAGCTCGAAAACATTTTTCTGAAAAACGAGTTGAGCACGGCGGACCGCGCCAAAGCGCTGGCCGTGTTCCAGGCGCGCACCCCGTCCAAAACCTTGGCCGCGAGCGTAATCGCGACGGGCGCGAGCGCCAATTCCAAAGTCGTGTTCGTCGACCGCGGCTCGGGGTTCGGAGTGCAGCGAGGCATGGCGGTAGTAACGCCGGATGGAATCGTGGGCAAAGTAATCGCGGCCTATCCTACGGCATCGGAGGTGCTCCTCATCACCGATCCCGATTTTGCCGCCGGCGTCATCTCGCAAAAGGGTATGGTGCGGGGCACTTTGAAAGGGCAAGGAACTCCCATCTGCAAGGTGGACTACGTCCCGGCGGAAGAGAAGCTCACGGCCGGCGAGTGGTTTTACACTTCGGGCGACGACCGGGTGTTTCCGCGCGGCTTTCCCGTGGGCGTGATCAAAGCCGTTCGTTCGGGGCAGCCGTTTCAGGAGATCTACATCGAGCCGAGCGGCATGCAGCGCGGCCTCGAAGATGTGCTCATCGTGACCGAGGGCGTGCACCAGGCCATTCCCGATGAGCCGGCGGCGGGCCAACCCGTATATATCGCTCCCGGGCCGGCGGCTTCGGATCAGCAGGCCGCTACCCCGGGGAGTTCCGCCGGAACCGAAGCCGACCGCCTGCGCGCGCAATACAAGGCCATAGGAGACGCGCAGAACCACAAATTCGGCGAAAGCGGTGTCGGAGAAAAACCGCCCAACTTCAATGCCCGGCCCATACCGGCTGTCGCGCAAGCGCCTGGATCCGGCAATCAGGGGCCGGGGAAGCCGGCATCCGCGGGCAATACTGCATCGCCTCCGGGTCCGAACGCACCCCAGACTCCCGCCGTACAGGCCCCGGCCGCCGGCTCCCGGACACTCACGCCCGCGGCGCAGCCGACAGTTCCCGGTGCCAAACCTCCCGCTCCCGTCTCCGACGACGTCGCTCAACGCCCGCACGAAGAATGAGCTACTCCGACACCGAACGCATTCTTCTGAACAGTCAGCGCGAAGGACAGGTCTCCCGCTTCCGGTTCTGGGTCATGCTGACGGTGCCGCTCGCGGCCATCCTCTTCCAGGTGTATGTCCCTCTCTTCTTTCAGTTCCTCGGCTTTCTCGAGATGCCGCTGCTCGTTGTGGTATACTTTGCGTTGATGCGCCGCAGTCCCGTGCGTGGGCTCATCGCGGGCGCGCTAGTCGGCTTGGCGCAGGATTCGCTCTCTAAAAACCCGCTCGGAATGTTCGGCATCGACAAGACTTTGGTGGGATATTTCGCCGCGTCGGTCGGAGTCCGTTTCGACGTGGACAACGCCGTAATCCGATTTCTGCTGGCCTTCTTTTTTTTTGTATTTCATCAGTTCTTCTACTGGGTGATGGCGCGCGCCTTGCTTGCCCAGCAATTGACGTTTGAGTGGCAGCGGACCGTTATTATCGCAGCGTTAAACGCCGTCGTAGGTATCTCTCTGTTTCACTTCCTGGATAGGCTCCGGCAAAGTGTGTGAAAGATCAGATAGTATGGTGAATGAGCCCCCGCTCCTAATTTTGTGACCCTGCCGCCCGTCGATTCGAATACGGAACTGCAGATTCCGGAAAAGCCGCCGCTGCGCGACGATACGCGATTTGCTTCCGGCAAAATCGCCGTCTTTCAATACGCCG
>JAFAWA010000378.1 GCA_019242155.1 Terriglobia bacterium | reverse complement strand
TGCCGGCCTTGCCACTCGGTGTCCAGCAATACGGGAATCTCAGTCGCATCGTAGTCGTATTCGTTGTGAGGAGAAAACTGGTAATACCATTTCAACGTCCCGGTATCCCCATCGAGAGCAACTACGGAACTTGAGTAAAGATTGTCTCCCTGCCGGTCGTCTCCATTCCGGTCCGGGCCCGCATTTCCGATCCCCCAATAAGTCAGATTTAAGAGCGGATCGTACGTGCCGGTTACCCAAACCGGAGCGCCTCCTATTTTCCACGAATCGCCCGACCACGTTTCGTGCCCCTTCTCACCGGGGCCAGGAATGGTGTAAAAGCGCCAGGCTCGATCGCCGGTCTTCGCATCATATGCATCGATAAAGCCGCGAATTCCGTATTCGCCACCTGCAACTCCCACAATGACCTTGTTCTTCACCACCAAAGGCGCGAGCGTCATCGCGTATCCGGCCTCGGGCCTCCCTACAATTACGTTCCACAGCTCTTTTCCGCTCTTGGCATCAATTGCGATCAACCGCGCGTCGATTGTAGCCAAGAAAAGAGTGTTATCGAGAATCGCAAGCCCACGGCTCAAACGCCCGCAACAGGGTCGTGCGGTTGAGGCCGGCGGCCAGGAATAGGTCCAATAGACTCTGCCAGTCGCAGCATCCAGAGCAACCACGTCATCCGGATTCTGGATGGTGTACATGATTCCGTCGACCACCAGCGGAGTCGCTTCGTATTTTTCCAGTGACTTGGCCTGATACACCCACTGTAGCTCCAGATTCTTAACGTTTTCCGGTGTGATCTGGGATAGGGCACTATACCGTTGGCCGTTGTAAGAACCAGAATATGTCAGCCAGTTCTGCGGCTCTCCGGCAGCTTCTGTGATGCGCCGGTAGCTTGCCTGCTGGGCTATAGCCGAAATGGTACTTAGCGCGGCGATAACATAGATAACTCTCTTCATCGGCTGGCCTCCCTCTGCCGGTCCTTCAGGGCTGCGAGGTAAGTGACTACGTCCGCAATCTCAACAGACGAAAGCGTACCCTTTTGGGAAGGCATCGGCGACTTCATAAGGATCTTCACCTCGGTCAGTGAAGGGCGTTCGAATGTCAGCAATCGATCGTTTGTGTCCACGATCTGAACTGTAAAGCTGTCCTGATTTAATTGACGGCCAACAATCGGCTTACCGTTGCGCGGGACAACTTCTACAATCCGGTTCTGCGGTAAGATCTCCGCGTCCGGGTCGACGATCGAACGCTCAATCTCCGCCGGACTGCGGCTGCCGCCGATATCGCTCAGGTCCGGACCAAAATGCGAGCCGCTCCCTTTTATCGAATGGCAACGGCGACACCCGCCCTTCCCTTCGAAAACCGTTTTGCCACGAAAGGCGTCCCCAGTCACTTCGTTTGCATAGTGCGATTGAGCGCGAAGGCGAATATATTCGACAATTTTGCGAGCTTCGGATTCCGGCATATCCACTTTGTCCATGGCGGTTCCAGGTATACCGTTTCGGATGTAGCCGAGAATGTCCGAATCCGAAGATGGCCTCTTGAATTTTCCTTGCAAGAGATCGACACCGCCTCCGCCGCCGTTTCCTTGGACACCGTGACAGGCCACACATTTGGCTCGAAACAGCCCGGGACCTTCTGCTGGGTTGCCTGCGCTCTGAGCACATAGAGCAGCCGCAGTCAAAGAGATAAAAAGACAGGCGCCGCTAACCCTTGAAGTCATTGAGTAATTCGCTATATGTCTTTGCTGAACTTAGTTCTATCCCGCCGGCAGTTAGAATGTAAACCTGCCGACTAGGGTGCCATATCTAGGTGAAAGACTGACCGGAGCAACGGAGCTCAGGTTTTTACTTGTCGCGTTGATGTATCCAAAACCTGATCCGGTATTTCCATTCGGAAGATTGGTCTGCGTCGCCTTGGCATTGGTACTGGTCGGGTCGTTGTAGAGGGCTCGATTGAATATGTTGCCAAACTCGATTCTCATACTCAATTTCACTCGCTCCTTAAGGCTCCAGGTACGGCCTAGACTCATATTCTCAACCGGCCGTCTTTGTGCGCGATAGTCGCCGTAATAGGCCGGCGAGGCTCCGAATTGGCCCGGGAGGGGGTCTGTCCAGGCGGCAGGATTCAAGACGAAGGTCTTCTGCGGGTCGTAGCAATGACAATTCAGATCGACGGTGGTGAGAGGCTGGCCAGGAACGCGATTGGCAAATGTCGTTTGGAACAGTTGCGCGCTGAGGTTATTGTTGGCTAGAGGTGCTTCAATCGGTAAACCACTGGCGTACCGTAGAAACGCTCCATAGCTCCATTCACGCAGAGTCCAGGAGAGCGCTCTGTTTACCTTCAGACGCGGCGTGACATAAGTGAGCGCAAATGTGAACTGAAATGGTTGGTCGAACGCGGACAGGAATTTGTTGTTAGGCCGGTTGAATACGTCATTTACCACGGCACTTCCGGCAGCGGCGGGTGCGTTGGTTTCAACCCCCAAGGTTTCACTCTTGGACCAGGTAAAAGTACTAAGCGCCGTCACTCCGTGGGAAAGGCGCTTCGTGGCCTTCAGTTGCAGGGAGTTGTACCAGGTGTCGCCCAGCGGGGACCAATACGCCGGTATGGTTGTGAATTGCGGAAATGGCCGTAGCGCCTGCGCGAGCGATTGGCTCATCGGGAAGCCCGGATACGGCGCGATATTCAGACCGCGCGTCACTACGGCCGGGGAGTTTAATGGTTGCGTCAGCAAGGCGGCGTCCGAAGGGTTGTTGATGTTGATCCCCGCCGCTGATAGCCGCTGCGCGGGAATCGCGTTCAGGTTGACCAGTGCCGGAGAATACCACCAAATACCGCGGTTCCCAATATAGGAAAGATCCACCGCAAGATCCCTTAAGATTTCCCTTTCTACGCCGATACTCCACTGATACTGCCTGGGAGGCCTTCCCGCATTGGGATCCAAAAACGGGGCGGTTAGTGCAACTGGAGTCGCGCTGATGTTATAAAGCGATGGATTGTAGGTTGGATAGGGCAGTGGATCGAATGCGGCGGGTATGCCAACCGAGAGAGTGGTTACCGGCAGACCAAAGCTCGGAGCTGTCACGGTATTCGAGGAGTTCGCCAAGGCCGTCGTCGCGCCATTACCGGCCTCAGTGCCCGCATAAACGATTCCAAATCCTCCTCGGAGGACTGTCCTCGGTATCAACTGGTAGGCGATGCCCAGACGCGGCGCAATCCCGAGCGGGTAGTTTTTGGCTAAATTGCAATTGCAATGACCAGGCCCGCTCCCATCAAAGATCATAGCCCCTAAGATATTCCCGACCGCTGGATTCGGCGTAGAGGGGGAAAAGAACGGATCGCGACGATACTGTTCCTGCAAATACGTTGAATAATCGTATCGGATACCATAATCCAGAGTAAGCTTCCGCGTCACCTTCCAGGAATCTTGCGCATATATCCCGAGTGACTTCTTTCCGAGCCGGCTGGTAATCGGATTTGCGATGCTGACCTGATTCACACTGCCGAGCAGGAAACTGGCATAGCCAAAGCCGGGAGTGACACCTTGAAGTGTCGCGCCGTTCAGGTAGGGGAGACTGGTTTGAGCATAGCTAAATCCGTAGTTTCCGCTCACATTGGTGAGACTGACGGAAGGATATCCTTCCGTGAAAATTTCAGCGCCGAACTTATAGGTGTGGTTTGCCTTCACCCAGGTCAGGCTGGCGTCAAAATCCGGCCGCTCCGTATATGCCTGCTGACCTGAACTCGAACCGATACTGATCATCCCGCCCTGACCGGTACAGGAGCGTGCCGGAGCACCGGCGACGCACAACCCCGACATTGGAGGAAAGAATCGATTTACGACGGCGCCTTGTAAGCCGATCGCCTGAGCAGCATTGTAGTTCGTCAGCCTGGAACCATCCGCCGTTACCGACGGTATTCCAAAATCCAGCCATTGGAATCCTGCTCCGAAGTGCAAGAGAACTGTTGGGGTGAGAGTATGCTCGTAATTTAGCCGATACAGATTATTCGGTGTCTTGATACCCGTATTTGACGTGATGGGGTCGGGCAACCCATCGGCATTGCCCCTCTGATTGTCCAACGTCTTATAAAGCCGGCCGCCGCTATAGAAAAATGCTATCTTTGCCCTCGATCCAAGTAGCTGATCGATTTTGACGGAAGGAAGACTATCGACAGTCTTGTTCCCCGCGGCAACAGTGAAATTATTCACTACGGCGTTGGCATTTGAGCCGATCGGCGCAGGAAAGAAGCCCTGAATCTTTACTGCAATCGGGTCAAAGCGGTCCGCGGGGATCGCGTTTGCCGGAAACGGATCTCGAATGGATTGCCCGTTAACGGATCGGGTGGTGTTCGGATCGTAAATCTCGCCTTGAAAAATCGGGCGTCCCAGCGGGTCTGTTCCGATAGGGTTGCCGATCATTGCCGTTGCGAAATTCCCTTGCCTATACGCGGCCGTCGGCACCGTCTCCTGTTGGATAGCCGTGGACGTTTCGCGGTACTGCTCGAAATTGAAAAAAAAGAAAGTCTTGTCGTGCCCATTGTAGAGTTTCGGAATCCAGACCGGGCCTCCGGCGGAAAACCCGTAATCATTGCGTCTTGCGCGCTGCCTCGGGTTTCCGGCCCCTGCTGGAGCATCCGTAAAGGGCTGTCCGGCATTGAAAATTTCATTGACGAAGTAATCATACGCGGACCCGTGAAATTGATTCGTGCCGGACTTTGTTGTCATAACGACCACGCCACCTCCGGCCTGTCCGTATTCCGCCGCATAATTGCTCGTTTGAACCACGAACTCCTGCATCGCCTCGGTGCTGGGCTGGGACATCTGTGGTGTGAGGGTGGTATTCGAGTTCGTCGCGTTCTGGCCATCGACGCGAACGGTTTCGGAATTACTTGGCGCGCCATTCACTCGTAAAGAAACATCCGGAATATAATACGTCCCGGGAATCATCAGTACTTCGTTGTAGGCGTTTCGAATGCCCACTCCCCCAGCCTGATCGGGACCTGCGCCGACAATTGGAAGATCGATCAGATATTGCTCGCTGACCACATGGCTCACATCGCCACTTTCGGTTCTTAGCAATGAAGCATCGGCCTGGACAGTGACGGTTTCGGCGGATTCTCCCACTTCGAGGCGTACATCGATACGGATGATCTGGGTTGCCTCGATGGTCAGACCTGCTCGAATGTATTTCTTAAATCCGGGCACCGTAACTGACATTTCGTAAGTTCCAGGCGGCAGTTCGGCGAGCGTGTAATTTCCCGTGGGAGTGCTGGCCACGTCGAATACTGCTCCCGTAGCTACGTTCCGTGCCTCAACCTGTGCATTCGCTACCACTGCAGAGGTAGGATCGGCGATGGTTCCGGTAATGGTTCCTCGCTCGCTCTGGGCGAATAGACTGAGAACCGAAATAGCCGTCAATGAAATCAGAATTTCGAAACGGTGCATTTCTCGCTCAGCTTGCGAGTATAGGTCTCGCTCACCGGAGAGTCAACCGCTCCGTTGGGTAAGTGCTCCGCGGGTAAGAAGAATGTGTACTTCTGATGCTGTCTCCGGCCGGACCAAGTGTTATGCCCGGGTAAGCGTTTGTACTACTCGTTTGGGTGGATTGACACGGTGACGGTCTGCGACTACATTTTATACAATTCTTGGAAATCGGTAGATAGAGAGTGGCATAATGCCTGCGAAGGCCATGATCCTAAGGCGCGATGGAATTCAGGAGCAGGCGCTTTGAGGGCGACCTCTATTTAGGAGGATAAAGACGTGGAGAGCGTGAAATGTTCGTTATCGCGGCGCGACTTACTTCGGAGGACAGGGCTCGCCGCCGGGCAGGCTGCCGCGATCTCGAGAGTCCTACCCCTCGTTGCGGGCCCGCAAGAACAGGCGGCGCCAAGTAGGGAAAAGGCCTCAGCAAAATCTTTGAGCCGGCAATTTGCCGGATGGGTGGAGGGATTGCGGTATGAGGACCTTCCGCCTGAAGTAGTCGATCGTGCAAAGGGCATTACGCTGCAAACACTCTCCTCCGTGCTGATTGGCTCTAAAATGCCGGCGGGCCTGGAGGCCGTAAGGCTGGTAACCGAGGAGGAAGCCGGGGTGCGAAACGGCGCGACTGTTCTGGTCAACGGCGCTAAGGTGACGAAGGGTGGAGCAGCCTTTGCCAATTCGGAGATGGCGCAGGCGGGCGGCAAGTGGGACACATTTCGTATGCTCACTCATCCAGCCGTCAGCATCATTCCCGCTGCGCTGGCTGCCGCCGAAGCGACGGGCGCCTCCGGACGAGAGTTCATTACCGGTATGGTGGCCGGTTATGAAGTCTCCGAACGCATGTCCGCCGATTTCATTCCGACCGTGATGGCGCGCGGCTTTCACGCGAGCCCGGTATTCGGCGTTTTCGGCGGAGCGGTAGCAGCCGCGAAGATTTTGCGTTTTACTCAAGACCAGATCAACGCCACGATCAGTTTGTGCGTGAATCTCGGCGGCGGAAACCTGGAGAGCCGTTCCTTGAGAGAAGGGGCTGCCGCGCGGAATGCAATGTTGGCCGTCTCCTTGGCGAGACAGGGGCATCGTGCGGGGGACACGTCCTTGGAAGGAAGGGCGGGATTTTACTATGCTTATACCGGCAACAATGGCGGTGAACTCAGGTACAGCTTCACAGGAGACAATCACGCCAGTCTTGATAAGATTACTGCTGGACTGGGCAAGAACTGGATCTTCCTCGAGACACTCTACCGGATCTACTCGATTCCCGGCTATAACATTGCCCCCATCGATATAACGGCCCGATTGTGCGAGGAGCGCAACATTCATTTCCAGGATATCGACCGCATAGAGGTTGTGAGCAATTGGCTCGAAACGCAATATCCCAGCCCGGCGTTTCCAACGCTGCGGGAAGATATTGGGGAAGCACGGCCGGGAGGGACACGCTATTTCACTGCATACGGAGCAGTGAAGCGTGGCTATCCGATGCTTGCCGGCACTCCGGACCCTCCGGAAGTGCTGCAGCTAATGAACCGCGTGACAATTATTCCGTCGCATGAAATGACCCTGTTCGGTCCTCGTATTACGATCTTTACCAAAGACGGCAAGAGTTACACGAAGCAGGGCACAGGCCGTGAGTTTATCTGGAACTTCGATGAGGAGGTTCGCCGCATGCGTCCGGTCACTCCAGGGCTGCCCATTCCTGCAAGTCAGTTCGAGGAAGTCATCACGCTGTGCCGCACACTCGAGCAGGCGGACCGGGCCGACAGGCTCGTTCAGACAACGCTGAAAAGATAGAATAGTGCGTCCAGAGTGATGGTTCAGTGCGAGTTGTGCCTTAAGGAGAAACTATGAAGGTAAATGCAGTTCTATTCGTGATGGCGACCTTGCTGGTTGGGTTAGCCGGTAGCGTAAGAGCCCAAGCACCTGGCCAAGATGCGGCGTCGCCCTATCCGGTCGTTCAAGGCAAGACTTACCGGTTTCAGAAAATCGCCGATGGTGTCTATTATGCGGTCGGAGGGGGCGGTAGCAATGACACGGTTATCGTCAACGATAACGACGTTCTTGTTGTGGATGACGGCACCACCCCTGCGGGCGCCAGAGCGCTACTGGAAGATGTCAAGGCAATTACAGATAAACCAGTCCGGTATGTGGTGAACACGCATTTCCACTACGATCACACGGACGGAAACTCGGTTTTCGCACCGAATGTCGACATCATAGCTCAGGAGTTTGTGCGCACGGCGATACTCAATTTCAATATCCTGAACCGCGAACCTTACCTAACGTCCCAAGGAACCAGGGTACCTCGCCTGATCGAAACTTTAACCAAGCAAGCTGCCGCGACGGACGACCCGGCTAAGAAGGCTGAGGTTCAAAAGCAGTTGCAGGCGGCCCAGACTACTTTACAGCAGCTTCATGAGATCAAGCCTACTCCACCTAATGTCACGTTCGATTCAAAATTGATACTCCACAAAGGCGGGCGCGAGATTCAGCTTCTTTTCCTTGGACGGGGTCATACCGCCGGCGACACCGTGGTCTATCTTCCTAAGGAGCGACTCGTTTGTACCGGCGATTTGATGGAAACCGGAATCGCCTATATGGGCGACGCGTTCATCGACGAGTGGATCACGACACTTGATGCTCTCAAGCGCCTCGACTTTGGGTTGATCCTGCCGGGACACGGTACTCCGTTCGGGGACAAAGAACACATCACCGCATTTCAGAGCTATCTCAAAGACGTGATGACTCAGGTTGCGACGCTTCGCAGACAAGGTGTTTCGGCCGACGAGGCGGCGCAGCGCGTAGACCTGACCTCTCATCAGAAAGATTTCCCACAAATCAAGGGTCCCGGCGCGGATCTCCGTGGCGTACGCCATCTTTACGAATGGATGGCCTCGCAAGGAGGGCAGTCCCCGACGAAATAGCAGATTGGGGTTGAGGCTCGTGCGAGTTGCGCGGCCGGAAGCATAGCTTCGCTTTCAAGCGAGCCTCTTGCGCGACTACAGCCGAGCCTCTTGCCCGACCACTCCCGCACGACGCACACGCACCTTCACGTCGACCCGCGAGCCTAGCCGGTTGATGATCGACATGAGGCGGTCCACGGTGAACCGCCCGAGTTCCGCATTACGGATGCGCGAGAAGTCTGCAGCCGCAACGCCAGTTCGATCATATGCCGCGCGCACGGTGAGGTGTTCCCGGTCGAGCGCCTTGACAATTTCGGCGGCCAGGATAGCCTTGAATTGCTCCGCATCCGCGTTCTTATGTCCGAGGTCTCGGAATACATTGCCGCTTCCCCGCAACACTTCCAGCTTTTCGCTTTTCATCGCAGCATCTCCTTCAATCTCTTCAAACGGTCCTTTGTAAGGTCGATTTCGCGTTGCGGCGTCTTGATGCCCTGCGTTGATTTCTTCTGGAACGCATGAACCACCCAGATCTCCTCGGCGAGTTGTACCGCGTAGACAACGCGGAATGCATCGCCTTTGAAGGGTAACGCGATCTCGAACAAGCCCGATCCCAGACCGCGTATAGGCTTCGCAATGTCGGCTCTGCCGCCTTCCGCCGCGATGGTCAGGGCAGCCAGACAAATAGACTTTGCCCCTTCCGGGAACCTCTCGAATTTTTTGAGTGCCGCCTTGATCCAGGAAACCGGCCGTGTTTTTCGGCTCATTGGCCGAGACTAATTGATCCCTTCCGCCCTATGTTGTCAAATATGACAACGGCTGTCAAGGGCGCCAACGTGGTGGGTCAAGGCTGGTGCGGTGGCCGCAGTCCCGGTAGAGCAATACAATGGTCGAGAACCTGAGTACCGGGGTGCGGGCGAGGTGTTAGCGGAGAATAAAGGAGCCGCCGCGACACACCGGGACGGGGAATTTGGTGGAGGAGGGCGCAATGCATCCAACAGAGAGCGGCGAACGACAGAATCGAAGGAGGCGTCGGTACGTGCTCTCGCTCATCCTGGCCGCGTTCGGGACGCCGGCTCTCGCCATGGCACAGTGGATTCACTACCCAACGGCCAATGTTCCGCGAAGGGCCGGCGGGGGCCCGGACCTGACGGCTCCGGCGCCCCGGCTGTCCGACGGAAAACCGGACTTCTCAGGGATCTGGCACGCCGCTGTGATCAATCGATGCATGCCGGACACGGGCCTGTTTTGCGGCACGGAGATCGGGGGATCGCCGCTCGCGCTCGATATTGGACGCGATTTCACCGGAGGTCTTCCCTATCAGCCCTGGGCGGCCGCGTTGGTAAAGAAGAGGTCTGCGAAAGACGATCCCCATGTGCGCTGCCTGCCGGACAATCCGCCGCGGACCTGGGTGATGCCGCATTTGACCAAGGCCGTGCACACTCCGCGTTTGCTGCTGCTGCTCTATGAGGTCAACGCCATGTACCGGCAGATCTTCACTGACGGACGGCCGCTGCCTGCCGATCCGACTCCCTCCTGGAATGGGTACTCCAGCGGCACCTGGGACGGCGACACGCTCGTAGTCCGAACCAATGGTTTCCGGGACGACCTGTGGATCGACATGGCGGGCGCATTGATGACCAGCGCCGCTACGATGACGGAACGGATTCGCCGCCCGTCGTACGGAACACTCGAAATCGAAATAACGATTGACGATCCCAAGGCATACACCCGGCCGTGGACGGTGAAGTTGAGACAGGAACTAATGCTGGATACGGAGTTGATTGACGAGGTTTGCCTGGAAAACGAGAAGTCATGGCGTCACATGCGGCGTCCTAAGAGACGTTTATAAGGAGTTGGGCGGATCTGAGCGGGCAATTAAGGAGGAGCGTGAAGGCTACTCCCGATGAGCCTCGTCGGGACACAATGCTTTTCGCCTACTTTTTCGAAGACCACAAAGAGTTCAAGCCTAAGGTAGCCGCAATTACTCAACGTATGGAGGAGCATGGTGATACGCTCTGTACAAGTGTATTTACTGTAGGTGAGGTGCTCGCCGGTCCAAACCGGACGCAACATTGGGACGAGATATCTGAAGTGCGAGCATTCTTTCGATCACCGGACCTGCGCCTGCTCGAATTTAAACTCTCAACCGCGGAAATCTTTGGCGAAATCCAGGCACAAAGAGGCATCAGCTCGGGCGATGCGATCCACCTTGCTTGCGCGGCAGAAGCGCGCGTGGATTTGTTTCTCACTCACGATAAACGGCTGGCCAAAAAGATCGTTCCCGGAATTCAACCCATAGCCACGTTAGATACTCACATCCTGTAGCATTAAGTCCGCGGACGGTTGTTATTTTTCTGCGTCGGTGCTGCCCGAGCCGCCGAGACCCATTTTCTTGCCGTCGGGGAACTCGATATCGCGCGCGCTTCCGCGTAGAGAGCCGTCTTTGGCCTGAAAGGCTGTGGCTTTGATCCTGGTTCCGGCCGGTAACGAATTTCTGTTCCAGCCCAAACGCAGCAATACGGAGGGCGATCCGCCCTCGAGCCGCCACCGTTCCATCGCGCCGTCTGCCTTGGGCACATCGATCACGAGCCACGAATGGGGATTCACCCATTCCATTTGGACGACTGTGCCTTCGAGCGTCACTTTCTTATTCTGGTCGAACTCCGCGGAAAACGAATGATGCGCCACAAGGGGTAACTCCACCGCCATTAGGATTGCGGCGCTCGCCAGGATTTTCAGCCATCTGCTGCGCATCGGTTTGACTCCTTATCTTACTAGTAATTATGGCACCCAACGGTTGGACCGGGGTTCATCACTCTTGTCTCATACAACCCGGAGAGCGACGCGAGTCGCTCAGATCAGCAAGGAACACGGAGGCAGTTGGCGAGGTAGAATCGGAGAGCCGGAGGCTGGCGACAGCTAAGACCGTCCCTGGTGAACGCCTGCTACTACCAGAATGTTCCCGGGCGGCGCACCGATGTGTCGGATTGGCGATTGTTACGCCGCCTGCATTCAGTGTGAATGCTGCGGCCGTCGTTCCGCCCTGGGGATCAGGTTTGGGCCCTTCATCGCTTGTGCGCCACCGCGACAGCCTCATCCTGTCGGGTTCGAGTCACATCTTGAGGATGCAAAGAGCGTTGAATGAAATGAACCTGCGTGATCGAGAAATTGGGGAGCAATTGAATGCGTTCAAAGCCAGTCGACGCGCAATCAAAACCCCCTGCCGCAACCCAAAGTGCACCGAAGGAGCCTGTATACGAACGAGCCGAACTTCGATCTGCGCGGCCATCTCTACCGTAGATTCGGTATCGATCTTACGGCCGTGCCTGGGATCAGCGTGTTAACCGCGCATACACTGTTGGCCGAAGTTGATCTGTCCCCAGTTCGGCAATGGCCTGGGCTTGCCCGGCCTCATTTTGATCCGCTGGGAAATAATAGAGCACCGCGAGCGGAATTCCGACGATAACTAACACGTAAGAGAGAAAGGGAGATCGAAGATGATCGGATCGACAGACCTAACGACTTCACTTGCTGAGGCAGTAGTGAATAACACACCAATGGCTGCTCAGACGCCGGCCACTCAAGCGCCGCCACCGAAACCAATTTCCCCCCTGGACGTGTTTGCCAACGTGAAAGCCGCGTTGAGTACGGCATCCACGGTCAATCAACAGAGCAGCACTCTTCTTCTACACAAGCCTCCAAGGGGTGTCGTCAGCACCGCGCTGGAAAAGAGCGACCCTACCGACAACTCTGGTACGGGTTGGAAATCTGGTTCTGAAGTCGCTCAACAATGGGTACCGAATGGGCCAGGTCCTGGCGCCGGAGACCCCGGCCCGGGTTTGCCTCCACCCACTACCCCCGACCCTGGGCCGCCACCTACGCCGCCGCCGCACACGAACAAGCAGCCGCACCCGAAACCACCGGCATTTCTCAACCAACTTTTTGATTCTTTCACCACCGTACGCAGCACGACCGGCCCACTCGTGGTCCTGCGCCCGTAGCCGGGCCCCCCGCGTTTTCTGTTTCTGAGGCTGACGGTGAGAGTCGAAGGAGCGGCAGGCGGCTCTCTCACCGCGCGCCGCGTTTCCTTGCAGTGTGCAATCGCAGCTCTCTAGCCTATAGACAAGAGGTTGTTGAAAAGAGTTGGGTCTCAAGCGGTTGACTTCCGATCCAACGAAATGCCGAGCGAGAATCAGCGAAGTTGGCAGCCTAACCGCCCATCATCGGACCGGAACGGGCAATTTGAGCCCGTTTCGGTCCGCCACTCAGGCGGTGGCCGCCGCTTACAGGCGGGGAAGGCGCCCCAGATTGAAAGCTGCCGCCATATGCACGAATAGCGCATCCACTTCTTGCAGCCCGCGCAAGTTTACTTTCCGGATTCCAGCAACAGATTTCATCAGCTTCCCGTTCTGATCGCGGAGGCGTTGCTACTGCCGATTGCGTTCGAGACTGGCCGGATCACCTTCGTGGTACAGACGCCAGTATCGGGATGCCGAGACCGCCATTTCCGTGCGCATCCTTGCAGACTTGCCGGTATTCCGGATGGACCGGCCTTGTGCTGTCCGTATGGTTGTGACTCAGGCTAACGGCAAACGCGGCGCGTTTATCGGGCTGGGCTACGCCGTGGGAACTACTTCGGCGACTCTGTTTGCGCCTCCCGTTGGTCGGCGATCAATCGTGTGCGTCGGTCAGGCATAAACCAAAACCGCTCCAAGGAAAAGGAAAACCATTCCAGCTTGTAGGCTTCGCGTGCCTCCCGCTGGTCGGCCCCGGGCTGTTGAAGACCTGTCAGAAGGCGGCTCAAGTCCCCGCCTAATCCGTCTTCGTTCAGGTTCACCCTTCGATGAGAATGCTCATGGCCGTGGATCGAGGAGGTCATGATACAGCAGCATGTCGGTAAAAGGAACGCATTTATGCTCGAGCAGTTGCGCATTGTTATCGATTAGACGATACAACGGCATCTCGATCGTCCATGGCTGCGAAAACGTCTGCGGATCCTCGAGGGTGGCCTCATACCAGAGGTGATTGCCGTCCAGGAGTTTGAAGCGCTCTGTAACCTTCAGTTGGTTGGAAGCAAAGTTTCCGGCGCGATCGAGCCATGACTGGCCGTTCTGTGAAGTGGTGGTGACCACGAGCACGCCGCCTTCCCAAGATCCGTTCGACCGGCCCATCCATGAGTCGACCGGCAGATCCGAATGGTCCTTCATGTAAATGATGCGGTTGGTGGCGGCGAAAGGGTAGACCATCAAGAGATCGCCATCACCCTGGAAAATTTGGAACGGAAGATTCTGATAGGTGACCCGGGGAACTCCCAGCATGTAACACTTGGCTTCAGGGTCCGCTTCCGGCCATTTGGCGCGGTTTTCATCGCGCTTCTTGAGGGCTTCCGGCAGGTAGGGAATCACGCCGCCGCCGCGCAGAACGCTCGGTCCCGCCGGAATAACGGCGATTGCGCCGAGCCGCCAGAAATCCTTACTCAGTCCTTCGACTGAATGGCCTTCCAAATTCCAATAGGCGGTGTTCAGGGCCTGCCAGATACCGTTGAGATTCGGGTGCCCTGAAATGGTTGCGGGATGATTCAGTTGCTGTGTTGGAGCGGGGCTTGCGGCCCACAACATCATTGCCGCCATGGCCACCGTACGCATGAAGCTATTGTGCAATCGGCAATTCCCCTATCGCAACTGTGCAGCACGCTCTTTGATGCGCTACGGATAAGAATTTTAGCGCACTCGCCTCGGCCATTGCGGACGAGTGATTTCGGCGCCGGATTCGAGTAGACTCGGAAAACACTGCGGTCAGTTTTGGTGGAGTTCGATCGGAAGGAGTTTTCCCATGCAGACTTGGCGACATAGGCGCGCGATCCCGTTAGCGGCGATCCTGATGATCAGTTGCGCCATCGCGGCGAGCGCACAGCAGACGAGCGTGATCGACTCGGCGGTTTTGAAGGCAGCGGGCACGCCCGCCGACCAGATGCCGGGCTCCTGGCTTACCTACGGAAAATCGCAAGGCGAGACGCGTTACAGCCCGCTCAAACAGATAGACACTTCGAACGTGAAACGTCTTAGCCTGGCGTGGACATACGTATTGGGCGCGGGCGGCGGGAATCAGGAAGCCACACCTCTGGTCTGGAACAACACGATCTACGGCATCACGTCGTGGAGCGTGGTGTATGCGTTGGACGGCCGCACCGGCAAGGAGATCTGGCGGTGGGATCCGCAGGTAAATCAGAGCGCGGTTCATGAGCAAACGAACCTGATCGTGAACCGTGGCCTTGCGCTGTACAACAAGATGGTCATCGCGCCGAGTCTCGATGGACGGATGTTTGCGCTCGATGCACTTACGGGGAAACCTATCTGGGAGACTCGCGTTGCGTACACGCAGGACGGGCATTACCTCACGATGGCTCCGCGCGTCGCGGGCGGCAAAGTCATCGTGGGGGTTTCCGGCGGGGATCGTGGTGAGACTCGGGGTTACTTCGATGCATATGACGCTACGACGGGGCACCGCGCGTGGCGCTTCTATACGGTTCCTGGGGACCCAAAGCAGCCTTACGAGAACGAGGCGATGCGTGCGGCCGCGAAGACGTGGGGCGGCGACTTCTATAAAAAGGGCGGCGGCGGCGCGGTTTGGGACGGATTCGCCTACGACTCCGATGCCAACCTGGTTTATGTGGGCACGGGAAATGCCGAGCCGTGGGTCCAGAAGTTCCGCGGCGCGCAGAACATGGACAACCTGTACACATGCTCGATCGTGGCGGTTGATCTCACGACGGGGCAGCTCAAATGGTATTTCCAGACGGTGCCCAACGATAACTGGGATTTCGACAGCGTCCAGCAGTTGATGCTACTCGACCTCACGATCGAGGGACGCAGACGCAAGGTTTTGACGCAGGCGGCGAAGAACGGATTCTTCTACGTGATCGACCGCGTATCGGGACAGTTCGTTTCCGGTGCTCCATTTGTGAAAGTGAACTGGGCCAAGGGTCTGGATGACAGCGGCCGGCCGCTGGTAAATCCGGAGGCTTACTACGATGTGGAACCGGTGGCGGTGTATCCCACCGGCGGCGGCGCGCACAACTGGGCACCAATGTCATTCAACCCGAATACCGGGCTGGTGTACATTCCGGCTTCGTACCAACCCTACATTTATCAGGCCGCCGGAGAATACAAGCCGGGCAGCAACGGCGACGTGCGCACGAGTGCGGAAGCGCGGCAGATCAAGGCGCAGGCGGTCGGGCCATCTGCGCCGGATGGAGTCCGCGGAGGTTTGCAGGCATGGGATCCGGTGAAGCACACGCTGGTATGGCGGGCGGATGGCGGCGGCGGCATCGGGGGTGGAACAGTGACCACCGGCGGGAACCTCGTCTTTCACGTGATCAATGACGGGCATTTCCTCGCTTACAGTGCCGACAAAGGCGAGAAGCTGCTTGAGATCCAGACGGGACGCACGGGAATGGCGCCTCCCATCACGTACGAGATCGACGGGAAGCAGTACGTGGCGTTCATGGGCGGCGCGGGGCGTGGCGCGGGGGTGATGGGTCCGGTCAACGAAAAGATCGATAATCCGCCGTTACTGTTTGTCTATGCGCTCGATGGGGGCAGCCACTGAACAGCGGCTGTAGCCGAATGGCTGCCGAGCGTATGGCAGACTGCCGGGCGCTCGATGCTACTTTTTATTCAGTTTGAGGTTGATAATCGCTTCTTTACGCGAATCGAACGTACTCAGGGTCTTGGAGGGACTCGAAATTCCCTGATACTCCGCTCTTAATTCGTAATCCACATCCGGACTGAGACCATTGAAATAGTAAGTCCCGTCCTCCTTGCTGATGAAAGAGCGGATCTGCAGACTCTTGGTGTTCTTCAGGAAAACGACAGCACCGGCTTGAGGAGCGTTCTCCGCTGACGTAACGGAGCCTTGTACACTGCGGGTACCTCCTCCCGCATCATCGCCTTTTTTTCCCTTTTGCGCGAAAAGCGCGGGTGCGAAGCAGAGGAGGGCTACGAGTAACCAGCACGCAAACTGTCTGTGCAGGCCCTCCGAGGTTTTCATTTCCAGTCCTCTTCGGCTCCGTCGCCCTCGTCTTCCTCCTCATCCTCGTCCAAGTAATCCTCCTCTTCGTCTTCTTCCTCCTCCTCTTCGGCAGACTCGATCTCCAGAGGATCCGTGCTGACGACTTTCAGGTCGGCGCCGCATTCATCGCAGCTTAAGGTGTCGCCCTCGTCCACGTCCTCTTGATCTACGTCGATTGTGCCTTCGCATACCGGACAAGTGACCATGATGCTACCTCCCGAAATATAACGATACGACAGTTTCCCGACTTTGCAAGGTCCCGAGAAAACGAAAACGGCGCCTGGGGAGCGAAAAGACAGGCGGTGTTTTGAGCGGCCTCCTTGACCAGAACCGAAACTCTTTATGCCGCCCGCTATAATGAGGGTATCCAATGCACCAGAAACTAAACGAGAGAGTTGTCGATCTTGACCCGCGCGAGACCGCGGAGTGGATCGAGGCGCTGGATCAGATCATGGACGAAGCCGGACCGGACCGGGCTGCTTATCTGTTGGAGCAGCTTTCGGACCGGGCCAGGGCGAATGGCGCGGGCTTACCGAATCTGTTGAACACGCCTTACATCAACACGATTCGACCGGAGGATGAGGTCCCGTATCCGGGGGACCGTGTGCTCGAAAGGCGCATCAAAAGCTTAGTTCGCTGGAACGCAATGGCAATGGTGGTGAGGCAGAACAAATACGATGCCGGCATCGGCGGCCACATTTCGACCTATGCGTCCTTGGCCACCCTGCTCGAGGTAGGCTTCAACCACTTCTTTCATGCGTGCTATGGAAATCAGCCTGGCGACCTGGTGTACTTTCAGGGCCATGCTTCGCCGGGCGTGTATGCGCGAGCGTTTCTCGAAGGCCGGCTGAGTGAAGAGCACCTGAAGAACTTTCGCCACGAATTGCGGGAACACCCCGGCCTGTCATCGTATCCGCACCCATGGCTCATGCCGGACTTCTGGCGTTTTCCGACCGTTTCGATGGGCCTAGGCCCCATCAACGCCATCTATCAGGCGCGGTTTATGAGGTACCTGGAAAACCGCGGCCTGATTCCAACCACGCCCCGGCGCATTTGGACCTTCTTAGGGGACGGCGAGATGGACGAGCCCGAATCGATGGGCTCGATCACCTTGGCCGCGCGCGAGAAGCTGGACAATCTCATTTTCGTCGTCAACTGCAATTTGCAGCGTCTCGACGGTCCAGTTCGCGGGAACGGCAAGGTAATTCAGGAGTTCGAGGCGGCGTTCCGGGGCGCCGGCTGGAATGTGATCAAAGTGATCTGGGGGACGGACTGGGACGCGCTGCTCGCTCGCGATACCACGGGGCTTCTCCAAAAGCGTATGAATGAGGTCGTAGACGGCGAATACCAGACCTACGTGACCAAAGACGGCGCTTTCATTCGCAATAACTTCTTCGGGAAATACCCGGAGCTGCTGCACATGGTCGAGGATTTGAGCGATGAGGAACTGCTGCGATTCCATCGCGGCGGCCATGATCCGCGCAAGGTATATAACGCCTATAAGCGGGCTGTCGAAACCATCGGCGCGCCGACTGTGATTTTGGCCCATACGGTTAAGGGCTATGGGATGGGGGAGGCCGGCGAGGGCCGCAACATTACCCATCAGCAGAAAAAGTTGAACGAGCAGGAGATCGCACAGTTCCGCTCGCGTTTTGAAATTCCCATTCCGGATGAGGCCGCCAACAACGGGTCGTTCTACCGTCCGGCTTCCGATAGCCCGGAGATCGTTTACTTGAATGAGCGGCGCCGCGTGCTGGGCGGTCCCATGCCGCGCCGCACTCCCCGTCCGAGCACGCTTGAAGTCCCACCTCTCGAGTACCTCAAGGAATCGCTCGAGGGTTCGGGAGGCCGGGAGGTTTCGAGCACCATGGCGTTTGTCCGGATTCTTACGCTCTTGATGAAGAATCCGCAGATCGGCAAGCGAGTGGTGCCCATCATCCCCGATGAGGCGCGCACTTTCGGGATGGAGTCGCTGTTCCGGCAATTCGGAATCTATGCGAGTCAAGGCCAACTCTACAAGCCTCACGATGCGGAGATGTTTCTGTATTACAAGGAGTCCAAGGACGGCCAGATTCTGGAAGAGGGCATCACCGAAGCCGGATCCATGGCTTCGTTCACTGCCGCGGGAACGGCCTACGTGAACTATGAAGTGGAGATGATTCCGTTTTTCATCTACTACTCGATGTTCGGTTTTCAGCGGGTGGGTGACATGATCTGGGCATTCGCCGACGCGCGCGGCAAGGGCTTCTTGTGCGGCGGGACGGCCGGCCGCACCACCTTGTCGGGCGAGGGCTTGCAACATCAGGACGGTCACAGCCTGGTTTTGGCCAGCACCGTACCGACATGCGCGGCGTATGATCCGGCTTACGCTTTTGAAATCGCGGTGATCGTGCAGGACGGCATTCGCCGTATGTATCAGGAGCGGGAGGACCGGTTCTACTATCTGACGCTTTATAACGAAAACTACGTCATGCCGGCCGCGCCCCAACCACTCGACAGCGAGGGCATTTTGAAGGGGATCTACCGTTTCCGGCCGGCTGCGCAAGGCAAAGCTCAGATCCAGTTGTTCGGAAGCGGGCCGATTCTAAACGAAACTCTGCGCGCGCAAAACATTTTAGCAGAGGACTTCGGTGTAGCGGCGGATGTTTGGAGCGTAACCAGCTACAACGAGCTGCGGCGGGACGCTTTGCGGGTGGAGCGTTGGAACCGGCTTCATCCCAACCAAGCCCCGCAGATACCCTATGTCGTTTCAGCGCTTCAAGACGCCGAAGGACCGATCGTGGCCGCCAGCGACTACATGAAAGTTGTGGTCGATCAGATTGCTCCGTGGCTCCCGGGACGTTTGGAAGCTCTCGGCACGGACGGCTTCGGGCGCAGCGACAATCGCGAATACCTGCGGAAGCATTTCGAAGTCAACGCAGAGGCGATTACGGCGGCGGCCCTTTCCGCCCTGGCGCGCCGTGGGAGCTACGATCCGGAGAAGGCCACAGCCGCGATTTGCGAACTCGGGTTGAATCCGGAAAAAGCCGACCCGGCGCGCGCCTGACGACGACCCTGACCAGTTCCCCAGCGATGGAGACCGGCCAACGCGTCGCTGCTATCGGCATGTTGATCAGCGCCGCGCTGGCTCTGGTCAAGATCTTTTTTGGCATCAAAGGGCATTCAACCGCCGTTCTTTCGGACGGCCTGGAATCGGCTGGCGACGTATTCGCGTCGGGCTTTGTCTTTCTCGGTCTGTACTTCGCGGCCAAGCCGGCCGATGCCGATCACCCGTACGGTCACGGCCGGGCTGAGACTTTAAGCGGCCTGCTGATCGGCCTCCTCCTCACCGCGGGCGGGGCCTTGATCTCGTTCGGCAGCGTCGAGTCACTGGGAGAATTTAAGCCCATTCCGGCCAGTTATGTGATTTGGCCGTTGTTCGCCTCCCTGGCCGCGAAATCGATCCTTGCTATGTCCAAATTCCGCTACGGCGCCCGCCTGCACAGCGCAGCTCTAACGGCGGACGCCTGGAATGACACAATGGATTCCCTATCGGCTTCGGTAGCGCTGATCGGTGTTGGCCTCTCCATCTGGAATCCTGTCCGTTTCCTCGATGCGGATCGGTACGGCGGGTTTGTGGTGGGACTGATCGTGGTTTCGACAGGACTGCGTGTTTCCTGGGAAACTTCGCTGCAGTTAATGGACACTATGCCCAACGATCGGTTGATGGCGGAGATCCGGACAGTGGCGGCGACCGTCGGCGGGGTCAGAGGGGTGGAAAAGTGTTTCGCGCGGAAGACCGGTCTCCGCTATCACGTGGATTTACATTTGGAAGTGGACCCGGACCTGACGGTGCGCCAGTCACACAGCATCGCGCATAACGTGCGAATGCGCATTCGCGAACGGCTAAGCTGGGTTGCCGACGTGCTGGTCCACGTGGAACCGGCACCATAGGGTAGGAACCTGAGATATAAAAGCGCGGCGGGCGCTCGGAGGAAGACACCCGCCGCTGGTTCATAGGAACCTAACGCATTCCCATGCACCTATTTAAGAGGCCTCTGTTCAAATAGACGCGGCGGCCAATAAAAAGTTACCGAAAGTTAATCTGGCCGTCACAGTGGCAGCAAAGGCTCAACCGATTCAACCGACGTTGGTGGAGAAGCCGGCCTAAACTCCCATTTCGCGGCGAATGGCGTCCGCTATACGAGCGGTGAGTGTCTCGACGAGTTGTAAATTCGGGCCTTCCACCATCACTCGCGCGAGTGGCTCCGTACCCGAGAAGCGGACCAGCACGCGCCCGCAGCCGGCAAACTCCTCTTCGGCGCGGCGGATTTCCTGAGCGACCGAAGGCACCTCCGTCAAAGCTTTCTTTTGGCGTACGCGGACGTTCACCAATCTCTGCGGGTAAATCTCCAGTCCCGAGGTAATCTCGTCGAGACCCACTCCGGCGCCGCGCGCAATGGCAAATACCTGGAGCGCCGTTAAGATGCCGTCCCCGGTGGTTGCGTATTGCCGGAAAATGACGTGCCCTGATTGTTCACCGCCCAGGGGAGCATCGAGCCGCACCATTTCCTCCAGAACATATTTATCGCCGACCGGAGTGCGGGTTAACCGGATGTTCTCCCGCTCGAGCGCCTTTTCCAGACCTAGGTTGGACATTACGGTCGCTACCACGGTAGCGCCGGACAGCATGCCGGTCGATTTCAGCGCGCGCGCCGCTGCCAGTAGCACCGCGTCCCCATCCACTATTTTGCCGCTGGCGGCAACGAATATGGCTCGGTCGGCATCGCCATCGAACGCCACGCCCCCATCGGCGCCTTCCGCTAATACGGTCTGCCGCAAGCGTTCAACATGCAAAGCACCGCAATTCAGGTTGATGTTACGGCCATTCGGTTCGGTACAGAGCAGCGTCACTTGGGCGCCGAGGTCCCGGAACAGTTCCGGAGCCAGCCTGTACGCCGCACCGTTGCCGCAGTCAATCACGATCCGCATGGCGTCAAAGCGCACCGGCACCGTACGGCGAAGGAAATCCAGATAAGCCCGATCGAGACTCTCGTCCACGTGGAGCGGCGCGGGTGTCGGAACGACCCCTTCCCGCCGTAAGCGGAAGATCTCCTGTTCAATGGCCAGCTCTTCCGCATCCGGAAGCTTGAATCCGGAATGGCTGAAGACCTTGATTCCGTTATCGTGATACGGGTTGTGCGAGGCCGAAATCATTACACCGGCAACAAAGGGACCGGTTCGCGTGAGGTAGGCCACTCCCGGGGTGGTAATCACGCCGGCGTAGCGGGTCCGGACTCCACGGCTTTGTGCCCCGCCGGCCACCAACTCGGCAATCCAAGTCCCGGACTCGCGGGTATCCGCGCCGATTATGATCTCCGGGTCTTCTGCAGCCGCCAGGGCCTGATCCCCCAGCGCGATTCCGAAGGCGTAAACCGTCTCCCTATCGAGGGGGAATTCACCGGCTACGCCCCTAATGCCGTCCGTGCCAAATAGTTCTCTGCTCACCCATCCTCCGGCCCGTTAAAATCGGGCGCACACAATTAAAGTATCGGCACCTATCCGCCGTTGCTTTATTTTCGTTGCTTCGGCGTCCCTTCTGGGTTTGGTTCTTGCATGATGACCGTAACGACCACCTGCGGGGAATTGACGAAACGGTCAAACGAATCGGTCACGAAGGCGTTTACGCGAAACTGCTGTGTACCGGTGGCGGACGAAACGTCTATAGGATCTGTGATGGCCGAGACGCCCGTTACGTGCCCGGCAGGACCAACGATGGCCAATTTGTCCGGGCTTACCGTATAGCGCGCCACAACGTGGCCGTTCGGATTCTCCCCGCGAAAGCGGACCTCCACCGGCACCGTATTCGTCGCGCGAGGCTCGAATTCCATACGAACCTCAGAGGGGATGGCCCGGACCAGACTAACACCCCGGGGCAGAGTGATATTGCCGTCGCCGATCTCGAACGTCTGCTGGCCGGGAGACACATGGGACGTATCGAGGACCACGGCGGGCCGCCGTCCCTCGCCTGCCCCGCGCAGTTCGCCGGAAGGGCCCCGCAGTTCCAGGGTTACGGTCTCCAGCGGCGCGGACGAAATCTCCAGATCGTTCGGCAGATTGCGATATTCCAGCCGCACTGTGGTGAAGGTGGATAACTCCGGTTCGCTCGCGACCAAAGCCCAAATAAGCACCGCCCCCGCGAGCGCAAGGAGTTTCGACAGAAAGTTATGAGTGATCCAATCGAGCGGCTTTTTCCACCCGGTCATCGCGGGTTCACTTCCCCGACAGGCTGGTGCCGCCCCGCGGAGTCATTGGGCTTCGGCGAATAGAGCGGTTCTGCGTGGTCCACTGTCGCCTGCCGTTCGAGGCCGAAATGCGCGTTAATGCGATTCAGCAACTCGGCCAGGGTAATACCGGAGACGATCTCGCCAAACGTCGCTACCGAGATCCGGCCGGTCTCTTCGGAAACCACTACGGACAGGCAGTCGGTCTCCTCGGTGATGCCGATGGCGGCGCGGTGCCGCGTCCCCAGATTGCGCGAGAGGGTGGGATTGGTGGTAAGGGGCAGAAAGCAGGCCGCCGCGGCGATCCGGTCTTTTTGAATGATGACGGCTCCATCGTGGAGCGGCAGGCGGGGCTGGAAAATCGAAAGCAGCAGGTCGCGCGAGATCAACGACTCGAGCCGCACACCGCTTTCGACAAAGGTGCGCAAACCGATATCCCGCTCGAGAATGATCAGCGCGCCGGTCTTTTGAGCAGTCAATTGCTCGACCGCAAATACAATCTCGTGCAGCGACTCGGGCGCGCGGAATCCCGCGTGCAGCCAGCGTTTTCGTCCGATCCGCGCCAGGGTTCGGCGAATTTCGGATTGAAACAGCACGATAATGGCCAGCCCTAAATACGGGACGATAAATGAGAGCAGGGCCCGAAGCGCTTCCAATCCCGCCCAAACCGCCACCGCATACAGGACGACCATCACCAGGATTCCCACCAAGATATGTCCCGCGCGCGTGCCGCGCACCACCAGCAGAGCCTGATACAACAGGAAGGCAACGATCAAAATATCGATGATGCCCGCAAGTGTCAGATCGGGGAGCGCCGAGAGAATTGGCGGTGGATGCGGCATTGACCTTGCTAGGATCATCTTAACTTAGAGTTCCCGGTGGCAGCACGGAACCTGCGCATACAATAAAGTTATGCCCTTTGTTGGGGTTCAAGAGGCAGTGGAGGAGATACGCTGCGGCCACATCGTGGTGGTGGTTGACGACGAAGATCGCGAAAACGAGGGCGATTTGACGGTTGCAGCGGAGAAGATCACGCCCGAAATCATTAACTTCATGGCCACGCACGGGCGCGGCTTAATCTGTCTGGCGCTCACGGCCGAACGCTGCGATCAGCTCCGCCTGCCGCTCATCACCGCGCAAAATACCTCCAACTTCGGAACTGCTTTTTGCGAATCGATCGATGCCCGTGAGGGCGTTACCACAGGGATCTCCGCGGCGGATCGAACGCGCACCATTTTAAAAGCTATCGACCCCACATGCGGCCCTCAAGATCTCGCCCGGCCCGGTCACATGTTTCCTCTTCGTGCCCGCGAAGGCGGCGTTCTGGTGCGCGCCGGGCAAACCGAAGCTTCCGTAGACTTGGCCCGCCTCGCCGGCCTGACGCCCGCCGGGGTCATTTGCGAAATCATGAACTTCGACGGCTCCATGGCCCGCGTGCCGGAGCTCGAGCAGTTCTGCACGCGCCATCATCTGGCGATGGTTTCGGTCGCCGACCTGATCCGTTACCGAATGAAGCACGAGCGCTTTGTTCATCGCGTAGCTGAAGGCTGCCTCGAGACCGAGGCGGGCACGTTCCGCAGCGTGGCTTATACCAGCGACATGGCTCCGGAGCACCACCTCGCCCTGGTGTACGGAGAGGTGGCAGGTAAGGAAGCAGTATTGGTGCGCATGCACGCCCGCTGCATTTTTGGTGACGTTTTCGGATCCATGGCCTGCGACTGCGGCCGCATGATTCGCCAATCGCTGCGGCGCATCGCCGAAGAGGGCGCCGGCGTGCTCGTCTACCTGCACGAAAGCGGTCCTGGATTTCGACTGGAACGTGATCTCGCTCACGAACTGCGGCTGAGCCCTCATGGGCGCGAATTCCTGCACTACGCAAGCGCTGCCGGCCAGCGCCAGCTACAGCATGAGCATGGCATCGGTGCTCAGATTCTCTCTGATTTAGGTCTGCACACCATTCGCCTTCTAACCAATCACCCCCGCAAAATCGTGGCGCTCGAGGGCTTCGGAATCGAAATCGTGGACCAGTTACCGATACCCCCGGAAACCTGCGCGTAAACTCGTTAATAATGGTTTTAGGATGGCGTCGTAATGGATATGAAGCTCCGGATTCTTATCGCCTTTGTTTTCTCATTATTCTTCATCGGTTGGCTGGGTGCGGCCGACCAGCAGTTGCTGAACTTGGTAATGCCCGACGCGAAGGTTTTGGCCGGCATTAACGTTGACCAGGCCAAGAGCTCACCTTTCGGCCAATACCTCATCCGGCAGATACAGGCCAACGACGCGCATTTCCAGCAAATCGTCACCGCAACCGGCTTCGACCCCACGCGCGATTTAGATGAATTGCTGATCGCTTCGAACGCAGCGCAGCCGCACGCCGGCAACCTAACGCTCGCTCGCGGGATTTTCAATGCGAGCCAAATCGGTACTGCCGCGAAGAACGCGGGCGGCCTGGTCCAGACTTATAAGGGAATCACTATCATCGGGGATTCCAAGGGGGCTGAGGGCTTCGCATTGTTGACAGGAACCCTGGGGGTTGCCGGCGACCTCGCCGGCGTGAAGGCAGCGATTGACCGCCAGACCGCACCCACTACCTTGCCCGCCGCCCTCCTGGTCGCGGTGAACAGTTTGAGCACTACCGAGGATGCATGGGCCATTTCGCAAGTACCGCCGCCCACGAACATCGCTCCGCCTCACGTGCCCAATTTCCCGGCGCTTCCCCCCAACGCTTTCCAGAACATTCAGCAGGCAAGCGGCGGTCTGACGTTCGGCTCCAACGTTGTGCTCACCGCGCAGCTACAGACGGCCACACCGCAGGATGCCACCGCTTTGGCGGGCGTGCTGCAGTTTCTGGCGAATCTGGGCCTGATGAAGGCGCAGCAGGATGCCGCCGCACTCGGCGCGGCGCTCAAGACGCTGATGTTTAGCGCGAGCGGTAGCACGGTGAACGTTTCGGCCAGCCTTACTGAATCCCAGGCCGAAGCTCTGGTGCAGTTCAAACCGCAAGCTAAAACCGCCCGGCCGCAATCGCAGCGCCGCAACCGCTTCTAGTTCTTCGCCAGTCCTAAATCTGTAACCATCACCTCAGTATTGTGAGCGAAGCGAAGGCCGTAAATACCGTCGGTTGATTTCAGTTTCCCGGGCGCCACCAATACGGACTTGTTATACGCCGCGACGACCGTTCCGTTGATCGAGCATTCCACCCGCTCGCCTTTGACCGAGAGCGCGATCTCTTGCGTTACCGGTTTTCCGACGCCCGCAGCCTCGTGTACCGCAGCATTCGCCTCGCCCTGGAATCCATTCATCTGAAATGGTTCCGGGCCAAAGCCCCGAACGATAAATCTTCCGTTGCCGTAAGCCGCGCAATACAAATAGCTCTGCCCGGCGGCTCCCATTTCGTTTCCGCCGATGAAAACACCATAAGGATGCGGGTGCGAATTGAGGTTCATGTACTTCGGCTCGGCAAACGTGGCCTTCACGGTATAGTCGCCCGTGGCCCTGTTGGCAGGATTCCAATATGTCACCGCAGGCCCGGTGATGACGTGCAAGCTATTTCCTTCCTGCGTAAGCTTTGCGTCCTTGAGCGCTCGGCCCATCCTCTCCTCATTGGCGTCGATCCTGCCGGTCCACTGAGGGACCGAAATCCCGCCGCCGGCAACGGCACGCGACGCGTCACCCTGTGCAGTTAATTGCGGCGCAAAGATTATGCAGAGCGCCAAAGCAAATCCAGGAATGTAGGACGGACTCATGAGAATCCCTTTCTCCGGAGATTTTACTTCACGGCGCTCCCGGCGCGCTGCATGTTGATTTGCGAGCCTGGATGCCGCGAAAGAATTAAATGTACGCGAGCAAGCGCCCCGCCGTTACCGCTCCCAACCAGCAGATCAGCGATGCCCATGCCAAGGGCCTGGCGCTCTCGGGCAGCGCACCGTCCGGCCCCAAGCTCCGGAACACCCTGCTGCGCGTAAGCCGGAGCACAGCCACACCCGTGAAGATGAAAATCATTTTGATGTAGAACGTGGGATCGACCAACTTCGTCGAGGCACCCGCAAAAACGAGCGCTGTGCCGGTTGCCGCGTTGAGCCAGAATCCGCCCCACATCACCGGATACAGACGTTCGAGCGGTTTCACCGGGGTGTTGGACGCAATTCCCAGAAGCCGCAGACTGATCACAGAACTGATACCTGCCACTACTCCCATTCCCATGACATGCAGCCATAGCACTGTGGGATAAGCGAGGATCGAGGGGGATTCGCGTACCCACGTGCTGAAGCTGAGCTGCTCAATACTCTCCAGGAAACTCATCCTCTATGCTCCTCTGCGTTCAGCCTTGTGTTCAGCGGTATCAGAACTCTTGTCTATGAGGTAGCCCAGCACACCCACCAGCACCGTGGCGCCAATTGCAATCAGACTAACGATTAATGCTAAGCGCATGTTTCCCCCGGGCCGTCAGAACGAATGGCCGAGAAACGGCAGCATCTGACCGCAAAAGATTACGCCCACCCACAGGAAAATTCCAAACGCGGCGGCCAGTTTGGCCGCAATCGGCGGCGTGTCTCCGGCTCCCAAAATCCAAGGCCGTTCGAAGACGGTGAAATATAGCGCGTTCGCTCCCGCCACCAGAATCAAAACCAGCTTCCAGAAGAAGACGGGGTTGGTGACGTAGAAATTCGGGGGTGCGCCGACAAAAAACAGCATGCCGGTCACTACGTTCACGCCGAATCCCAGAACTCCCCAAGGCAAGATCCGGTGCAGCACCGAAAACGGGATGCCTCTTAAGAAACCCAACATTCTCAGGTCGAGTAGCAGCACCACACCGAACAACAGCGATAGCCCGATGAAATGTACGGTCTCGCTGGCCGCCCAGCACCACTTTTGGTTTACCATGGCGTCCGCGATCACGCCTACGAGTGACGAGTCTGCGGCCGCTTCGGTCTCGACCGCGGGTGGCGCAGTGGGAGCCGCAGAGTGCCGGACCTCTCCACCGAGGTTTGCGGCGCGCGTCATCAGGCCGAAAGTGACCAGCCCGCACAACAGGACAGCGGCCAGTGTTCCCTGCGGGACGCGCGACAACCGGCGGTATTGCCACAGTCCCAGCCACGCCAAGGCGCCCGTCAACTCGACAAATGCCAAGGCAACGAATGCCGCGTTTTCGTGGGTCGCAATGGCCGACTTTGACGCCTGAGGCGTGCTCTCCAATGCCAGTTGGGCGGCAGTGCCCGTGGCAAACGCAGGAATCGACAGCAGGGCGATGAAGAATAGAATTA
>JAFAWA010000300.1 GCA_019242155.1 Terriglobia bacterium | reverse complement strand
AACGCCCGGATCTGTTCCAGGCTCAACCGTTCCCCTGCCTCCACGCTGATGGTCAATTCCCAGCATGCCGAAATACCGCTCCAGGCTCATTTCCTGTGAGAAACGAACCCTCTCCCCAGGCTCATCTCCTATGAGAAAAGACTTATCCTCTTACTTTTTTCCAATTTCTGTTATACTCGTGAAGTTTTTTACTACAGGCTCACACGATTCAGACCGATTCAACTGAGCAGGTCACGGAGCGTTATGTCCCTCGTCACAAGCCGATCTACCTCCTCCAGAAGTTTCTCAAAGGCTTTACTTCTGGTCACTTTGGCAGCTACGATCCCGGCCGCGCGATCCGATTTCTGGACCCTCGCGAAGGGCGAACAACCGGTTTCGGTCAAGTTGGTAAGGAAGCTACCGCCGGTGGTCGCGCGCAATGGAACTACGGTCCGATTCACCGCCGAAATTGCCGATCCTTCAACGCCGCAGGCTGTTTTACCAGTACTACGCGAGAAGATCCGGACCTTGTTGTTGGGCAGCAAGGTGGGGGGGATGCAGCTGGTCGACGGCCCTGCGGACACGATCATCAAGTGCGTTATCACAGGATACGAGCCCAAAATCGTCAAAAAAGGGACTCGCCAAGTTGGGAATAAGACATTAACGATCGAAACTTGGGTCGGCAATCTTCGGGGAAGCGTTCAGGTACTCGACGGCCGCAACAAGCCGTTGGATGGCGCCGAACTTAAGGAGCATTTTGAGAAGGATTTCGTGGTAGCCCAGACAGAACAGGCCGTTACCGCGGTTAACAACAAGAAAGCATCAAAGAGTTCAAGAATCGGCAGTATGATCGGCGTGGTCCGCGGCGGCGATGCTGGCGACGCAGCTAGCCTCGCAGGGGGTGGGAAGGAGATACACGACTCTCTGGGTCCGGAGACGAAAGTAGATCCGCAGCCGACGGATCTTGACTGGAGAGACCAGATTATAGAAGCTTTTGCGTCGAAAGTTGCTAACCGAATCGTCACAGTCGATGAAGAATTCACCGCGATGCTGCCCCTGGATAAAGAGTTCGCCCAGGTGCGCGATTTTGCTAAGGCTCAGCACTGGGGCGATGTGCAGCAGCAGGCGGAAACCATGGGACAACTCAAAGGCGGTAAAGAGGCCTACCGGCTTTATCTGGATGCGCTGAGCTATGAAGCTGCGGCTTATCAAAAACCGGACAGTCCCGATAAGGCAATGGAATCTCTCAACAAAGCGACTAAGTTATATGGCGATGCGGCGGAAGCGCAGAAGGAGCACGAGTTTGTGCTGGCTCAGATTCGGGCTCAGGACTCGCTGGACCACTATCTAGAAATTGCCCATTACATGCAAAACCCGCCTGCGGCAACGGCTTCGTCCCCTACGCCGCCACCAGCGGCTACTCCGGCGGTGACTCCGGTCGCACAGCCGTCCCCTGCGATTAGCCCGGAAGAGGTGCCCGATAACAATGCGCTGATCTCCATGGTGCAAGCAGGCTTGGGCGAGCCTGTGCTGATCAGCTATGTGAAGGGAGCTGTCAAGCCTAAGTTCGATGTTTCCTCGGCCGGGCTGGTAGCGCTGGCGAAGGCGAAAGTACCTCCTGCCGTAATCCAGGAAGTCCAAAAGAAAATGAGTACCGGCGCTCCTTCCGCAGCTCCGGCCAGACGCGCGCCGGCCGCGACACCTGCCCCGCAGAAATAAAACAATGCATCTCAGAACGGTAATCCTCAGTGCGGCGGTTTCCTTGCTGGCCTCCACACCCCTCGCCTGGGCGGCAGGGTGCGGGGATACGGAACAAGATCGTATCGTGTGGGCGCGCGAGCGGATGCGCGATGGAATCTCCCAGGGAGATTTGAGACTGATTTATCAATGGCTCCTGAACGGAACCAGCAGTTGCAACGACAGCGGAGACCTCTGGTATTACCGAAGCCTGGTCGCCACCCGCTTGAACAACGCGCGCGACTCGACCTACGCGTTGGCGAAAGCCAAGGAGTATCGTTCGCAGGCACAGAACACCGGCTTCGATCCTTTCCAGCCGGCGGCGCGGTCCGGCGCTTTGGCGTCCGTGACGTCCGGCAAAACGCGGAATAAGTTCGCACTGTTGGTGGGAGTGACCCGCCTCCAGCACAGCCGCGACACGCTTATGTTTAGCGGCAAAGATGCCGAGGCTTTGGGAAAATACCTGGTAGAAGAGGCGCATTTCCCGAAGGACAACGTGAAGGTGTTGACCGATGAAGATGCTACGGCTCACAACATTCGCGAGGCTTTCGGAAGAATTCGCGTCAAGGCTAAGGCCGATGATCTGGTTCTCGTCTATCTGAGCAGCCATGGGCGGCCGAAAACAATGGACCCTACGGGGCTGAGTTATGTAATGACGTACGACACGAACATGGGGACCCAGACGTCGACGTTCACTGAAGCTCTAAATATGGTGGAACTCGCAGAATTGGGCCGCTGGACGTTAGCTCGCGACTATGTCCTCATTCTCGATACGTGCTTTAGCGGTTCCATAAAACCGCAAATTGCCAATGAAGCTTCCGATCCGCTGCAGGGGTTGCACAATTCTGGAAATCGCGCGGTGCTCGCCGCAAGTCAGGAGGACGAAAGATCGTACGAAGACCCCGAGCACGAGCACGGTTACTTTACAAGATTCCTGCTGGAGGGATTGACAGGGAGCCAGGGCTCCTCCCTTGCAACGTTGTTTGACTATGTGCGAGAACATGTCAGCACGGCAGTCAGCGGAGACAAGCAGCAACATCCCGTAGCCCGGTATTTCGGAGCAGCGAACAACATCAATTTAAATACGCCGATCGAATCCGCGGCGGCGAACCTCTACAACAAACGGATTCTGGCGTTCTTTAGCACTTCGTATAGCGAGGTGAGATACCGCAAGTGACTGGGCATAGCCGAAAGCCACGACATCGCGATCCCTACAAAAAAATCTTGCGCCACTTTTTCACGGGCGTGCGGGACACGTTCTTCATCTGGGTGTTATTTCTGCTTCTCGAGCAAATTCACCTGCCGTGGTTTGAATGGCTACGTTGGCAAGTCCTGAGGGGCGTCGAGTCCTCCGCCAACTCACTAGCTTCGAAAACTAATGCTGTCGTCGTTGTAGATATTAGCAACGAGCTCAAGTCTTCGAGCAACGAGTTTACATCCAGAACAGAGCTTGAAAAGTTGTTAACTTATCTGACGTGCAATGATAAAGAAGAAAAAGAAAGGGTAGAACAAATCAGTTGCACCGAGGTGCCGAGCGTAATCGGGGTAGATATTGATTTCTCTCCCGAGCCATCACAACGTGATTGGCATTTTGTTGATCCGGAATCTGATCCCCATTTTTTTCGCTTTTGTAAACTTCGAAACGTAAAGATCTTTCTAGGCGTGCAAAGAACGATCGACCGGCCATACGAGTATTGGCTCGGGCTGCCGGAATTCAAGGGCTTGGCAGCTGCCCTGCCTCTGCAAGAAGAAAAAACAAGTGAAGCTTTGGTCACCGGGCTTGAAGCTCCGACATTCGCCTCGGTACTCGCTTCTACCTACCTTCTAAAAACGGGCGCGTACCCGACGGACGCGAATAATGGCATCTTACATTTTTTCCTTGAGCTGGATTCTGAAACTGAGGCCGAGGGTGTTCGAGAGGCACTCATCGATTACAGTACGATCGACAAGATTGAGAAAGCGAAAGTGGATTATAAATGCATCAAAGAAAATTGCCCAAAATTGAAAGAAAAGTTTAAAGACAAGGTCGTGATTATTGGCGATGCGCGTCTGAACCGAAAGCAGTTGGAAGACAAGTTCGTAATTCCCAGAAAGGGCCAAGAAGAGCCGGGCGTCTTAGTACATGCGGCCGTGGTCGACACGTTAATCCATCCCGAAAGGCGGCTCTGGAAACTAAGGCCGCAGTGGGACGTAACCGCGGATTTGATTTTGAGCGGTTCGATAATCTTAGGGCTGACGTATTTTTTTTACCGTTACCATATAGAGCCGAGTGAAAAGGTATTCAGCTCTTTATTCTTCGTTGTTAGTCTCGTCCTCTTATACCTTGGCTTCGTGATGTTCCAAAGGCACGTTGTTTGGGACGGATGTCTGATCGTGGCGATTGCGCTCACCTTTCATTCGGTCAAGCCTCTTGCTGCCGAGAAATTAGGCGATTTGCTGGAGAAGTTAAGACATGGCACTAGCTGAAAATAGAACCGCAGCGTTGGCCGCCGTAGCTTTGATTGTTTGCGCGATCAGTCACGCCGCCGAAGACACCCCGGTAGCATTACTTACAGCAGTTAAAGGCGAGGTTCAGATAATGCCTTCGCGGTCACTCAAACCTGGACAGCTGCTTTTTACAGGTGATGTCCTCACCTGCAGGGCCGGCGGCAGTGCCACTGTGCACTACGACTCCACCGTATTTGTTGACAAGAAGGACGAGACATGTCCGCCAGGAAAGGAAATTAACATACCTCGACCGCCCGGCTCTTTCGTGGCAGGACGCGCACATCCGCTGGGAACTCTTGAAAAATATGCGATTGGGGGGCGCTCAAAAGGCATTGAAAACGCTATCTATGCGCCGGCCGACGGGGGCGCAATTGTCGGGGACAGATTTACGATTGCATGGACGACCATGCCAGACATCGGAAGCTTTGTCGCGGTGCTGCTCGACCCCAGCGGCCGGGAGATCGCAAAATCAGGAAAGCAAAAAGGGGTGGACGGGACCTTCGATAGCGCGGCGTTCCGGCGGGCGATTCTAGACGACCTCGCCAAAAATCCGGCTTCAGGGAAGTTCAAACTCTTGTTCCAGCTTGACGAAGGGGGAGAGCAGGTATCCACCTTCGCCGTGCTCACAAAAGAGCAGGACGCGGCTGTCAGTCAGGAACTGGCCGGTGTGGACAAGAAGAACAGCCTGTTTGCACACATTGAGCGGGCTGCCATTTTCGACAGCCACCAGATGTATAACGACTTGGCGGCGGAGTACGAGAAAGCTGTCGAAGAAATGCCGGACAGTGTCACCCTACTGCGTGCTGCCGCAACTATCGACAGCAAGATCGGGAATGTCGGCGCTGCATACGAGTACACCACTCGCGCGCAGAGCGCGGAACGGCAGAGCCAGTAGGGTCACATCATAGGGGACCGGACAACCGCGCAGCCACAATCCCGGATCACGGTTGGCGCTCCGCAGTCGGCACTCCAAAGACACTCGAAATCACACCTCCCCCCGCCAATCTGCTATACTCTCGCTTTATGCTCATCTCCGTCGCGAAGCACTGCTTGCATCATCATGCCCCGACGCGACGGGCGGTGTTCTGATTCGCAATCAAACACGGAAAGAAAGGACGCCCGCCGCAAAGGCTCTTTGACACGGCGGGCTTTTTTATTGCTTCCGCAATGGATCTAGACTTTCAAAAGGCAGATGGCCTAGTTACGGCGGTCATTCAGGATTACGCGAGCGGCCGCGTCCTCATGGTCGGCTACATGAATGAGGAGGCATTTCACAAGACTGTCGAGACCGGGTTCGCCACCTTCTACAGCCGTTCGCGGCGGAAACTCTGGCTTAAGGGTGAAAGCTCCGGCCACCGGTTGCTGGTAAAGCAGATCGCGACCGATTGCGATCGGGATGCGGTGCTGGTTCAGGTCGAGGCGTTAGGCCCCGGCGTTTGTCACGAAGGGTATCAGAGCTGCTTCTTCCGCGCTCTGGAGAACGGGCTCTGGACCGTTACCGAGGAGCGCGCATACGATCCCGATGCGGTGTATGGGGAAAACGCATGAAGCTGAAGCTGGGGATCCCAAAAGGCAGCCTCGAAAACGCCACCATCGACCTGTTTCGCCGAGCCGGATTTACGATTACGACAAGCAGCCGCTCCTACTTTCCCGGAATTGATGATCCCGAGATCGAGTGCATGCTGATCCGCGCCCAGGAGATGGCGCGCTATGTCGAAGACGGTATTCTCGATGCTGGCCTGACGGGCCGCGACTGGATCGAGGAAAACGAGTCGAACGTGGTGGCCGTGGCCGACCTCATCTACGCCAAACAGAGCTTCGGGAAAGTGCGCTGGGTGCTGGCTGTACCGGAAGCTTCCGGCTTTGAATCGGTGAGAGATCTCGAAGGGAAGATCATTGCGACTGAGTTAGTAGCTACCAGCCGCCGCTATCTGGCGGCGCACGGAGTCACGGCCAAGGTCGAGTTCAGTTGGGGCGCGACTGAAGTGAAACCGCCGGTATTGGCGGACGCCATCGTAGAAGTAACTGAGACCGGCTCCTCGCTCCGCGCTAACAAACTGAAGATCATCGGCACGGTCATGGAATCGAACACGCAATTGATCGCCAATTGCGAGTCTTGGAAGGATCCGGGCAAGCGCCGGAAGCTCGAAGATATGAAGATGCTTCTGCAAGGCGCGATGAATGCTTTGGGCAAGGTCGGTTTGATGCTCAACGTGCATAAGACGGATCTCGAAGCCGTACTAAGTGTGCTGCCCGCTCTCAAGCGGCCGACCATTTCCCACCTGAGCGACGAGGAATGGCTGGCCGTGAATACCATCCTCGACGAATCCACTGTGCGTGACATCATTCCGCGCTTGAAGCAGGCGGGTGGCGAGGGGATCGTAGAGTACCCACTGAACAAGATTGTCCTGTGATTCGTATCCTTCCCAGTAAGCAGGCCGGCCGTTTGCTGGCGCGCAAAGCTGCACGGCTCACGGAAGCCGAAGCGACGGTACGGCCGATCCTCGACGACGTGAGAAAGCGCGGCGACCGCGCGTTAATGGAGTATGCGCGCAAGTTCGATCGGCTCGAGCGGCGTAGCGTACGCGTTCCCGAGAAGGAACTCCAAACAGCAGGCGAGACTCTCGACCCCGCGTTTCGAACCGCGGCGGAGACGGCTTCGGTGAACATTCGGGCCTACGCCGCACGGCAGGTTTCACGGGAATGGATGACGCAGACGGCCCCGGGCATCCGCCTCGGGCAGATTGTGCGCCCATTGGACACGGTAGCGGCCTACATCCCTGCGGGCCGATATCCCTTACCTTCGACCGTAATGATGACGGTCATACCGGCTCAGGTGGCCGGCGTCCCTAACATCTGCATTGCTTCTCCCAAGGCCGTTCGCGAGGTGTTCGGGACGGCCGCAATTTTAGGCGTGAATCAGGTGTTTCAGATGGGCGGCGCGCAAGCTATCGCTGCGTTTGCGTTCGGGACGCGGACCGTCCCGCGTGCCGACCGAATCGTGGGACCGGGAAATATCTATGTCGCTGCCGCCAAGAAACTCCTGGCTGGAGAAGTCGGAATCGATTTCATTGCCGGTCCGACCGAGATCTTAATCGTTGCCGCGGAAGGCGACCCCCGGCACCTGGCGGCCGATATGCTGGCTCAGGCTGAGCACGACGCAGATGCTTCTGCCGTACTGCTGACGACATCCAAACGGCTGGCCGCGGCCGTAGCGAAGGAGCTAAACACACAGTTGCCGAGGTTGCCCACCGGCAAAGTTGCAGCTCAGTCCATCGCGCGAAACTCGGCAATTATCCTGGTCGACTCGCTCGAGCAGGCAATGGAAATCGCCAACCGTTTTGCCCCCGAGCACCTCAGCATTCCAGACGAAACTCTGCTGGCGCGAGTCCGTCATGCCGGTAGCGTCTTTGTCGGCCCGTTCAGTCCGGAGGCAGCGGGCGATTACGCGTCCGGCCCCAACCATGTCCTGCCCACTTCCGGTGCAGCACGGCAACGCGGTGGGTTGTCTGTGAGCGATTACTTAAAAGTGATTTCGGTGCAACAACTCTCCGCGCCGGCATTGAAACGCCTGGCGCCCGCCATCACCACCTTGGCTCGGGCCGAAGGTCTGGAGGCCCATGCACGGTCGGTGGAGGTTCGGATCAATGGCCGTTAGAGCACCCAGGCTGCCTAAGGGCGCAATCAAGCCGCGCCCTGCCGTGCTCGCAATGCGGCCCTACTCGCCACCCACCGCGGGACGCGCGGGTAAGTTGCGGCTCGATTTCAATGAGAATACCGTAGGGTGTTCCTCGCGGGTGATCGAGGCGTTGCGTCAGGGCTTGGACGCCGGCGCACTTTCCGTCTATCCCGAGTACGGCGAAGCCAAAGCTGCCATCGCCGACTATTTCCATGTCGCGCCGAACCAGTTCGTCTTCACCAACGGGACCGACGAAGCCATTCAGGTCTTCGTCAATACTTATGTGGATGACGGCCAGGAAGTGCTGGTGCTCAAACCGACCTACGCCATGTACCGGTTTTACGCCGAGGTTGCGGGCTCGAAGGTTCATGAAATCGATTACCCACAGCCCGATTTGGAGTTCCCCCTCCAATCGGTGCTCGAAGCGATCACTCCCGAAACACGCGCCGTAATCCTGGCCAACCCTAATAACCCGACCGGCACGGGGATTTCGGTCCTGGCGATCGATCGGATTCTGCACCGCGCCCGGAAAGCCGTGGTTTTGATCGATGAAGCCTATTATGAGTTCAGCGGCGTCACGGCTTTGACCGAGATTGAACGCCTCCCCAATCTGTTTGTGTCCCGCACGTTTTCGAAGGTCTTCGGGATGGCCGCAATGCGGTTAGGATGCCTGTTCTCGCATGAGGCGAATATCGAATTTCTGCATAAGGCTCAATCGCCCTATAGCGTAAACACGCTGGCCGTGCTCGCGGCGCGGGCCGCCGTGGCGGACGGAGCGTACATCGAAAACTATGTGACCGAAGTACTGGCGGCGCGGGAACTGCTGTGTGTAGGCCTGGAAAAACTCGGGATCCGCTACGTGCCCAGCTCCGCGAATTTCGTACTGGCACGAATCGGGGAGCGCGCCATCGAAATACGCGATGCGCTGCGCGAATGCGGCATTCTGGTGCGTGACCGCAGCTACGAAGCGCCGGGATGCGTTCGCATTACGGTTGGGACCAGGGAGCAGACGCGCAGACTGTTGGGCGCCATCGAAGAGATTTGGAAGCGCTGAGCGACCCAGGTTGAGCGAAGCAGGCAGTACTTATGAGAACGGCTTCTATTGAGCGCAACACCAACGAAACCCGGATTACGGCCTCGCTCACAATCGAAGGCCGCGGCCAATACAAGATCTCCACAGGTATTCGGTTTTTCGATCACATGCTCGAACTATTTACGAAGCATGGCGGGTTTGACCTAAGTCTCACCGCTAACGGCGATCTGGACGTGGATCAGCATCACACAGTGGAAGACACCGGCATTGTGCTGGGCCAATTAGTTGCACAGGCTCTCGGCGATCGCAAGGGAATCAATCGCGCCGGTTATTTCGTAATGCCCATGGATGAAACTCTGGCCGTCGTTGCATTGGACCTGAGCGGACGGCCGGCACTGGTTTATAAAGACCGGGTCAAGGTCCGGAGGGTGGGCGATCTGCAAACGGAACTTGTCGAGGATTTCTTTGGGGGTTTCGTGAATCACGCCGGGGCCAACCTGCACGCAAAGGTGCTTTACGGCCGATCCAGTCATCACAAAATCGAAGCCGTCTTCAAGTGCTTCGCGCGAGCTCTGCGATTCGCCTGCTCTACCGATGAGCGCTTGAAAGATCATTTACCTTCCACGAAAGGGCTGCTATGACTTCCCGGACAGCACAGACATCGAGCGCGGGCAAAAGGCCATGATCGCAATCTTCGACTACGGCGCCGGCAATTTGCGCTCGGTACAAAACACGTTTAGCGAACTGGGGTTTCCGTACACCGTGGTCAATGATGCCGCCGGCCTGCAAAAAGCAACGAAAATCGTTCTTCCCGGGGTGGGCCATTTCGGACAGATGATGCGGGCTCTCGACACATTGGAAGTGCGAAAGCCCTTATTGGACCGCATCGCCGGGGGCGTTCCGTTCCTAGGCATCTGCCTTGGGTTACAGGCTCTGTTCGAGGTGAGCGAGGAGGCGCCGGATGTGCGCGGGCTGGGCTTTTATCCCGGCGCGGTGCGCCGCTTTCCCGCCGAAACGCGAGTGCCCCACATGGGCTGGAACGAGCTCGAATTGCGCCGTGAGTCCACGCTGGTACGAAAACTCAATGCGAGGCCGTTCGTCTACTTCGCGCACAGCTACTACGTTCCCGTAAACGAGCGGGCGGCGGCCACGTGCACTTATACGGAGCCTTACACGGCCGTACTCGAGTGCGGCAACGTCTTCGGTGTTCAGTTTCACCCGGAAAAGTCGGGCCCGGTAGGCTTGCAAATTGTCCGCAATTTTCTGGAGCTGCCGTGCTAGCGAAGCGCATTATTCCTTGTCTCGACGTAACCGGGGGGCGCGTCGTCAAAGGAGTTCACTTTGTGAACCTTCGCGACGCCGGGGATCCCGTCGAACTGGCGGACCGTTACAACCGTGACGGCGCGGATGAATTGGTGTTTCTCGATATTACGGCTTCTAGCGATGCCCGCGAAATCATGGCTGATGTGGTCGCCCGAACCGCGCGCCAGGTCTTCATCCCTCTCGCGGTGGGCGGAGGAATTCGATCCGTGGCAGACGCTCGGCATATCTTGCTGTCAGGCGCGGATAAAGTTTCTGTAAATACTGCCGCCGTTCGACGACCCGAACTGATTACGGAACTAAGCCGGGAATTCGGCGCGCAGGCCGTGGTGCTGGCCATAGACGCGCGCCGCCATGGCCCGGGTGAATGGCACGTCTACACGCGGGGCGGCCGCGACGATGAAGGGATCGATGCCGTTGCATGGGCGGCGCGCGGGGAACAATTGGGCGCAGGCGAAATTCTGCTGACTTCTATGGATACCGACGGTGTTCAGGAGGGCTTCGATTGCGCACTCACTCAGGCCGTTTCACGCGCCACCCGCATCCCCGTGATCGCGAGCGGAGGCGCAGGCAAACCGGAGCATTTTGTTCGCGTTCTGACCGATGGGTGCGCCGATGCCGCGCTCGCCGCTTCTATCTTTCACTACGGGACATACACGGTAAATCAATTGAAAGAAGAACTCGACCGCCGCGGTGTTCCGGTACGATTGGCCGCATGATCTTTCCTTGTATCGACCTGATGGACGGCAAGGTTGTGCAACTGATCCAGGGGCGCGAAAAAGCCCTGGAGGCGGACTCGCCGGAAGAAATGCTGCGCCAGTTTGCGCCGTTTCCTGAGATTCAGGTCATTGACCTGGACGCCGCGATGGGCCGCGGCTCTAATGACGCACTCGTCCAAATGCTCGCCGGTAAAGCTGCTGTGCGCGTCGGCGGCGGCGTCCGCACTGTGGAACGGGCGTCAACACTGGTGGAACAAGGGGCGCGCAAAGTGATCGTGGGTACCGCCGCATTCACGTCCAACGGGATCAACGCCACGTTGCTCTCGGCTATGGCCGACGCAATCGGCCGCGACCGCTTGCTGGTAGCCGCCGATTCGCTGGGTGGCCATATCGTCGTGAAAGGCTGGACCGAATCCACCTCCCTCGCCGCCGAGGACGTTCTACATCTCCTCGAACCTTACTGTTCGGGATTCCTCTGCACTTACGTCGATAAGGAAGGCATGATGCGCGGCACCGACCTGGAATGGTTCCGCAGGCTGCGAGCCGCAACCGAACTGGAGATAACCGCGGCGGGCGGCATCACCACTATCGAAGAAGTTCGCGCACTGCTGTCCATGAACGTTCACGCCGCATTGGGAATGGCGATCTACACAGGGCGGCTGCCGCTTGAAGATCTGATCCCGTTGAACCACGATATGATCTGACTGGTTTGCTGAAGACTTGGCTACGGCGGTGGTTATGGTCGAACGGGTATGCGGTGTTCAATACGCGCTCCGAGGCTTGTTACGCGCGCGATGGGCTGTTTACCGCTAACCTTGACCGCTTCCGCCGGGATCCGGATTTTCAGGCCGCATACGCACGCGGAGTCCAAGCTGCCGGCGGGTTTGATCCGCGTATAGAGTGGCGCGTGCATGTGGCGTTGTGGGCAGCGGCACGGGCCGCGTGTCTCCCCGGAGACTTCGTGGAATGTGGGGTGAATGCGGGTTTTGTCAGCTCGGCCATTATGCGCCGGTTAGATTGGGCAAATAGAGATAAGACTTTTTTCCTGTTTGATACCTTTTCCGGTCCGGTGCTCGATCAGTACAGCGATGAAGAAGCGAGGAACGGGCGGCTCCGCATCGCTCAGGATGCGATCACGAGCGGCGCTTACGTCACGGATATCGAACGCATTCGAGCCAACTTTAAAGAGTGGCCCAATGTGAGGATCGTGCCGGGTGTGGTGCCGGAAATTCTCCCCTCCGCGGGCGTCGAGCGCATCGCATTCCTGCATTTGGATATGAATTGCGCTTACCCGGAACGCGCCGCGCTCGAATTCTTCTGGAATCACCTTTCGCCAGGTGCTCTGGTGCTTCTGGATGATTACGCCTATTTCGGAAACGACAGCTTGGCTGAGTCGATCGATGCCGCCGCCAAGTTACTGCGCACCGAAGTGCTGGCGCTGCCCACGGGGCAGGGGGTCATCTTGAGATAATCTCCTTTTCGCGAAGCGCCGTACACTGGGTGCCGGCGTGCCCCATTTACTAATGTGATCTTGGGCCCACCAACTCCGAATGTCCCCTGGGACGAACTGACTTTTGATTAGTGGATTCTGGGTTCGAGTGTATTTTGTATGGCGCTCAAAAGCTGCAGCGCCGTGAACGGCTTTTGTAAAAAGGAAAAGCCGGCGGGTAATCCCTGACCGTGATCGATGACTGTGTAGGTCAATTCCGAGATGATCAATATTTTGACAGCCGGACAACACTGCATAACGCGCTCCGCAACCGCTTTCCCCGATTTTGGGTCGGTTCCGGACTCAACGATCAGTAGATCGATTTTCGTGTTGTCTAGGAATTCGCAAATCGCGGAAGCCTCGCGAGCATCCACAGCATCAAGAACCTCATACCCTCGCTGCGTGAGCACGCTGCGCGCGAGGTTGCGCATCAGGACGTCACGATCGACAACAAGCGCAGTGGGCACTTTTTTCCCTATTCAGGCGCGAATAGCCGAAGCCGGCATTCGATCACGTCGTGGCGTCGAAGAAAGCGTGCCTGGCTCTATTATGTCTTGGGCCGTCATGCACGCGCTTGCTGAAAGGACTGTTTTTGAGGAGAAGCTGTGCTACCGTTAACGATCGATTTCCAAGATAATTCTCCGTCTCGCATACTGCCGGTGATTCTGGTTGCGGAAGACGAAGTACTGGTGCGAAACTTCGTGTGCTTGGCTCTGCAACGTGAGGGCTATCACGTTTTGGCCGCATCCGACGGCAAAGACGCCCTGGAGCTTTCCCGGGCTTATTCCGGCAGAATACAGATGCTCCTTACGGATGTAAAAATGCCGCAGATGAACGGGATTGTTCTGGCTCAGCAACTCATCAAGGAGCGCGAGGGCGTCCGCGTGCTGGTCATGTCCGGAAAGCTTTCGAGCGAAGTACGCGAACAGAGCTTACGCCTTCCATTTCTGCGAAAACCATTTATGGCCAGAACACTGCTCGATAAGATTCGTGAAGTGCTGAGCGGCCCGCCGCCAGATGCGGCTCTTTCCGAAGGCTAGCGCAACTGTTTGCGCTCAGATCGCCTCCAACTCCTCTTCGAGCATCTGTTTTTGAGATAGCGACGCGTAATACCCGCCCAGCGCCAGCAGTTCCTGATGCGTGCCCTGTTCGACGATCCGGCCCCGCTCGAGCACCACAATCTGTTCAGCCTGCCGCACGGTGGAAACTCTGTGTGAAATCAGAATCACCGTGCGGCTCCGCATCACTTCCGCCAAGTGGGTCAAGATGCGCTCCTCAGTGAGTGTGTCCACGCTCGAGAGCGCGTCATCGAGGATGAGTACGCGCGGATTCCGCAGAAGCGCGCGCGCAATAGCCGTGCGCTGCTTCTGGCCTCCAGAAAGGGTGATGCCGCGTTCACCAACCATGGTTGCGTAGCCGTCCGGGAACCCTTCGATGTCGGTCGCGAGCCCGGCGAGTTCGGCAGCCCGGCGAATCTCCTCTTCCGCAGCTTCCTCTACACCAAACGCGATGTTCTCGGCTATAGTTGCGCTGAATAGGAAGGTCTCCTGAGGGACGAAGCCTATTTGCCGGCGCAAATCGGAAGGAGCCATGCTGCGCAGATCGATTCCATCCAGCAGGACCGCGCCCTCATTCGGATCGAGAAGTCTCGGAATCAGGCTTACCAGCGTGCTCTTGCCCGATCCAGTGTGGCCGACAATAGCGATCGTGGATGCGGCCGGTATGCGAAGGTCGATCGCATCCAGCACGCGGCTCGCGCCATAGTCCACACTCACCCCGGCAAACTCAATTTCTCCCCGAACGTCGTGTAACTTCGTTGCGTTCGGGGGCGCGCCGATGGACGGCCTTTCAAAAAGGATCTGGTTGATGCGGCTTAGAGACGCGCTACCCCGCTGCATTAGGTTCACCACCCACCCGAGCGCGATCATGGGCCATACAAGCCTGCCCATGTAGGTATTGAACATGATGAAACTGCCCAGTGAAATGCGGCCTTGCAACACCTGACGCCCGCCCGCCCAAAGCACCACCAGGAATGTGATGCCCACCAGGGCTTCGAGCAGAGGCTGAAACACGCCCTGGATACGCACCAGTTTGATGTTGTGAGCGATGTACTCGCGGTTCAGCGCTTCGAACCGCCGCAGTTCGGCCTTCTCCTGCACAAACGCCCGTACCATCCGTACGCCCGCCAAATTCTCTTGAACGCGGCTTGAAATATCGGAGAACATCGCCTGAATGTGCTCGAAGCGGTCATGAATAGTGCGGCCGAAAAAAATCACTGCCAGGCTCACCGCCGGGGCGGGCAGAACGGAAAGTAGCGCAAGCCGCCAATCTCTCGAAACCATTACTGCGATGGCGAGCACGAACGTGAGGCTGGTCTCCGTCCAGTACATGATTCCGGGGCCAAGCATCATGCGGACCGCATTCAGATCGTTGGTGGCGCGCGCCATAATGTCACCCGTCCGCGTGCGCTGATAGTAGTCGGCCGAGAGGATCACCAGGCGGCGGAACAGGTCGTTACGCAGGTCGTATTCGATGTCGCGCGAGATGCCGATGATGATTACGCGCATCCCGTATTGGGAAATGCCTTGCAGCAGAGAGAGGGCCACCAGGTAGGCCGCGTAGCGTACAAAGACGCGCGACTGCAAGGCATGCGTTAACGCATCGACCGCGTTGCCGATCATCAAGGGTTGAGCGGCTGCGGCGATGTCTTTAAGCACCAGACAGAGCATGCCCGCCGCCATTCCCCGCCGGTATCGCCAAAGGTACTTTCGGATCGTCGCGAGAGATTTCCACATGGCGCAGCTGCCGAATTGCAGACTAAAGCCCGGCTGCCGCGGCCAGAGTCTTAGTCCATTCCATAAACATGATTTTCTGGCCCTGCCTGGTTTGCCACCAGGAATCCGGGTGGAATTCGCGATCGGGCGCGGCAATTACGTGCATCTCAATGCCCGCCTTGAGCTTGCGGCCGACCTCTTCGAATGTTCGTAGGGCGCGGCGCGTATGATAGTTGCTGGTTACCAGGAGCATCCGGTGCATGTGCCGGCGCTGCAGTTCCTGCACGAACACCCACGCCTCTTCTTGCGTAGAACGAGCTTCGTGGGAAACGGGGATAAAGTACTCGGGCGGGTAGCCGTGGCGAACGGCGAAGGCGATGGCCGCATCGCACTCGCGAATGCCGTAGGAACCCTCCGGCCCGCTTACCATTGCTACCGGAACATATCCCTGGCGCACAAGTTTACCCGCGGTCAAAATGCGGATACCCCAGGGATCACCGGCCAGTACGACGGCCACATCTGCTTTCTGCGGGCCGTCATTACGCACCAGCGCGTAACTAAAGCCCTGAAGCCACCAACTTCGCGTGAGGACGACTACTGCGAAAAGTACCAGTGCCGCCAGTGCGAGGCGCCAAAACCAAAACCGCCGCGGGCGCGCCACCGGCTACTTCTCGTCCGTAGAATTCTTCTGGTCGAGATTACCCACCGTTTTTAGACGCTGATACAACCGCTCCACTTCGGCTTCGTCTTCCGGCCGCAAGACCCGGAATCGGGGCGGCGGAGGAACCTGCTTCCGCTCCGGCGCCGGTGCGAGCAGTTCGCCCCAATACTGTCGGTACGGAACGCCGTCGATCAAAGCATCGGTCGAAAATCGGCGCAAGTGCCGCAGCAAACTATTGCAGGAATCCAGGTCCCCAGGGTAGATGAGCAGCACACGGGAGTCGTCATACAAGGTAAGGTGCAGAATGAGAGGAGAGATCCAGCCCGTTCGATCCAGGCGGCGTACGTCCATCCAAGGAATCCGCCGCTTGCCGATCGAAAGATGGCCTTCTGTAACTTCTATGGTCGGGTGGAATGCCAAGACGAACGAAATCACCCCGGTTGCCAAAAACAGGCCTGCCGGAATGAACGCCGGAGCCCAGCCCCAGCCCAGAAAACCCGACATTCCTGCCAGCACTACAGCGGTAATCCCAAACCAAAGATAGTGCCGCGCCGGCAGATAGCGAGTCATCCAAAAGCCCTTGTCTTCTCTAAGACTACTCCCGAGCGTAAAGTCAGTCAATTGCGCGCCGCGTCATTCGCGCGATTGGATCGAACGTTCGTGAGATAGTGCCTCAACCGGCTGTTACCGTTGCAACGGGTCTTCCACCCATGGCGGCGTGGCTTCGATGAGGCGGCCTAGTTCGGGCTCGAGCTGATCCATTTTCAACTTCATTTCCCAGGCGATCGCACGGTAGCTGAAGTGCCCCTTCACACCGCTGCGCAATCGGGCAATATATTCGGCCTCCGCGAAATCCATTTTGAAGAGGAATCGCGAACGCGCTCCAAAGGGCAGCAGGTAGTGCGATCCGGGAGCCGGAAGCGACTGGAGCGTCTCGAGCGCAAGGCGCATGGCAGAGTGGAACGCCGCGGCGGCGCCCAATTCCACTACCATGGGTGGCGTCTCGTAACCGAGTTGTCCGCTATACTCCTGGCGAAACTGCTGGCAGCGGCGGTGGCGGTGAAGATCGCGATATGCCCCGATATCAATCGCGAGATCATATGCATACAGGCCGCCTTGAAATTCGGACAGTAGCTGGTCGCGGCGGCATCGCGACTGAAGTGCAACGTCAATGACTTCCGCCCGCAGCTTGCCGCCCCAATTATCGGCCAGTTCATAAAGCTCGCGGAAAGGCCGGTCGGTTACAGGATAAAGGAGCGTGGCGGCGATATCTGCGGGAATGTTCGCGGGCCGCAGTAGATCCACGCGTACCGGTTCTTCAGCGCGGGCGGGCGGCAGGTTCTGCTGTGCCCAG
>JAFAWA010000189.1 GCA_019242155.1 Terriglobia bacterium | reverse complement strand
TCTTCCCTTCTCTCCGGCGCTTTTCATTCTCCCGTTTCCGGGTCTGTTCCGCTTAACCTGTTATTACTATCGCGGCGCTTACTACAAGGCCTTCTGGGCCGATCCGCCCTCCTGCGCGGTCGGCGAACCCCGCAAGCACTACTTGGGCGAACGCCATTTCCCGCTCATCCTCTTTAATGTCCACCGCTACTTCCTGTACATCGCGTTGTTGTTCCTCGTTCTGCTCGCCCACGACGTGTGGAAGGCCATGTGGTTTCCCAACGCAGCCGGCGGGACCTCCTTCGGTATCGGCCTCGGTACCCTGATTCTCGCAGCCAACGTCATTTTCCTCGGAGGCTATGCCTTCGGCTGCCATTCACTCCGCCACCTCATGGCTGGCCGTTTCGACCGCATCTCTCCCTTCCGCCAAAAATCGTACGAGTGCGTAAGCTGCCTCAACAGCCGCCACCAGCTCTGGGCGTGGATGAGTCTCTTCTCCGTCGCGATTTCTGATATCTACGTCCGTCTTTGTGCCTCGGGAGTAATCACGGACTGGAGAATCATCTAATGGCCGAGTATCAGACGCATACCTATGACGTGCTGGTCCTCGGCGCGGGCGGCTCCGGCTTGAGCGCCGCCATCAAAGCTTCCACCGATGGCGCCCGCGTCGGTGTCATCACCAAGTCTCTTCTCGGCAAAGCCCACACGGTGATGGCCGAAGGCGGAGTAGCCGCGGCGCTGGCCAACGTCGATGAGCGAGATAACTGGAAAGTACACTTCGCCGACACCATGCGGGGCGGCCAATACCTCAATAACTGGCGCATGGCGGAACTGCACGCCAAAGAGGCTCCCGACCGCGTCCGCGAGCTGGAAGCCTGGGGCGCCGTCTTCGACCGCACTCCCCAAGGCCGTATCCTGCAGCGCAATTTCGGAGGCCATCGTTATCCCCGTTTAGCGCACGTTGGCGACCGCACCGGCCTCGAAATGATTCGCACCCTTCAGGACCATGGCATCCATCAGGGCATGGAAGTGCACATGGAAACCACTGTGCTCACGCTCTTGTTGGACGGCGGGCGCGTGGCGGGTGCCTTCGGCTACGATCGCGAGCGCGGCCGCTTTCTGCTCTTTCGCGCCAAAGCCGTGGTGTTGGCCACCGGCGGTATCGGCCGCGCCTACCGCATCACCAGCAATAGCTGGGAGTACACGGGCGACGGCCATGCATTGGCATATCACGCCGGCGCCGATCTCATGGACATGGAGTTTGTCCAGTTCCATCCCACCGGCATGGTCTGGCCCCCGAGCGTTCAAGGCATTCTGGTCACCGAAGGAGTCCGCGGCGAAGGCGGCGTGCTCCGCAACAAGGAAGGCCGCCGCTTCATGTTCGACGATATTCCCGAAAACTATCGCAACCAGACCGCCGACAATCCCGAAGAAGGCTGGCGCTACACCCAGGGCGATCGCAATTCCCGCCGCCCTCCCGAACTGCTCACCCGCGATCACGTGGCCCGCTGCATCGTTCGCGAAATCAAGGCCGGCCGCGGCAGCCCGCATGGCGGCGTCTATCTCGATATTTCGTGGATCAAAGAAAAACTCTCTAACTCCGAAGAGCACATCAAACGCAAGCTGCCCAGCATGTATCACCAGTTCAAACAACTGGCCGATATCGACATCACCAAAGAACCCATGGAGATCGGTCCTACGACCCATTACGTCATGGGCGGCGTGAAGGTCGATGCGGAAACGCAAATGTCTACGCTCCCGGGCCTGTTCGCCGCGGGCGAGTGCGCGGCCGGCTTGCATGGCGCCAACCGTCTCGGCGGCAATTCACTATCCGATCTTCTGGTTTTCGGCCGCCGCGCCGGCGAGTATGCGGCCTGCTTCGCCAAAGAGCATGGCGAAACCGCCATAGATAGCGCCCAAATCGAACGTATCTCGCGCGAAGCGCTCGAGCCCTTTGAACGCCGCGGCGCGGCCGAAGGACCCTATCAGATCCAGCACGACCTGCAAAACATGATGCAAGATGAAGTAGGCATCGTACGCAATGAGCATGAGATGAAACACGCGCTCCAAGGCCTCGCCTCTCTTCGTGAACGCGTCCGCCGCGTCGCTGTTTACGGCAATCGCGAATTCAACAGCGGCTGGCACACCGCGCTCGATTTGACGAACCTGCTTACTGTTTCCGAGGCCGTCACTCGTGCCGCACTGGATCGCCAGGAGAGCCGCGGCGCCCACTTCCGCGAAGATTTTCCTGAAAAAGATCCCGAGGCGGCCAAGTTCAATATCGTCGTGCGGCAGGGACGGGACGGAGAAATGCAACTTGAGCGGCAGCCGATTTCAGAAATCCCCGCCGAACTGAAGCAGGTAATTGAGGAGATGAGATAGTGGCCGGCGCGACCTTCAGAATCTGGCGTGGTGACGCCAAAGGCGGTAAATTTCAGGATTACACCACCGAAGTGGCCGAAGGCATGGTGGTGCTGGACGGCGTCCTCAAAGTACAGGCCGAACAGGCCAACGATATGGCCGTTCGCTGGAACTGTAAGTGCGGCAAGTGCGGCTCCTGCTCCGCCGAAATCAACGGCAAGCCGAAGCTCATGTGCATGACTCGCCTCAATTCCCTCTCGCTCGATGAGCCCATCACAGTCGAGCCGATGCGGACCTTTCCTTCCATCAAAGACCTCGTAACCGATGTCTCCTGGAACTACCGCGTCAAACAGGGCATCAAGAAGTTCACGCCGCGCAAACCCGATTTCGAAGACGGTACCTGGAAAATGGGCCAGAAGGACGTGAATCGCATCCAGGAGTTCCGCAAATGCATCGAGTGCTATCTCTGCCAGGACGTGTGTCACGTGCTGCGCGAGCACCGGAAGTTCGATGAGTTTGCCGGGCCGCGTTTTTTTGTTCACACCGCCGCCCTCGAGATGCACCCCCTCGACACCCAGAATCGCGTGGCGGACTTGAAAGACAAACACAACGTCGGCTACTGCAACATCACGAAATGCTGCCGTTCCGTTTGTCCGGAAGAGATCGTCATCACTGAAAACGCCATCATTCCGCTCAAGGAACGAGTAGTCGACGAGTATTACGATCCACTCCGAAAAATGGTGATGAAAATCTTCGGAGCCTAGTGGGGCCGGGGCTTTCTGCCCCTCGAGGCGCAGCATGGAATTCAAGAGATTAAATAAAGATGCTATTCCAGGAGCGCTTGCCAAAGCAGAACGCTACCGTCTTCTGCATGAGCCCTGGCAGAGCGAGAGCATCTGTCATGACGTGCTGCAAATCGACCCGGAAAATGAGGCCGCGGTCATTATGTTGATCCTCGCGCTTACCGACCAGTTCGATCAGAGCGGCCGCGTTGAGGAAGCCAAGGCGCTTCTCCCGCGCCTCCATGAAGATTATGACCGCGCGTACTACTCCGGATTAATCTCCGAGCGCCGTGCCTACGGCCTCTTGCAACAGTCGCGGCACGGCAGCGGCCCAACTATCTACGACTGGCTGCACGAAGCTATGGCCTGGTACGAACAGGCGGAAGCCATTCGCCCGCCGCACAACGACGACGCCTTGCTGCGTTGGAACACTTGCGCCCGGCTCCTGTTACGCAACCCCCAAATCAAGAAAGCAGAAGTAGAACAGCGCGAGCCCATTCTCTCCGAATGACGCTCTTGGTGGTATCCCGTCCAAATGTTGCCCGATCGCTAACCGTAAGCTAACCCTCACACACTTCTATCCTCTGGCGCCTTGGCTCATGCTTCTTTCATGAAGGCGTTCTTGGTGGTTCTGGGTCTGACGTCCACGCTCCACGCGGCTTCCTGGAAGACGGACCTCGATGAAGCCCGCCGTCTGCAACAATCCGGCGAGACCTCCCGCGCCGAAGCGGCGTACGGGCAGATACTCCAGCAGGCAGACGAATTGGCTCCGCTCGATCTCAACGAACTCGGACTGCAACTGTTTTATAGTGCCCGTTATACTGATGCCGAAGCCGTCTACCGCAGAGCCCTTCGAGCTTGGGACGCGGCGGGCCCGGCGGCCGCTCTCAATCGAATCACTACCGAGGGCAATCTCGGCGCCCTGCTCCGCGCCGAAGCGCGGTATGCCGAGAGCGAAGCTCTGCTCCTCGATGATCTCCACCAGGCCGAGGTTCTCGCGGGCAAGAACAGCCTGGAGTATGGACGCGCTTCGAGCGGCTTGGGCGCGCTATATCTCAGTTGGGGACAAGTGGCCAAGGCGGAAAAATTTGCTTTACAGGCGCAAACCATTCTCGCCGGTCAACTCGAGGAAGGTCACACCGAGCGCGTCAACAATAGCAGCATCCTCGCGTCTGTATATGCGGAAGAAAGACGCTACGCGGAGGCCGAACCGCTGCTCCAAGCGGTGCTCGCGCATGCCGATGACCATCTGCTTGCCCGCACCTACAACGATCTTGCCGTCCTCGCTCTGCGGCAAAACGAGCTGAGTAAGGCCGAAGCTCTTGCACTCAAGGCCCGCGAAAGCGTGGCCGCCGGCCTTCCCTTCGCCGCCGTGATTCTAACCAACATGGGCCAAATCTGCCGACTTGAGGGCCGTTACATAGATGCCGAAAAGCATTACCGCGAGGCCATTGAGATATGGGAACACTCACTGGGCAGGAATCATCCGGACACGGCCAAAGCTTATATGAACCTCGCGGCCTTCTATCACCTGAGAGGCCGCGAGCATGGCGCCGAAGATCTGTACCAACGTGCGGCCGCGGTCTTTGAATCCGTGTACGGAGCGTCGCACGCGCTTACCCTGATTGCCCGCAATCAACTGGCCGATGTTTATCGCGCCGAAGGGAGGTACACCGAATCCGAAAAACTCGGCCAGGTCACGTTGGCTGCGCTCGAACAGAGTCTTGGACCGGAGGACCCGCGGGTTCTCCAAGCGCTCGTAAATGAGGCGCACCTGTACGCCAACACCAAACGGACGAAAGAAGCGGCGGCCATTCGCAATCGCGTCACGGCCGTATCGAACAGCTTACGCTAATCGCAGTTTTCTCAGAAGCGCCTGGAATCTCGGTTCCGGGCGCAGAGGGTCGTACACCGGATGCACTTTCAGGGAGGCCACGGTAAGCTCGCGCTGCTCGCATCCCTTCTCGAGCCATGCCAATGCCTGCTCTCGTTCGCCTAGCCCCATGTGAACCATAGCGAAGCATGTCGAGGGCACGTAGATTTCCCGCGATCGCGCAGTCAATCGGGCCAGCACACCCCGCGCGCTGTCGGTATCCCCTGAGAGCGCGAAGACCTGGCCCATGGCCGCGAGCATACTCAGCACCTCCCCCGCGAGCGACCGCGCCTTTTCCAACATGGCCAGCGCCTCTTTGTAGCGCCCCATGAGCGCCAGCGCGCGTCCCGTGGCCGAATAGGCTTTGTAGAAGTTCGGATCGAACTCCAGAATCTTCTGGTAACAATAGATCGCCTGTTCGTACTCGCGGTTCAGCATGTGCAGGTAGCCGCGACCTTCGTGAATGATGCTCGAGAGCGGGTCCAATTCGAGCGCGATTTCAATCTCGGCCGCCGCTTCTTCCATGCGCCCCAGATTCGCCAGGTGATCCGTACCGAGCCAATGTCGCGGTGTGGAGTAACCGGGGTTCAATGCGATCGCTTTGCGGTAGAGCATCTCCGCCGCTTCCCATTGCCACTCATACTGCGAACGGATCAAAGCCAAGGCCGGATACGCCTCCGCCAGATTCGGATCGAGTTCAATCGCGCGCGCAGCGGCCGCTCTCGCCTTGGGAATGCCCTCTTCCGGATGCGCCAGTCCGTACTCTACGATCAGCACGTGAGCGTCCGCCAGTCCCGCGTAGCCTAAAGCCGAATCGGCGTCGGCTTGGATGGCTGCTTCAAAGAACTCCGTGCTGCGCGTCAGACCGTCTGGCGTTCGCTGGTGCCAGTAGTAGCGGCCCTTCAGGTAGTAGTCGTACGAGCTGACGTTATGCGGTGGGCGCGCGAGTGCGTCCTCCACACCCGCTGCCAGTTGCACGCGCAACGTCCTAACGATATTACGCGCGATCTCCTCCTGCACCGTAAACACGTCTCCGAGCTGCCGGTCGAACGTCTCCGACCATAGATAGACGCCGGAGGTCGTATCGATGAGTTGCACCCGTACCCGCATGCTGCTTCCCGCAATGCGCACGCTTCCCGTGAGCGCATGCGCCACCTGCAGTTGCCTGCCGATCTCCGGAATGTCATAGTCCGTGCTGCGAAGCCGCGCGGCCGAGTTCCACGCCACCACGCGCATCCCGCTTACTTTGGTAAGCGCATGGATCAACTCCTCGGTCAGCCCGTCGCTCAAATAGTCGTGGTCCACGCTGCCGCTAAGATTTACGAACGGCAGTACCGCCACCGTGGCCACGGTTTGCGCCGGCCGCGGGGCAGGCTCGTCTTTGGGTTCGGCGCGCGCCCGGATGGTGGGCACGTAGGTGCCTCTTGCGAATTCAAAAACGATGCTGTCGTTTTGACCGTCTCCGTCGTAATACGTCTGCAGCTTGGAGCGGAGCCGGCGCGCTTCCACACGCACGATGGGGTCCACGCGCGGATCGAACGACGCTTTGCGGTCGAAGACCTCGATTCCAAAAAGGTACTCTTTGAGTTCGCCGCTACGGCCGTCGAGTGTCCGCTCCACCGCCAGCCGCAAAAATCTGCCCATACGTTCTGAGCGCGCAAAAAGAGCATGAGACAGCACCTTCTCCAGCTGCCTCCGAATCGCAGAGTGCGGCATCATGACTAGCGCCGGTTGTGCCACCGAGACCCCTCGCCGTTCCCCCGTATTTAGAACATTATCGCTATTTCCCGTAACAAACGCAGGCCGCGATCCGCGAACCTGCCCCCCGAAAAGCAAGCCCACGCAACCACCGCCGGTCCGTAAGCATCTAACATCTATACGCGCCTGAGTGGAATTAGTTAGATGGCGGGGGTCATTTTGGGTAATACGGGATGGGTGTTTCGTGTGGCTCCACTCTTTTGGAAGCGCATAGCGGAACAACGGAAACGAACCGTGCAGCGGGCGCCGCGCCGTCCCCAGCACGCCTCGTGGCCTGACCGGGGCCTTTTTGCCGCCTGGGTGGGACATAGCACGGTTCTCCTCAAAATCGATGGCGTTACCGTACTTACCGATCCGGTCTTCAGCACAACCATTGGTCTTCATCTCGGCCCGCTGGCACTTGGTTTGAAACGCCTCGTCGAGCCCGCCCTAAGCGTGCGCGAACTTCCGAAGATCGACCTTATCCTCCTCTCGCACGCTCACATGGATCACTTCGATATCCGCAGCCTGCGCTCGCTCGAGAGCCGCGCCACTACCGTAATCACCGCCCCTAGAACCAGTGATCTCTTGCGGGTTAAGCGGTACGGAGGGGTGCGCGAGTTGGCCTGGGGCGAGAGCACGCGCGTGGGCGAAATCGAAATCCGCGCCTTCCCCGTGAATCACTGGGGCGCGCGCATGCGCAGCGATTCCTACCGCGGATTCAACGGCTATACCATCGAGTCAGCCCGGTACCGTGTGCTTTTCGGAGGCGATACCGCGGTCACTACCTCGTTCCGCAGCCTGCGAAAGGCTCGCCCCTTCAATCTGGCCATCATGCCGGTGGGAGCCTATAATCCCTGGATCCACTATCACTGCACACCCGAGCAGGCATGGCAGATGGCCGAGGATGCAGGCTCGGAAGCCTTCCTACCGGTTCACCATCAGACCTTCTCTCTCAGCCGGGAACCCTATCTGGAACCGATCGAGCGCGTCTATGCCGCCGCGGGCAAGAATACCGAACGCGTGGCGCTCGACGGCATAGGCCAGGAGTTCTCGATTTAAAACCTTCCATCCTGTTATCCTTTTACGTAATCAATAAAAAGCAGATAGGAGAACTCATGGCCGTAAAAGTTGGAATCAATGGCTTTGGCCGGATTGGCCGGAATGTTGTCCGCGCGGCCCTCGGGCGCGATGATATCGAGTTCGTCGCTGTGAACGACCTCACCGATACCACTACGCTCGCGCACCTGCTCAAATACGATTCGGTGCTCGGACCCTTGCCCGGAGCCGTGACTCACGATGCTGATTCGATTTCGGTCAACGGCAAGAAGCTCAAAGTCTTTGCCACCAAAGATCCGGCCCAACTCGATTGGACCTCGGTCGGCGCCCAGATCGTAGTCGAATCGACCGGCAGGTTCACCGATGCCAAGGATGCCTGCAAGCACATTCGGGGCACGGTGAAGAAAGTCATTATCTCGGCGCCCGCAAAGGATGAGGACATTACCATTGTGCTCGGGGTGAATGAGAGTTCATACGACCCCAGGAAAGACAACATCGTTTCGAACGCCTC
>JAFAWA010000553.1 GCA_019242155.1 Terriglobia bacterium | reverse complement strand
CGCTTATCGAGCCAGAGCCCGTAGCGGTTGGGGTCCGGCGCGGCGGCTTTCTCAAAGCACGGCTCATTTACCAGTCCGTAGTAATCCCACCGATTGTCACGGGTGGCCTTCAAAGCGGGATGGGAGGAAATCGTCTTTAGAAAATCGAGCGCGCCCACGCTGGCAACGGTCATCTTGTCCCAAAGCCGGTCGTTGCCGCCGCTCCAGACAATCCACGTATTGCGGCCCTTGATTTCGTCCGGACTGAGCGCGGCGCCGCCGTCCATGTCGTGGAAATAGTCTTCGTCCGCTGCTTTGAAATAGTCGGCTGTAACGCCGGCGAGCATTGCCTCATCCTGCACGTGGCCGATTTTGGGACTTCGCCACCAGGCCAGCCCGTACGCGCCGGCGGCCACAATCAGGATCAACACAATTACAAGCAGGATTCTTTTCATATTCCGAACTCCTATCGAGAGTTGCCGCCATTTCCCAGGTGCGCGAGATAGCGGAGCGCGCGCAAACTCGGCAGAAACAAATAGGCGCCGCCGCGGACGGTAATGAACTGCGGAACGCCGCGCAGACGGCGCGCCACTCTGTTTTCGCGCGGGATCGAAAAATCGTCAGTGGGAGAATCGCCTTCGGTCTGGCGATTTCCAAGCAGCGGATCGCTTTCGCCGGTGAGCCCGTTGAACTTCGTCCGCATCAGCCAGGCATTCTGCACGAATTCGAACTGCCGGCCGATGTTGGCGCAGAGACATACGAAGTGCAGCCCGCACGGCGAATCGCCCGCCGACGCCGGTTGTAGCGCGTCTTCCGGCGAGACCTTGGCGCCGTATTCGCGCCCGCGCCGCAGGACGCGATGGAAACGCGTGGAAGCGATCAGGTCATCATGCAACCCGGGCCGCGGTATACCGAGCCGGCTCGCCGTTTGATGGATCAGCCCCCCAGGATGCCCGAACAGATCGGCGTTGCGCGGATTGGCCCGGCGAATGTGCGCACCGAATGGGCACTGGGTTCCCTCCGGATCGGCGTCATAGGTGAAGGTGTTGTTGTCATTCTGAGCGGGAATGAGCGGCTCGCCGTCCAAGTTTCGCCCGACCATGCAGGCGCCCAGGCGGTAGCGCGCGTCGGGATCGGCCGAGGCCTCGCGATTGAGATATTGCCAGAAGCCGCGCACGTCCTGATCGAGTTGGCGCAGAACCAGATAACTTCCATTGCGCCCGAGGTCTTTACGCGAAGGTTGATCCTCGGCCGGCGAAAGGTCGTTTTCGGTGTCGGAAGCGGCGTCCAGCAGCGGGCGATCGGTGTACTTTCCGTATTCATCCGGATAACCAAGCAGCAGCTCACCCAGGGCGACTTTGTTGGCGTATGAAACGGTGGTCCCCGGTATGGCGCGCTCCCGCTTCCAATCGAACTCGGGCTGGCTGATGCCATCGACGAATCCGAAAGGCTCGCGGCCCCCCATGTCCGAAGTATCAAGGGTGGCGGCCACTTCGAATGCCTGGCTCCAAGGGCCGTTTTGATTTGCGGCGATCCAAGAATCCAAGTCCTGCTTGGCATAAAACATCGCGACCAGGCTGATATCGTATTTCGGACCGCCCCAACTCCAACGCCGTGGATCGTTATTGCCGATATCCCCCAAGCGGCGGGAGCGGCTCTCCTCACCCGCCATGCCGCTTAGAAACTCCGTGGAAAACCCGGCCATAGCGGCTTCGGGCACTCCCAAGGCTCGTAGACCCGCGGGCGTAAACGTTAACTGCAGGGCCGTGGCCGGCGGCGGATTACGGTACTCGGAGTTCGAAACTGGAGCGGCTGCGATCCAGGCTCGGGCGGCCGCGGCATCACGAATGGCGAGCAGCAGAAAACGGGCCTGCGCCAGCTTGGCGTAGCCGAAGGCGGCTAGACCCTGAACGTCGCTGAAGTCTACCGGGATCACGCGATTTATAGCAGCGCTGCCCACTCGCGGGCTTCGCGGTCACTGAGCGAGGCCTTTTCGAGGCCCTGCCGAATTTTGCTGTTGCGATCGAGATCGAAAGCAGTCAGGCCGGCATGCGCGTTGTACCACACGTCTGTGGGCAATTCGTGGCGGCGGAGAAAATATTTGAACGCCTGCTCATCTTTGGCTCCTTTGAGGAAAAGCCACTCGGTGCGCGGATACCCGACGCCGTTACCGAACACGACGTTCAGTCCGAAGGAAACTTTGTTGATGAAATCGTCCATGTAGCTTTCGAGGCTGCCGTCGTAGTTGCTGGCGAAGAAAAGCCGGGTGCGCTTGTCGAGATAAACCCAGCGGGCAAAATGGATCGTGTGGACCCGAGCCAGGCGTCCTTTAGTGTAAAGCGTGCGAGCGGTAAGATTGATGATCCGCAGAACAGTTGCGAGAAGAGCACTACGCAGCCACCCTGGTTTGAGCGTGCCCATCGCGCTGAACTGGTTGGTGACGTCGTGATCCTCCAGGCCCGCAAGAGTAGCCGCCAATTGGGCGTCAGGCGCGGGCGCGAATACGGGATCCGAATTCTCCAGAGACCGGAGCCTCCATGCGGCCAGCAGCAGCGGAACGAGCGTTATCGGCAGAGTGACCGCGCCGAGGACGATCAACAGGGCGAGTGCAAGCCAATCGAGGCAGTGGCGCACCCGCCAGGCCAGAGGTGTGGGCGCGGGTGGAGTAAGCTTCAGCCTTCCGGCTGCAAGTTCCTTCTGCAAAAACGACCTGAGGGCCCGGTGAACGTCGCGCGGCGGCGCGTCTGCTAATGCGGGCGCCTGAGCGAGCCATGCGGCTATAGCGCGCCGCAGTTGCTCTTCCTCCCGGGTCTGCTGCACCGTTCTTCCGACCCAGTTGCAGTAATACGTAGCCGGCCGCTGCTCATGGC
>JAFAWA010000492.1 GCA_019242155.1 Terriglobia bacterium | reverse complement strand
TCTGTCAATTGCATCCAGCGGTAGCCCGGAGCACCGGCGTCCCAATAATGGATCTGCGCTAGGTCACTTGCACTCACGTCCGTTAAGGTCGCTTTAAGCCAGGCAATCTCGGTGGTCGTGTCGCCGGTATTGGGCGGCGCGGGTAATCTGAGTCCGTGACCCGATGAGATGATCCAAGTCGTCCATTGTCCCGCCTGAGGCTCGACCTGACCGAAAACGGCAGTCACTAATGTTAGTGCTGCAGTAACGAGCGTTGCTGATCTGATCATGAATGATTTCTCCTAGCGGCATCATGGTCCGCATTCTGAAGACCTTTGAGCATAGAGAGAAATTCCAGGAAACTATGCGGGCGATTGACAGGATCGACAATTTACATCCCTCACGACAGTCTGTAAATTGATACGCCATGCGCGACATCCTTATCATTGGGTCGCGGCGCCGTCAGTCGACTCGCGGAGGCGTCGGCGCTCGGTACGCGTCCACTCGATGACTTCCACAGACTCGTCCGCTGTCAACTTTGCTTTCGGATGAAGCATTAGATAACGACGCGGCGGCATCTCACGATTCTCAACGACTGTTGCAATTGCCGAAAGCAAGAGGCGTTGGTCTGTTGGATCGACATTTTCCCACCGCGACAAATTCATACGCTTACGGGCGCGCTTCACATCGCTTTCTACGAGCCACGACCCAGGCGCAACTTGGGCATACCACGGCCACTCGGTCTTCTCAGAATGGCAGTTGCCGCAAGCGCGATTGAAAGCCTGGGCTACTGAAGGTGTTATCCGAGCTCCTGGAAACAGAGGCGAGGTAGCCCGCTCAGAGATAGTATGAGGCAAAGGATGTACAAATCCTGTTGCCAACATCCATAATACTCCCAGACTTAAGAGAGCGATTCGAAGCCGGGCTGTTTTACGGCTCAGGCTGGGTTTCTGCAGATCGTGTAGTTCGGTTTCGTTTCTCACGCGATGCAAGACTCGCCGCGCCGCACCGCTATTCCCACTTCGTGTCTGATGCCCTCGCTTATCAGGCATCGTAATCTGCGGGTTGGTTTACTCAAGCAACGTTCATCTTTACCATGCCGTCCTGCACTCGATTAATGCGCAGACGATATCCAACCCCGAAAATTGTTTCGATCTGCCCGCTGAATCCAATTAACTTCTTTCGGAGACGACAGACATGCGCATCGAGCGTACGCGTTCGAATCTCAACGCTGTAGCCCCACACGTTCAAAAGCAGTACCGTCCTCGGCACGATGGAACCCGCATGCACCGCAAGAAAGGCGAGGAGCCGATATTCCATTCGTGTAAATCGGATTGAGTCAAGGTCAAAGGCAACTAATTCCTCGATTCGGTTGATTTCCGAGTAGGCATCGCCGAGCCGCGTTGAGTGGATATTGTCGATCTGGGCAACTTGCATCGAGTAACTCCGTTCTTTAAGGAAGATTAGTTCGACCATGTCAAGTCTGCATGGCGCCCTGTGAACCTGACGGCGCCGGCGTACTTTTATTCCCGGTGCCGGCACACTGAATGGAGAACGAGTGCGGGAGACGAGCGTTCGCACCCGGGAAGGCGCCTGCTGGTTAGAGGCGCTTATTAAAAAGGGCGCGGGGATGACCCACGCCCAGAGGGAAGGAAACACCGAGCCTCCGGTCTGCACCGCGAGATGCTCTTGCAGTTTCCTATACCGCCTTTGGCACTCAAAAATTCCAGGCTGCTAACAAATTCCACTTGCTCGAAGTGTCGTCCTGGCTGGGTGCTTCGTCCGGGTGACGTCCCGAGCAGCGCTCTCGCACAACTCTTGGCCCATGGCGGCAGGCCGCATAGAAAAATGGGCCACGAACCGCCTCTCCCCGTTTCGGGATTTGCTCGGCCATCAGCATAAATTTGGGACAGTACATCGCTGAATCCGTCGAGGAGGCCGCCGCTCTTTAGAACCCGATTGGGGTAAGGCTGGCCGCTCTCATCCCGCTACCCCACCCGCCGGTGACTTGGACGAGCAAAGCCAACCGGCAGCTCCCGATGAAAGCATGCACTCGTGGAAGCAGGTCAGCCACCGCATTGTGTCCTCTGTTATCCAGGGCGGCTCTACTGAAGTCGGCCGCTAAGTGCAGCTTTCACTGCACGTTACCTCCTGAAGATGATTTTAAGAAGATAAGATCCGCGGTGCATGGAAGGTAAGGAAGACAGCCTTTAGCTTTATAGCGAAAGGCTAGATCAATCTTGGAGAACTTGCTTGCCCGGGCCAACGAATGGGCTCCGGGGACTACGACTGAAATGGCGCAATTAGTGGCCCACCTGGATGCGGCGCATAATCTCGCGCGCTGGCTTCTTCGCAACCGAGAAGGAGCAGAAGACGCGGTCCAGGAGGCATACCTCCGCGCCTGCTCGCACATCAAAAGCTTTCGTGGCGGGGACAGTAGGGCTTGGCTTCTGGCCATCGTACGAAATTGTTGCTATGACCGGATCAGGCAAGGCGCGGCACGGGAGAACACGGCTCTCGACGAAGATATACACGGAGCTGGCGTGGATACGCCTACCCCCGAGACCTCGCTGCTTCGCAAGCAAGAGGTGGAGGGCGTGCGGCACGCCTTGCAGCAGTTGCCCACTGATTTTCGAGAGGTTTTGATCCTTCGCGAATTTGAGGAAATGTCCTATTCCCAGATCGCAGCGGTAGTCCAAATTCCGATGGGAACCGTAATGTCGCGCCTCAGCCGCGCTCGCCAGCAGCTCCAGCAACTCGTTCTCGCTTCACAGTCGCGATCGTAGCCTTTGACACGCCGGCTTTGGAAATCGAATAGATACGAATCTTTTCCTGCCCGACGCCGACCCATAATTAGCGCCGGTCCGTAACTGCGTTCGCACAACAGTCTCACTTTGCAAAGCTTCTGTAAAGCGATTGTAACTTCGGGAATGT
>JAFAWA010000522.1 GCA_019242155.1 Terriglobia bacterium | reverse complement strand
TAGAGCTCATCATCCGCGGCATCTGCAAATCCGGCGTCCTTCTTGCGAATCCCAACCAAATGGGGCGCTAGAACCACGCAGCCGGTATTGCCCGTCCAATGCAAAGCATCGAGGGCGGCATCGTTTTCGGGGAGGTAGGGGTCTCCGCCGTTGCCGAAGATGCTTTCCACAAAATCGAGATTGCTCACCAGGCTTGCGGGCGCGAGGAAACGAATCTCCATTGTTTTTTGGGGCTCGCGGGCTGTGGCGGGACATACGGGCGGGCGCAGAAGCAGCGACACAAAGCAGCGTGCCTGCTGTTGCTGATCGGCGGTGAATGGTAACGCGAGCACATCATCCGGCGGTTTCAGAGCCGCGGCCCAGAGCGCCGCGAATACGTGCTTGGGGACGGGAATTTTGTCGGCCGGAACGGGCAACCCGCCCTCTACGATCTGAAACAGGCCCTGTGTGGTGCGTCTGTCACTCTTCGGGTTGTGCAGAATACCCTGCGGCACCCTGTACGAATTCAAAAAAGGCGAGGAGAAACTGTCACCCTGGGCCGGCAGAGAGACAATACGCGCCATTCCCTCGCGATCCAGAATCAATGTGCCGGCAGGAAGCCGCGCCACGCCGGAGGGACAGACATCCCGGAGGTAATCATCGAGAAAGTCCTGAATGCGGGTGTCGGCAGGGCAAAGGCGCCCTCCCAACAATTGGTCCTTCTGATAATAGTTTCGCAGCAGCGGCCCGGCAATGTTTAGAAACTGCGCGTCGGCGGTGGTGTGACTGGTCGGCTGTCCCAGAGCCGCAAGTTTCAGGTTGATATAGCGAACCAGGTCCGTATGGGTAATCGTCGGCATCGGAATGCGCCTCCTGCTAGCAGATGATTTGGGGAGGACGGACGGGGTCGGGATCCAGCTACCCTCATTCTATTCCGCATTGCGCGGCGCGGTGCTCCTGGACGGCGTGGACGATAGCCTTCACGGCCTAGGGTGTTTGGGCTGATACAGTCCGAGCTTTCCCCCGCCCGGCAATCGGATCTCTGTAAGCGAGCCCCAGCGTTCCTCGACCACTTTCGCGCATTCCACGCCTTTGGACCGCAGCATTGTGATCTGAGCTTGGATGTCGTCGCACATCAAATAGAGCTCGTGCCGGTCACCGCCGTCGGCCGGATGAAACGCCGCCTCCGCCTTGGGCAGGGCGAAAATCAACCATCCGTGACCCGCGTCTACTGACGGAAACCCTAAGACATCGCGAAAGAAGGCGCGATCTGCCTCGGCGTCGCTGCTATAGACAATCACGTGTGCGCCGTCGATCATGTCGGGCTCGTTAGTTAATCATAAATGCTTCCCGGCCTGGACCGGCCCAAAATTTTTGAGCCCGCGGCCAATCCGACTTGCCGCCAAACTCGTAACCCTGACATGAAGAGTCCCTTGGCGATCATGTTTCGATGCGCGCTGGCATTTTGGGCGGGCTGCCTCGCCCTCGACGCTCATCCGATGGGGAATTTCAGCGTGAATCACTATGCCCGCCTGCACTTCAGGCAAGGGGGCGCGGACCTTACGTATGTTCTGGATCTGGCAGAGATTCCGACGTTTCAGCTCCTCGAACAGTGGAAGGTCGACTGGAAAGATGAGGCCCTTCTCGCGGAAAACGCCAAAGCCCACGCTCAGGAATGGCTTGGGAATCTCGCGATTCTTCAGGCCGAACGCAGCGTACCTCTCCACCTGAAGTCGGTCTCGTCCAAAGCCACGGAGGGTGCAGGCGCGCTTCCCGTATTGCGCATCGTTATGACTGCGGAAGTGCCGCTAAAAGCGGGCGAGGTTCATTACCAGGACCGCAATTATGAAGGGCGAGCTGGATGGAAAGAGATTGTCGTGACGCACGACCAGGCCGCCGCAATCGAGACTTCCTCGCAGACCGACAAGGATCTTAGCCAAGGATTGACCGTGTATCCCACGGATCCCGGCATCACGCCGCCCCAAGATCTCTCGGCGTCGATCGTATGGAAGCCGCAGCCTCCCTTGAACCTTTCAAGCACCAAAATCATTGCGCCAGAGCATCAGACGGGTGCCGGCTTACAACCTGCGCCGATGCCGAAATTAAGCGGCTCCTTCTCCCAAGCACAGCCCACGGCCGGCGGTACGGTCGTCCGCGGTGATTATTTATCGCGTTTGTTGGGCAATCGGGAGCTTGGGTGGAAGCTGGTTCTGCTTGGCGTACTTGCGGCTTTCGGTCTCGGCGCGATGCACGCCATGTCGCCAGGTCACGGAAAAACCATTGTCGCGGCCTATCTGGTCGGCTCGCGCGGCACCCTGAAACACGCGGGACTCCTGGGTTTCGTGGTTACCTTCACCCACACGTTTACGGTATTTCTTCTCGGCTTGGGTATGCTTTTCTTCCAGCAATACATCGTTCCCGAAAGAATCGTTCCCGTGTTGGGGATCATTTCGGGCCTCTCAATCGTGGCCGTCGGCGCACTGCTGCTGTACCGGCGCGCCAAAGGTCTTCTCGGCCAAAATCACAGCCACTCCCATGCGCATGTGCATCACACTCACTCTCACGCCGAAGACCACGGCCATCACGGCCACACTCATGAGCACCATCATTCTCACGAACACCAACATTCTCACGAACATCATCACGCGCATCAACACGATCAGGAACACAGTCACCATCACGCGCACGGAACTCTGGCTCACAGCCATGGCGGGCACACCCATAGCCACGCCGTGCCGGAGAAGGTCTCTCTCGGAAGCCTGATCGCTCTGGGCGTCAGCGGTGGCCTGGTGCCGTGTCCATCGGCTCTGATTCTGATGTTGAGCGCCATCGCTCTGGGCCGTCCGGGGCTGGGGCTGATTTTTCTGATCGGATTCAGCGCGGGGCTTGCGATGGTGCTGATGGGAATCGGCATGATCGCGATTTATGCCAAGCAACTGCTGCCGCAGAGCAAAGGATCTGTCGGCAAGCCTGTGTACCGCCTCATTCCCGTGTTCTCGTCGGTGGTAGTGATTTGCCTCGGCCTGGTGATGACGGCGGCTTCTGCCGGCTGGATTCAGCCTTTGCGTTTCCTATCGTAAGGCGGTGCGAGGAGGTCTACGACCATGAAACGTGCCACGCTTGTGAATAGCTTATTCGTGCTCGCGGCGTTCGCGGCGCCCGCGCTGTGCGAGGAAAATGCTTCGGCCCGATACCGAAGCATAGAGGCCGCGCATCTTACGGCCGACGAACGGATTCGAGCCTATGAAAATCTCGTGAAGAGTGCTCCGGGCGATCCCAAGGTGGAGTCTCGTTTGGCTTCGGCATTCATTCAGAAGCTCCGCGAAACGGCGGATTTCGCTTACCTGAATCGCGCCTCACTCCTGGTCGAAAAGATGCTTGCCTCGGATCCGCGCAGCTACGACGCCATACGGCTCAGCGCGGAAATTGAGACCCATCGTCACAATTTTCCGAAGGCGGCCGAATTGGCTGCGGAGCTCGCGGCACGGAATCCGAGCGACTCCGGCGTCTTCGGTATTCTGGGCGACTCTTTGATGGAATTGGGCCGGTATGACGAAGCCGATCGAGCCTACCAGCGGATGCTGACCCTCAGTCCCAACCTTGCCGGTTACAACCGGATCGCATATCAACGATTCGTCACCGGCCAAACCGGCCAGGCGTTGGGGTGGATGGCGATGGCGGTGGAAGCCGGAAGCCCGATTCCCGAAAATCTGGCGTGGTGCCTGGTGGAATTCGGAGACATGCTCTCGAAGACCGGGCACATCGAAGATGCGCACAAAGCGTACGCGCGAGCGCTCGAAATTTTACCGGGTTATCATCGGGCGCTCGCCGCGTCGGGCAGGGAATACGCTGCCGCAGGCGAATTCGCGAAAGCCGTAGAACAGTTCAAAAAGGCCCAGGCCGTGATCCCCTTGCCCGATTACGCCGCGGCACTGGCAACTCTCTACAAGGCATTGGGCAAAACGCCCGAAGCCGGCGAACAGATGAAGCTTCTCGAGGTGATCGACAGACTGGGACGCGCGAACGGTGAAAAGGGTAATCGCATGCTCGCCGTTGCTTATGCCGATGAGAACCGGAATCTGGATCGTGCGCTCGAGTTGGCCCGCGGTGAGTTGGACACGCGCAAGGATGTCTACACGTACGACGCGCTGAGTTGGGTGCTGTTCCGCAGCGGCAACCAGAAGGAGGCCGAAGAGGCAAGCTCCAAGGCCTTGGCGTTTCATACACCCGAGCCCATGTTTCTGTACCACGCGGGGGTGATCGCGATGGCAGCTGGACATAGAGACGAGGGCCGGGAATTTTTGCGCCAGGCACTCGCTCTGAATCCGGCATTTTCCTATCCGCAGGCGCTGGATGCCAAGCGGGCAGTCGAGCAAACCGAGCCCGGGCCGTTGGCTCCGTTGGCGGCAGGAAACGGACGGGCCGTAATAAACTAATGATTATCCCCGCGAAGGTTATTTGACTCACGATGCACATACCGGATGGATATCTCAGCCCGGCAACCTGCGCTGCCCTATATGCCGGTTCCGCGCCATTCTGGTATGTCGCGTTTAAGCGCGTCAAAAGGGCGCTGCACACCCGGCTGATTCCGCTCCTGTCTCTGTTTGCGGCGTTTTCGTTCGTGATCATGATGTTCAATCTGCCGCTCCCGGGCGGTACGACTGGTCACGCCGTGGGCATCGGGTTGGCCGCGGTGGTTTTAGGCCCGTGGGCCGC
>JAFAWA010000450.1 GCA_019242155.1 Terriglobia bacterium | reverse complement strand
CTATCTCACCTACACCAAGGATGTGGGGCCGGATCTGGTCGCGACTACGCTCGCGCGCGGCCGGCTCGAAGGCCGCCAACTTATGGACGTTAAGGACCTGGTCGTCTGCGACCCGTGGGCCGGCGATGGCGGCTCCGGCTCCCGTTTAGCTTGGGGCCGCGACGGCATGCTGTACATGACCACCGGAGCTTCGAACGGCAATGCCGCGCAGGAGCCTAACAGTTTGCGTGGCAAGGTCTTGCGGTTGACGGAGAATGGCGCCGCTGCTCCCGGCAATCCATTCGCGGGCCGCCCCGGCTACAAACCGGAAATCTACACTATGGGACATCGCAACTCGCTCGGTCTCGCGCTGAACCCCGCGACCGGCGACATGTGGAACAACGAAAACGGCCCTTACGGCGGAGATGAGATCAACATCCTTAAGCCCGGCGCCAATTACGGCTGGCCCAAAGTAAGCTTCGGGCGTGAATACACCGGGCCCAAGATCCCCAACTTCGGGGAAGGCATGACCGGACCGGTGGTCTTCTGGGCTCCGTCTATAGCGCCTTCCGGAATGGCCTTCTACACCGGCGACCGCTTTCCCGAATGGAAAAACAACGTCCTGGTCGGCGCGCTCTTGGGCGGCGCGGTGCAGGGCTACCCGCATTTGGAGCGAATCGTATTCGATCAGAATTGGGACGAAACCGGACGGCAATCTCTGCTCAGCGAACTGCGGCAGCGCATCCGGGACGTGCGGCAAGGCCCGGACGGCCTGGTTTACGTGCTAACGGACGAAGAAAACGGCGCGCTGATTCGTCTGGAGCCGATGCCATAGTTGCGCGCGGCTGAGCAGAGTAACTGGGTGGGTCCATTTCCGAGCGGCAGAGACGCTCCACTAAATCTCCAACCCCACAGACCGCATCAGCTCCAACGCATTACTCTTCCGCACCACGCCGGGCCGCATGACGTAATCAAACTCGATCTGTCCATCGGCAATCTGATCCTCGAAATGCACGTTGGCCGCTTGCGGCGCGAGCTTTTCAGCGATCTCCGCCAACGCCAGATCATGTGTCGTGATCAGTCCGATGGCGTTGCGCTGGACCAGGCTCCGCGCCAGCGCTTCAGCCCCTATGCGGCGATCGTGGGAGTTGGTTCCATGCAGGAACTCATCGATGAGAAACAGAACGGGCAATTGCCCGGACGTCAGGTCTAAAATCTGCCGAATACGCAGGATCTCGGCATAGAAGCGGGAAACGCCGCCTTGCAAGGAGTCACTCACCCGTATGGAAGCGCCGACGGCAACCGGCGAAAGCACCAGCCGCCGCGCGCGCACAGGCGCTCCGGCCTGCGCCAATATTACGTTCGCGCCAAGGGTGCGTAGCAGCGTGCTCTTGCCCGACATATTAGATCCGCTGACGACCAAGAGCCGTAGCTCTCCGCCCAGGCTCACATCGTTCCGCACCACGCGGCGTTCCTCGAGTAGAGGATGGCCGATGCCTTCCGCGCGGAGACAATCCAGGTTGCCGGTGAATTCCGGAAACGAATCGGCCGGATGCTCGAAGGCGTGACTGGCGAGCGAGCACAACGCCTCCATTTCGCCGGTCGCCTCCAGCCAGCGCCGTACCGCCGGGCCGGATTGCCTGCGCCACTCCTCTATGGCATAAGCGAAATGCGGCGTCCACAGGATGAATACTTCGAGCGCCCGCAGCAGAAAGTGCTCGCGCGACTGCAAAGAGTCTGTGAGGCGTCGTAGTCTTGCCAGGCGTCGCGAAGGAGGTTCGCCCGCAGTCTCGAGCGATTTCCGAAGCGCAGCCAATCGCGGGCTATGGAACTGTTCTCTCTCGAGGCGGACAAGAACGTTCGACAACAGGCCCAATCCGTGCGCAGCGGATTCCACCGCCGCAACTGCTATCTCCATCCGGGCGCGGGTGCGGTACATGTAATAGCCGTTACCCAGGAGCGCGAGAAGAAACAGATCGCGCAGGAGCGGCACCACGGCATTCGGCAGGGCGACCAGGTGAATGCCATCTAAAATGGCAGCCACGAGGGCAGCCAGACCCGCCGCGCCCAGAATCGTCAACGCCCACACCAAGGAGCGTCCCCCAGGACGGAGTAACGTTTCAGCCTCACCCCAGGCCGCCAACGCCACGGGATCGACACCGGTTCGCGCTTCTTCCGCGAGCACTGCCAGGTCTTCGCGCAGGTCCACGCGGGGGCATAATTCGACGACTGCTTCCTGCCGCGCGCGGACGGTATCCGGATCGGCGGGATCGAGCAGCCATCCGGCCAAGGTGTCTTCGCCGACGTGCGTTCTCGCGGTGCAAAGCAACTCGAAAAGCGACCCCTTGCCGAACAGGTCAAGATCCAGCGCGTAGGGATGAGCCGGGTCCAGATAGGAGTCCCCGGGGGTGCCTGTGCCCGCCCACTTCCCTTCAAGCCGCGCCAGGGCGCGTTCGAAATACCGCACAGACCGCCGCCGCAGTTCCGCCAT
>JAFAWA010000281.1 GCA_019242155.1 Terriglobia bacterium | reverse complement strand
CACAAGAGCCCGGATCTGCTCCAGACTCGTTGCCTGAGAATCGTCCATCCTGATGATCAATCCTCAGCATCCCGTGCTTCCCCTTCAGGCTCATCTTGCGTGAGAATCCGATACCCAGTTCAGGCTCATCTTGCATGAGACAAGAGTGGGCAGCGGCGGGCCTGGTCTATCGCGATATACTAAATCAACCCGCCGAGACTACTGTTCGCGATTTGCGTCGAAATCTCTCGACGTATATGCCTACGCAGTTCTTTAGGCAAGAGAGCTATAGGCGGATGAAGAGGAATTTGGAGGTACAGAATGAGACGCGTAACATTGATCGGTCTTGGGTTGCTCACCCTGGCAGGCATCGGGTTGGCACAGACCGGCTCAAGCGACCCTACCGAAAAGGCCCTGGCTGCCGCTCCCGCACAGCAGAAGAAAGACGCCACGGTCATTAAGTGGAAGTCCGATTTTACATACGACACCTTGAAGAAGGGAACGAACCGCCTGGTTTGCTACGATTTATCCGGCTTCCCGACACACGAGCGGTTTCCGTTCCTGGTGGAATGCACCAGCCTCGGCAACCTGGACCGGGTTGCCCAGAACCTGAAGTTCGAAGCCATCAGCGATAAAGACGCACGGCAGAAGGCGTTTGACGACGCGGAAAAGAACGGTAGCCGTGTGAAGCCGGAGTTCGGCTCGGTATTCATCCATATGATGGGTCCTGACCAGGAGCACGCCCGTATGCACACGACCATCGCGGTACCGGGCGCGACGGCGCAATCTCTTGGATTTCCGGACAATGGGCAAAAGGGCGGCGTTTGGATTATGAACGCCGGCACCACAACCGCCCACCTGATGACTCCCGGCAGCTAGGCAGCCTCGAGAAAACAGAGACCCGGGCAACTGAACCGCACCGTTACGGGGTGCTCTGTAGCTTGGCTGGCGTGTGGCTCCGCCGCTGCTGTAAGGCGCGGAGCCGATTGCGAGCCGCACGCCTTCCCCTGCCCGGGTCGCCCTTGCAGTTTCCTATGAAGCCGCTGATCTTCAGCTTTTTCCTGCTCGCCCTCTTTCTAGCGGCGCAGGCTCCCCAAAAGTTTACAGGTGTAATTACGGACGAAATGTGCGCCGCGGGCGATCATTCCCAGATGCGCATGGGACCGACAGATGCCGAGTGCACGGTTGCGTGTGTCAAATACCACGACGCCATGTACCTGCTGTTTGACGGCAAGAAATCCTACGCGTTAAGCGATCAGAGCACGCCCGAGAAGTTTGCGGGGAAGAAGGTAACGGTCACAGGCACGCTCGATTCGAAGACCATGACCATCCGGGTAGATTCCATTGCCGCCGCAAAATAAGCGGTCAGGCGGCTGGCTGCGCTCCCAGCAGGCTAATCCTTCCACGTTGTTGCAAGGCGAACCAGCGTGCGCATGGGAACACCGGAAGGCCCTTTGGCGAGAAACGGCTTGCCGTCATCGAGCCAAGCCGTGCCCGCGATGTCCAGGTGAACCCAGGGCGTATCCTCGGCGAACTCTTTGAGAAACATTGCCGCCGTAATCGCGCCGCCCCAGCGGCCCCCGACATTCGGTATATCGGCGAAGGCACTCTTCAGGTAGTCCTTGTAATCGTCATCGAGCGGCATAGGCCACATGCGTTCGCCTTCCGCGCCCGCGGCTGCGAGCACGCGTTCCCGCAGGCTGGGATCGTTCGTGAACAGGCCAACGTGAACGAAACCTAGAGCCACGACAATCGCGCCGGTGAGAGTGGCGGCATCGACCAAATGCGTACAGCCCTGTTTGCGCGCATAGGTCATGGCATCGGCGAGAATGAGCCGGCCTTCCGCATCTGTATTGATTACCTCAATCGTTTTGCCTGACATGGCGGTAACAATATCTCCCGGCCTTTGGGCACGGCTCCCCGGCATGTTTTCCACGCACGGGACGAACGCCGAAACCGGAATCGGCGGCCGGAGTTGTGCGATGGCTCGCATTGCTCCGATCATCGCCGCGCCCCCGGCCATATCGTACTTCATCTTCTCCATGCCGTCGGCCGGCTTGATGGAGATGCCGCCGGTATCGAACGTCACCCCCTTGCCTACCAGGCCAAGGTGCGCGTGGGACGCCGACTTCCCGGGACGGTAGCGAAGCACAATCAGCGCCGGCGGTTCGGCGCTGCCTTGCGCCACCCCGAGCAAGGCGCCCATGCCGAGCCCGCTCATTTTTTCCTGGTCGAGTACTTCACATTCCAGGTGGAACTCGGAGGCAGTCTTCTGCGCGGCTTCGGCCATCTTCAAAGGTGTGAGGCGGTTGGCGGGCTCGTTCACCAGATCGCGGGTAAAATTCTGGGCCTCCCCCAGAATCCTGCCGCGTTCCGCAGCCGCCGATAAGTCCTCTGCGTCGGCCTCCGTGAGCACCGTGAACGCTTCGACCGACTGCTTGTTGTTGGTGCTCTTGTACCGGTCAGGTTCGTAATTGCCGAGAAGGGCTCCCTCGATGGCCGCCGATACAGTATCCCCGGTACTCCAACCGGAGCCCAGTTCCAAGGCGACGGTTTTGATCGACTTCGACTTGAGATGCCGAACCGCCGCTCCCGTAAGCTTCCGAAGTTCGGCGGCATTGAAATTCTCGGCCTTCCCGGCTCCTGCCAGGAGCACTCGCTTTACGGCCATACCGGCCGGATGGTGCAGCAGCGTGAGTTCCAGAGGCTTTCCGGTAACCTCGCCCGTATCAAAAAGCTCGGCAGCGCCGAAGCGCTCCTCTTTACGATCCTCAAAAACAGGGACAATAAGGGTGTCAGCTTGGATCTGATCGGATGGCTGCCGCTCGGTTGTCGTTATCATCAGTAACAATTTTGCCGCAATCCCGCGGTTTATGGAGACACTTCCAAAATTGGAAGCTTCCGGAAAGCCCCGGCAGGCTGTAGTTTACTTGGTTCTATAGGCAAGTATCCGGGTTTATAGTAAGATGAGTGGCAAGCTCCGGTTCCGGCAGGTTCCAAAGTTGTAACTCCGGTAATGCGGAACACGTCGAAACAGATATCCACAACGGTCCCGTCGTTAGGGACTTTTTAGATTAATATGGCAGATCTGTCTCAGCCGAATCCTTTAGCTAATAGCGCCGACGATCATCTGAATCACTTGTTAGCCCCGGCGGAATTAGAGCAGCCGTGGTATCGCTCGCTGTACGAAAACGTCAGGGAACTGATTCATCCGCCGAAACAGCCGCCGCTCCAAGTGACCTCGCATCCAGTGCCTGTAAAGGACATCTGGGGTCAGTACGGCCGGCAGGGCAGGTCTTGGCTCTTTTCCACCGGATTTCAGGTTGGGGTTGTCATTTTGCTGTTCACGGTAGGCTCCAGCAAGACAGTCCAGAACGCAGTCAAAGAAGTGGTACCGATATTTGCGCCGGTGGATATCTCGGATTACAAGCCCAAAGCACAGAAGATGGGCGGCGGCGGTGGCGGCGGAGATCGCTCTCCTGTTCCGGCTGCTAAAGGGAAGCTGCCGAAGCCGGCACTGCGGCAGTTTACACCTCCTGTAGAGGTTCCGCAGAATCTCCAGCCCAAGTTGGCCATGGACCCCTCGATCATCGCGCCTCCAGACATGCAGCTGCCTCAGGTGAATTTGCCGAATTACGGCGATCCGCTGGCCAAGCTCGGGCCGCCGTCTAACGGACCGGGATCTGGAGCGGGCATCGGGTCGGGTTCTGGTGGCGGCGTCGGAAGCGGAAACGGGGGCGGTGTGGGCCCGGGTTCCGGCGGCGGATTTGGCGGCGGCGTATTCAAAGTGGGTGGGGGTGTGAGCGCCCCTTCGCTGCTTTACAAAGTAGAACCCGAGTATTCCGAAGAGGCCCGCAAAGCGAAGTACCAGGGCACCGTCGTACTGTATGTCGAAGTGGATCCATCCGGGCACGCCATAAACCCTAAGGTCATCCGGAGCCTTGGGCTTGGCCTTGATGAGAAAGCTATGGAAGCCGTGAGAAAGTGGAAGTTCAAACCAGGGTTCAAAGACGGCAAAGCGGTCACCGTCGCGGCCACCATCGAAGTGAATTTTCGTCTGCTGTAGCCACTCCCTCCTTGGGCGAAAAGAGGCGATCCGTTTCGGCGGGTCGCCTTTTTTTATTTCGAAGCGGCGGATTTAGCCGAGCTTGGCGCATTCCGCGCACGGGCAGATGCGGCGCAGGTGTTCGTACGAGTAAATGCCCGTGTTGTGGCCATCACTCCAATCGATGCGGATGGCGTAATTGCCGACCGGTTCGACTCCCAGCATCTTTAGCCTGGGCTGGAACATGGGGAAGGGATCATCGGCCTGGGGTTTGCGAGGCGGCGTGCCGTGCGCGCCGGTGCAGGTGGCGCATGGGCAGCGGTCGCGAAGATAGTTCAGGCCGTAATCGCTGTGATGATTATCTTTCCAATCGATTTTGATGCCCTTGGATTTGGAGATGGCGATGTGTTCCGGGTCGGTGGATATGGTCATTCTCAGTTGAAAAGGCGCTCGACATCCCGCACGCCGGAAATGCGGCGCATGGAGGCGACGAGCTTTTCGAGCTGCTTTTTGTCGCGCACGTCGACGGTCATTTCGACCACCCCGCCATCCTGGTCGAGTTCCGTTTTTGCTTCGAGGCTTCGGATGTTGGTGTTGTCGTCGGAAAGCACGGAGGTGAGTTGGTTCAGCATGCCGGGACGGTCGTCGGTATGGACAACGATGCGGACCGGAAATGCGTCTTCGGTCGACCGCGCCCATTCCACATCGATCTTGCGCTCCACGTCATACATCAAGCTCTGAAC
>JAFAWA010000392.1 GCA_019242155.1 Terriglobia bacterium | reverse complement strand
CGTAGTCGTTTATGGCCAGGGCCTGACTGATACCGACGCCCACGAGATCGGGCGCCTCTCCCGAAGCAGCACGGTACGATATGCGCCTTCGCTCGAGAGATTACTGGATGAGACTGTCTTGTTGTTGCACCGTGTTGAAGCCGATCTGTCTCCGGTCCAGCGTGAGGTGCTCGGAGCATTGCGTCAGAGCGATCAGACGCTCAGTGGGCGGAAGGTTCTCGTCGTGGATGACGACGTGCGCAACATTTTCGCGCTCAGCAGTCTGCTCGAAGAGCATAATCTCCGCGTAATTCACGCTGAAAACGGGCGAGCCGGAATCGAAGTATTGCAGAGCCAGAGCGGCATAGATGCGGTGCTGATGGATATTATGATGCCCGAAATGGACGGATATGAAACCATGCGGGCGATCCGCTGTATCCCCAAGTTCCGCGACCTGCCGATCATCGCTTTGACCGCTAAGGCCATGAAGGGCGACCGCGAGAAGTGCCTGGAGGCCGGTGCGAGTGACTACGTCACCAAACCCGTGGACCTGGAGCAGCTCTTTAGCGTTCTCCGTGTCTGGATCGGGAAGCCGGAGCAGGGCGATCGCTTTTCCACGCCCTTGTGACAGAATGAATTGGGTTGAGGTCCATGACAATCGCGCCGCCACACGTTGTGCACCGGTCTCAACCCGCACGCGGGAAGATTCGTCTACTGTTGGTCGATGATAATCCCGATAATCTGATTTCGCTTGAAGCTATGCTTCACGGCCTCACCGATGAGGTTGTGCTTGCACGGTCGGGTGCGGAGGCTCTCCGGCACATCCTCGAAAATCAGGATTTTGCGGCCATCCTTCTCGACGTGAAAATGCCGGATATGGATGGCTTCGAAACGGCGGAACTCATCCGCACCCGGCGCGGCAACCGCAATACGCCCATCCTCTTTTTGACTGGTTTTCGCAACGACGAGCAACTGTTTCGCGGTTATGACTTGGGAGCCGTGGATTTCCTATTTAAACCGGTGGTTCCGGAGATACTGCGCTCCAAAGTTACCGTGTTTGTCGAATTGGCGCGTAATAACCAGCTTCTCCGAAGCCAGGCCGAAACGCTCGCCAAGGCCGAACTAAAGTTCCGTTCCTTGTTGGAAGCAACTCCGGATGCCATGCTCATCACGCAGGCCGACGGTGTGATCGTTCTCGTAAACGCTCACATGCACGAGCTATTCGGATACGAAAGAGGCGAGATTTTAGGGCAGAATCTACGGGTCCTGGTGCCTGGCTGGTCATTTCCGCCGTTGCCTCGCACCGGTGCAGGAACGGCAGGTCATGTGAGCGAGCCACAGGACCTCTGCGGAATTCGTAAGGATGGATCGAAGTTCCCGGTCGAAATGAGTTTGAGTCCGCTGCAAACGGAAGAGGGCCTGCTGATTACCAGCGTCATCCGTGATATTAGTGAGCGGCGCAAGGCGGAGGAGAGTATTCGTCTCTTAAATGCCGAATTGGAGGCCCGTGTTGCAAGCCGCACAGCCGAGTTGAGCCGCTCGAACGATGCGTTACGGCAATTCGCCTGGGCCGCTAGTCACGATCTGCAGGAACCCTTGCGCATGGTGGTTGCTTACTCGCAATGGCTGGACAAGAGCTATGGTCAGAGCCTGGAAGGGCCGGCCAGGCAATTTCTGGAATACATCGTAACCGGCGCTATGCGCATGAACAACCTGTTGGCCGCTCTCCGCGACTACATGCAGGTGACCGATGCGGGCAATCAGGAATTGACTCTGGTGGATGCGGGGAAGTGCCTCGACCGCGCCCTCTCTAATCTGCAGGCCGCTATCGATAGCTCGTCTGCGACGATTACGGCCGGCTTACTTCCCAGCGTCATGTCTGTGCCGGTGCTTCTGGTTCAGGTCTTCCAAAATCTGATCAGCAACGCGATCAAGTACAGCGGCAACGGCACGCCGCCGCGCATCCATGTATCCGCGCTCTGTCAAGGGTCTGAATGCGTTCTGTCGGTGCAAGATAACGGAATTGGAATCGCCCCGGAGTACCACGATCGGGTGTTCGGCGTCTTCAAACGTCTGCATTCCGATGGAACCGGGACGGGAATCGGGCTCGCCATCTGCAAAGCCTCGGTAGAACACTGGGGCGGGCGTATCTGGGTGGAGTCAGCGCTAGGAGCCGGAGCCACTTTTAGATTTACGGCAGCGTGCGCGAAGGAGATGGCGTGAGCGCGCCGAGGCTTGTGCTGATCGAAGATAACCCGGCCGATGTCCTGTTGGTGCGCGAGGCGATTCGCGAAACTGGACTCACTGTCGAACTGATCTGTTATCCCGATGTTCCCGAGGCGATCAGCGCGCTCGCGAATGAAGCCGATCCTCTTCCCGACGCAATTCTAATCGACCTCAACTTGCCTAGAGGCGAAGGTATCACAGTCATACAAGCATTGCGCGCCTCCGGCCGCCTCGAAGGCGTGCCGCTAGCCATTCTAACCTCGTCCCAATCCCCCCGCGACCTGGAGCAGGCCCAGAAGCTGCAGGTATGCCGTTACATCCATAAGCCCTCCACGCTGCAACAGTTCATGGACCAGGTAGGAGGCGCAATCACCGAGTTATTGGGGGCGGCCCGTTAAGCTTCCTGGCGCTTCCCGGGTGGGTTGAACAAAGGGGCTGCGGCTATAATTGCAGCCATGTCCAGACTTTCGCTGGCGCTTGCGCCCGTCCTTCTTCTTACCAGTTGCCGCCAGGACCCGCCGAGTGATTTCGGTAAACTCTCGGACGAATTTGTTTATACGAATCTCTCTTTCTCCCCATCCGGGGCCACCGCCGCCGGTCTGCATGAATACAACAACCGGAATCTGGACGAAATGCTCGATGATTTCAGCCCGGCGGCACTCGATAAACAACATAAGTTTCATGAATCGTTCCGCAACCGCCTGAACGCTTTGAAGCCTGATGCGTTAGCGGCGGAGGATCGCGCGGATCTGCGGATCCTTCAGGACGAGATCTCGTTATCGCTTCTCGATCTCGACCAGATCCACATGCCGCTTCATAATCCGACGCTTTACGTGGAGACACTCGGCAATGCACTGTTCAGCCCCTACGTGCTGGAATATGCGCCGAAGCCGAAGCGCATGCGGGATATCGTCGCGCGCCTGAAGCAGGTACCGGCCTTTCTCGACCAGGCAAGCTTGAACCTGCAATCGTCCCCGGATATTTGGACCAAGGTCGCAGTAGAAGAAGGCGAAGGAAATATCGCCCTGGTGGACAAGACTATTCGTGCGGAGATTCCGGGCGACCTGAAACAAGCGTATAGCCAGGCGGCGCGCAGCGCGCTTGACTCGATGCAGAAGTTTCAAAATTACCTAAAGACCAGCCTGTCGGTACGGAATAACTGGGATTGGCGGCTAGGCCATGACCGCTACGTCCAGAAGTTTCGCTACACGCTCGAAATCGGCGACGATGCCGATACCGTTCTCAGCAATGCCGAGAAGGACCTGTCCCGCGTGCGCAGCCGCATGTTTGAAATCGCGCAGCCGTTGCACCGGAAGATGTTTCCAAACGAAGCGGTGAACGATCAGGACAAAGTAATTCGCGAGGTGCTCGACAAGATCGCCGAGCGCCACGCTACGCCGGCTTCCTACATGGAGGAAGCGGGTAAGGATCTGAGGGAGGCAACGGACTTCGTCCGCGCCAAGCACCTGCTCACGCTACCCGCGCGTTCCAATCTGCAGGTCATCCCGACGCCGGAGTTTATGCGAGGGATCTACTCGGTAGGCGGCTTTTCACCGGCGCCCACGCTCGAGCCGCAGTTGGGAGCTTTCTATTGGGTGACACCGATTCCGCAGGACTGGCCGAAGCAACGCGCCGAATCAAAGCTGCGGGAATACAACTTTTACAAGCTGAAACTGCTGACGATGCACGAGGCGATTCCGGGCCACTATGTGCAAGGAGAGTTCGCCAACGACGTGCAGCCCAAGAGCCGCCGCGTGTTGCGCGCCATCTCCGGGAATGGGCCTTACGTGGAAGGGTGGGCGCAATATGCGACTCAGATGATGCTGGATGAGGGCTTCTTGGACCACTCTCCGGAATTGGCGCTGACATTCGCGAAGGAGGAATTGAGGGTGCTGGCCAACGCCATTATCGATGTGCGCCTGCAGATGCTCAACATGTCCGACCAGGAAGCGCTTGATCTTATGGAGAAACAGACATTCCAGGAGCGTGAGGAGGCCGAGGGTAAACTGCAAAGGGCAAAACTTTCTTCCTGTCAATTGCCCATGTACTTCGTTGGATGGCGCAGTTGGCTCCAGGTGCGCGAAGGGTATAAGAAGATGAAAGGCGCCGCTTATACACTGGCGGATTTCAATGACAAGGCTCTGGCGCAAGGCGCGGTGCCGCTTGCGGTATTAGGCCAGCTACTGGAATAGCAAAACCGAATCCGCGCCGAAACGTCTATAATTGTGGGAACTAGGGATGCCGGAAAACGAAAACGCCGACTTTGCGGTGGCGTCTGCCCCTGCGGCTCCAGATGCACCGGCAAAGGCCAGTGTTTGGAGCGCGCTCTCCTGGATTAGAGACCTTGCTTTCTCCGTATTGATTGCTGTAATCCTGATCGTGTTCATTTACCAGCCCGTGAAGGTGGAAGGCACCAGCATGATGCCCACCCTCACCGACCAGGAACGTATCTTCATTAACAAATTCACCTATCATTATGGGCTCGGGAATATCGAGCACGGCGACATGGTGGTGTTCTGGTATCCGCTCGACACTTCGAAATCGTACATCAAGCGGATCATCGGAGTTCCGGGGGATATCGTGAAGATCGTGTCGGGGCAAGTGTATGTGAATGGGGACCTGCTCGCGGAAGACTACGTGCCGGACAGCTACCGCGACCATCTCTCGTGGGGTCCTGAACGGGTGCCGCTCGAGAAATACTTCGTTTTAGGTGATCACCGCAGCTCCTCCAATGACAGCCGGGCCTGGGGTTTCGTCGACCGTAAATACATCTACGGGAAGGCGGTTTTCGTGTACTGGCCGCTGGACAAGCTCGGACGGCTTCACTAGTTATCCTTCGCAGCCTCTCCGCGACGCGCAGTGGTGATACGCTAGCTGACGGAGCAAACAACAGTTTGCCATCCGGATGCGAGTGAAGGGTAGAAAATGAACTGCGCTCCCGCGAGAATCTGCATACTGGCTACGCTGAGTAGCGTGGCGTTCGCACAATGGATCGAGTTGCCGCTTCCCGGCACACCGCGATTGAAAGACGGCAAGCCGGACCTTGCGGCGCCGGCTCCCAGAACGCCAGACGGCAAGCCGGATTTTTCGGGCATTTGGGAATACCATCGTTGGAATGCACTGAGCGCGGCCCTACCGGCGGGCGAGGCGCCCGGGGCGGCGCCTACCGCAGCGGTGGCGGCTCCACAGCAGGGCGGGAGAGGAACTGCCGCGGCTCCGGGAGGCGGCGGCCTGAAGGGCATCCTTCAGAACGGCGACCAGATCATCATGCAGCCATGGGCCGAGGCGTTGTACAAACAGCGCGTGGCGAACAACGGCATCGGTCTTCCTTCGGAACGCTGCCTGCCCCATGGGCCTCCCGCCGGACCGATGATCCCGATTCCGTTTAAGATTCTGCAGACCCCGGCGCAGCTCGCGATTTTATTCGAGGAGTTCAACTACTACCGCCAGATATTCACCGACGGCCGCTCTCATCCTCCAACTATGAATCCGACCTGGTATGGTTACTCGGTAGCGAAGTGGGAAAAAGACAGTTTGGTAGTCGATACCCTGGGGTACAACGACTTGACGTGGCTCGACATCTCCGGCTATCCGCACTCGGAGGCCCTTCACACCATAGAACGATTCACGCGGCGCGATTTCGGCCATATGGATATCGCGATGACCATAGACGATCCCAAAGCCTATAAGCAGCCGTGGACCGTACTCATGCATTTCGATTTGCAGCCGGACACCGAACTGATCGAGCACGTTTGCGATAACGAGCGGGACGAGCGGCACATGGTCGGGAAGTAATTGGCGCGGCGCTGATTAAAACACGTAGCGGAACAGCAACAACATGCCGTCTACGGTGACTAGGATGAAGGCGATCCAAAACGCGGTCACCCAACGCACCTGGCGCGCTGTGGGAGTGGTAATGCCAATGGTCGCGTGAAGTCCTTCTATGATGCCGGTAATAAATTTGACGGGAATGATTCCGCGAAGCACGCCGGCAGCAATGAGGAGCATGACGGCATTTAATAGAACCAGCACCAACATAGAAGCTGTAGATTCTGCCAATGCCGGTTGAAATCTCTCCTGGACGGGGACGCTACTGCAGCTCGACCAGCCCGTGTGGCAGCTGCCGCTGAGCCTGGTGCTGGGGATGACGCCAATTATCGATGTATGCGATCTGGTGAACGCAAGCAACGGTGCAGCGTGGAGCGCAGTCCTTTTCTGTGCGGTACTCGCGGCGAATGTCCTCGATTGTGTACTCCATCAAGGGCTTTGCGGGATAGCCGCGCTGCTGCGAACAGTAGTGGACCAGCCCGTCCTCGCAAATGTAGAGATACCGGGCTCCCGCGCGGCAGCGCCACCGGTTCTCTACGCCCTGCGCGATATTGTCTTGAAAGCTGTTGACCTGCGCATAGCTGGCCTTTTCCATCGCGCGCATGGCCATATAGACCTCGCGCTCCGTGTCGCCTAGCGGCTGTAACTGCCCGTAGCTGTCGTGAATGATTCCTACGGTGGACGTGAATCCTAACTCGAGAGCCCGCTTTCCGATGACCAGTGCGTCCCGCGGGTTCTTGACGCCTCCGCCCACCACGGAATTGATGTTCACATGAAATTCCGCGTGCTCGCCTAAAAGTTCGAGCTTCTTATCGAGCACTTTCAGGCTCTTTTTCGAAACCTCGTCGGGCATCACGTTGTCGATGCTGATCTGCAGGTGCTCCAGCCCCGCCTTGTTTAAGCTCTGTATACGTTCGGCCGTAAGGAGGTAACCGTTGGTGATCATACCGGCGATGATGCCGCGCCGCCGAACCTGGCGAATGATGAGGTCCAGGGCGGGATGCAGCAGGGGCTCTCCGCCGCTGATTGTAATGATGGTAGTGCCCAGATCCGCAAGCCGGTTTACCCGCTCGAACATCGTCTCGGTAGGCACTGGGTTGGAGGACCGGTCGTACTCATTGCAGTACGCGCAGGATAGATTGCAGCGGCGAATGGGAATGATGTGCGCCAGGATGGGATGGCTGGTCGAGAGTAGACCCTTGGCGATCATCCGCAGTTCGCGCAGGCGGCGATAGGCGCGTCGAAAACCGCTGGATCTCGAGGGCAACACCTAATTAGAGCACAAACCCTGTGCTTTGTTGCAATTCCAGCCTCAACCGGGGCCGAATAAGGGTTAAACGGTTACGAAGAGGAGTCCAGCACGTCGCGGACTCGCGCCGCCAGTGTGTCCCACCGCAAGGGCTTCTGCAGGAAGGTGGTTCCGGGACCGAGAGGACCCGCACCGGAAATTACGTCGTCGGTGTACCCGGACATGAACACTATCTTGGCTGCCGGTTTGATGCGCCGCACTTCCTCCGCTAGCGTGCGGCCTCCCATTTTGGGCATGATAATGTCCGTCAATACAAGATCGATCTCTTGATTTAACTCTTGGTAGATTTGAAGGGCCTGCTCTCCGTTACAAGCTTCCAAAACGCGGTAACCCTTTCGCTCCAGCACCTGAGTAAGAAGGTGGCGCACGCCATCCTCATCTTCGACGACGAGGACGGTTTCCCTCCCGGACACCGATGCGAGGGCCTGAGGCCGGGACTCAACTGGGCCTACAACTCCCTTCGCGATCGGTAGAGCGATCATAAAGGTGGATCCCTGCCCCGGGGTGCTGTCGACCCATACCTCGCCATGGCTCTCGTTGATGATCCGCCGCACGGTGCTGAGTCCCAATCCGGTCCCTTTTCCTTCCGGTTTGGTGGTGAAGAATGGATCCCACAAGCGGGCGCGGACTTCGGAATCCATGCCGTGCCCGGTGTCCCGAATCGACAGCATCACGCATGGATCGGGCCCCAGTTTGTAAGCATCTGCCGCTTCTTTCGCAGTCGCTGAGTTGTACGTCTCAATGCTGATTTTTCCGCCCTGCGGCATAGCGTCGCGGGCATTCAGGATAAGGTTCAACACTACCTGTTCGATCTGGCCGCGGTCCGCAAGGATTTTGTTTAGGTCCGGAGATAACTCGAGATGAAGCTCGATGTACTCACCGATGAGCGGCCGTACCATACCCACGATGCCCTTGACTACCTCATTCAGATCGAGCATCGCCGGATGCACTGTCTGGCCGCGCGTAAAGCCGAGCAGTTGTTCGATGAGGCGCGCTCCCCGGTTGGCGGCTTTACGAATCTCGTTCAGTTCCGGACGAATTGGATCGCGATCACCGACGCGGCCTAATAAGATATCGCAGTAGCCGGAGATCATGGTGAGGACGTTGGCAAAATCGTGGGATACGCCTCCGAGCAGGCGCCCCGCCGTCTCCATTTTTCCCGATTGGCCCGCAGCTCGCAATTCGAGCGCTTGGCGCAGCAGTAGCACACCACCCTCATGTGGAGTGGCGCTGAGCCGGTAACGAACCCCCCCGTCCACGAGTTCGTGGCAAAAGGTGGGAGCGTTCCCACTCAGTACGGCGGCGATACCGGCCTGTATCGGGGGTGAATGATAGACTTCGGGGGCAAGTTGCAACCACTCCTGATTGGTTGCGAAGATCCCGCCTTCGCTGTCGAGCAAAGCAGCCGGCATCGGAATCGACTCCAAAGAGATCGCGGAGCCGGCCGGCATGTCAGCCGGACGTTTCCATTCCAGCCTGACCTTCGATGCCGTAGCCACGTTCGTCCACTTGCAATCGCCTCGCCATCACAAAGTACTAAGAGATAGCGAAGTTTAGCGCAATTTGCCGGGCAAAAGCGTCGGTTCGTGCGCGTCCCGACCCTGCAGACTGGAAAAAAACTCACTCTTGTCTTGCAGCGGAACGAAGCTTTGATAGTAAGGGCCGGTGAATGCGGTCGGGTGCGATCCCAATCATAGTTCGGATAATTCTTGGAATTGCCCGCTACTGTCGCCAAGCTTTTCCGCGGGCACACCGAGTTTGCCCAGCAAAGTGAGTTGCAAGTTTGTAAGCGGGGTGTGCTCCGGATAGACGAGGTGGCGGCCGCCCTTGAGCGTACCCGCACCCCCGCCGACAAGGAAGGTAGGGAGCGGACCGTGCGTGTGACGATCGCTATTACTGATACCGCCGCCGAAGAGGATAATGACATGATCCAACAAGGAGCCATCGCCATCCCGGGTATTGCGCAGTTTTTCAAGGTATTCGGTGAACAGCGCGATGTGATGCCGCTGAATTTTGGCGCACTTCTCCATCTTTTCCGGGTTCCCCTGATGGTGCGTGAGCGGGTGGTGCGGTTCGGGGATGCCGATCTGCGGATACGGCCTGCCGGTCTGCTCGCGGCCGTACATGAAGGTGATCACTCGGGTCAGGTCGGATTGGTATGCCAGTAGTTGTAAGTCATACAACAGGCGAACGTGATCCACGAATTTCTCGGGGATGCCCGCGGGCTGGGCTACATCGGGTAAAGCTTGGGAACTCTGCTCCTCGGCTTTTTGAATGCGCCTCTCGACATCTCTCAAAGCGGCCAGGTAGTCATTCATTTTGCGATTGTCGGCGTGTCCGAGTTGATGCTGAATTTCGTTCACGCGATCGCTTACGGAATCGAGAAGGCTTCGATCCTGCTTGAGGCGCGCGGCGCGTACGCGAGGATCTGTGCTGTCGCTCGAGCCGAACATGCGCTCAAACAGTACACGGGGATTGTTTTCGGCCATGAGCGGCAAAGTCGGTGTAAGCCACGACAGCGTGCTGCTGTAGGCGCAACTGTAGCCGAGATCGCAGGAACCGAGAAGGCTGTTTTCGTCGGCCGTCATTTGCAGGGAGGAGAGCTGCGTCTCGCGCTCCAGTGCCTTGGCGGCGATCTGGTCCATGGAGACCGCGTTTTCGACGTTGCTGTCCGACTTCTTGACATGTACGCCGGTCAGATAGGAGCCGCACGCGCGGGAATGATCGCCGCCCCCATCGCCGAGCGCTTCTGCCTGGTCGCTGGAGAGGCCCGTCACGATGATCAATTTGTCTTTGAATGGCTCGAGGCCTTTCAAAGTGGGCGATAGTTCGAATTCCGATCCGGCGCCCTTGGGAAGCCACTGGTCGTAGATGACACCGTTCGGATGATAGACGACACCGAAGCGGCGTACAGCTTTGGTCGAAGCGGCCGGTGCGAAGGCCGGAATCATGGCGTCAAGAAGCGGCAGCGCGACGGCTGCACGGGCGCCCCGAAGGAGCGTGCGGCGCGAAATAGCCTTCTTGGTCACGAACATTATGTTTTCTCCTGATCCCTCGCGGCTCACTCCCCCGCTGTTCTCATTTGAAAGGGCGCGCTCTTCACGATGCTAAGAATCAAAGACGACCAGCTATAGTTATCGGCAGCGGCTTCGCGGTCGATACGGCGGACTGCGGGAGCATCGTAGTATTCCAGGCCGCGGCCGAGCACGTAGGTCAGTAGTTTTTCGGTTACGGCCCTGACGAACTGCGTTTTCTGATCCATCAGAGCTTGACGAAGCTCGCGCGGCCCGTTAACTTTCGTGCCGTCCAGCAGCACACCGGAGGCGTCGATAGCATGGCCGGTATCGGTTGTACGCCACTGCCCGATCGCATCGAAATTTTCGAGGCTTAATCCGAGCGGGTCCATGCGTGCGTGGCAACTGGCGCAGGCCGGGTTGGCGCGATGCATCTCAAGCATTTGCCTGACCGATAAAGGCTTGCCGTCTTTATTGCTCGATTCGAGAGCCGGCACATTGGGTGGAGGAGCGGGCGGTGGCGCGTCCAGGATATTTTCCAAAAGCCATTTTCCCCGGATGGTCGGCGAGGTGCGCGTGGTGTAGGAGGTCACGGCCAACACACTGGCCTTGCCGAGCAGTCCAAAGCGGTTCTGGTCCGTGAGTTGTACGCGCCGGAAGTGGCTGCCATAGACATCGGGAATGCCGTAATGCCGGGCCAACTGCTCATTAAGAAATGTCTCGTTCGAGGTCAGGAGATCGAATACGCTGTGGTTCTCCTTCAACTGGGCGTCGAGAAACAGTTCTGTTTCGGTGACGAACGCGGAACGGAGATTGTCATCGAACCATGGAAACCTGGTGCCGTCGGGATTGAGCAGCCAGACATTGCGTGTCTGCAGCCAATCGGAAAAGAAGTTCTCCACGAGGGAGGCGCGCGTTCGGGGGTCGGCGAACATACGGGACACTTGCTGCGCGAGAACGGCCGGTTCGCGCAGTTTTCCGCGGATAGCCAAGTCGAGCAACGTGTCGTCCGGTATGCTGCTCCATAACGCGAACGACAGCCGGGACGCCAACGCAACGTCAGAGATTCGATAGACCGAGCCGGGTTTGGCGTCTGACGGATCGGCTTCGATACGGAAGAGAAAATCGGGGCTCACGAGCACACGCTCGAGCGCGGCGCGAATTCCGTCGTCGAAATTCCCCGTCACCCGCGCGCGCTTGTAGAAGGCTACAAGCGTCTGAATGTCGTCATCCGTGGCCGCGCGGCGATAGGCGCGTTGTGCGAGCTTTGACAGAATCCTTGTTGCGCAGGAAAGTTCCTCGGCTGTATCTGCCGGATGGCACGCAAAGAGAAGCCGGCGGCTCGGAGAATCGAGCGGCGCCTGCGCTCCATACGGACCACCGATCAGCAATGCTGCGATGGCCATGGGCGAGTTGGGCGTGTCGGATTGACGGCTGAACAGCGGAAGGCGGTCCGGACCGACGCCCTCAGGCTCCACATCGTCGGTCTTAAGCATGGTTGCCGTGACTTGATGGGATCCGGCCTTTACCGGTACACGCACCTGCAGCGGCTCGTCACCGTCGTATTGGAAGGTCTTGGATGACGCTTTTCCGCCGCCGAGCGTGAACTGGGCAACGCGCTTCCCATCCACGCGGATTTCGAATTGTGTCGCCACATTCAAGCCGCGGATGACGCTGTCCCACGCTCGCTGCAGACGAATCTTCAAAATGTACTCGCCGTCGACTGGAAAATAGTGAGACGCGGCAACCCCGCCTTTCGACCCAAGCGGGAAGTCTTCACTTAGGCGATCGGTTTGCCGAAGGTATGTCTGATCGTTGGCATTGTCCTTCAGAGCACCGTAGCGGACGAATGCGGGAGGCATGGTCGCATCGCCGACTGCGCGGCGCGCCACGAAGGCTGCCGCGGAGACGTACCGATCCAGCAAGGCGGGCTGCATGGAAAGAGCCTCAGCGTTGTTCTCAAACCCGAAGGCCTGTTCATCGGGCGGCAGCATCGCCTTGGGATCCACTTGAACCGCGATAAGATCGCGGACTGCATTGGCGTATTCTGCGCGATTTAGACGATGCAGGCCGGCAGAGCGGCCCGCGTTGACACGGGCGGCAGCCGCGCGGTCGAGTTCAGATTCCAGCCACTCGGCCACGCGATCGTACGTGGCATTATCCGGCCGCCGAATGCCGGTGGGCGGCATGGCACGGCTGCGCAGCTTGACGATTACCTTTTCCCAGCTCTCGGCCGAGTTGGCCACGTGCTCCGCATCGATGTGGTCCAGAGCAAGATTGGCCGTTTTCAACTTCTCGTTATGGCAGGAGACGCAGTAGTTGGAAACGAGTTCGCGCGCGGGCGTAGCGGGGGACTTACCTGCGGGGGCGCTCGCCTGAAAACCGAAAGCCGCAGTGGCACCGCAGACCGCCAAACAAACCGTACGAAGCAAATATCGGTTTCGGCGCGTCATGTTCGACAGTTACTCCGCACGGCACTTATTTTGGGCTTCGCAAGGGTGTCCCAAGGTGGGATCGGCGCCGTGCTTCTGGAGCAGGTCCGCGCCTTCCTTGTTGTACAGGACACCGCCGAGCCGATCACCGTTGCCGTTTGCCGCAAGCCAAGGCGTAACCCCAGCCTTGCTGATAGCGTTCACATTGACACCCAGATCGATCAATTTCGCGAGCAGCGTGTTCCAACCGCGATACGCTGGGCCGAAGAGCGCGTTCTCGCCGAAGGTAGTTTCCCCTTTTGGATCGACACCCAGATGCAACAACAGGTTCACCGTTTCGGTGGCCTGTGCTTCCGTAACGAGGTCTTCGCCGATCGAGTGGTTGAGGCCGGCTGCCGCCATAATAGCCGACGCGTTGCTGGCGGTGCGGATTTTGGGATCGGCGCCGGCATCAAGCAGAATGTGCATCATCTCAATATCATTCGCCGAGGCAGCGAGCAGGAAAGGTGTCGCGCCGACGGCATCCAGGTAGCCGCCCGCGAATGACGGCTGGGGTTTTGTCATCCGGGCATTCACATTGGCGCCGTGGGCCAGGAGCGCCTTGACGACGCGCAGTTTTGCTTGGCGATCCGGAATGCCCGCCATCGGATCGTCAAAACCGTAAACCGGATTGGCGGTGAAGCTTTCCCATTTGCTCGCTGCCCAATGCAAAGGAGTAAAACCGGCGGCGCCGATGTTGGGGTCGGCGCCGTGATCTAAGAGGTAGAGCGCAAGTTCCAACTGGCCGCGCACCACGGCGACCAAAAGCGGTGTGTAGCCGAGAGCGCCTATGGTTTTCGCAATTCCCAGTTGGTTTGTTACCTGATTTGCTGCGCCCTCGCTCTGCGTCAGGAAGTTGATATCCACTCCCGCGGCGAGCAGCAACTTTAGGCTTTCGAGGTCACCCACACGCGCCGCGAAGTGCACTGCTGTGAATCCCTGTTTGGAATTGGCTTTCAGATCTGCATGCGCCTCGATAAGGGCCTTTACGGCTTCGGGGTGACGTTCGGCGGCAGCCCACATCAGTGCGGTCTGGTTTTGCGTGGGCTCTTTGGCGTCGACCATGGCGCCGTATTCGATCAGCATACGAACCGCGTCTGCATTGCCGGTTTTGGCGCAAGTCATCAGGGGAGTTTCCCCAGTGGCAATAGCTGTATTTGGATGTGCGCCTGACTTCAGCAGCAAACGCACCAGCGGGGCACTTCCGTTGACGCATGCTTCGGAGAGCGGCGTGATTTGGAAGTCGTTGGCAAGGTTGGGGTCGGCGCCCGCGCGGAGCAGCAGGTCCGCGGTATCTACGTCGTTCCAATGAGCCACCCAAAGCAGCGCGGTCGAACCGTCGCTTGAGTGGGCGTTGACGTCAGCCTTCTGACCGAGCAGTGTGCGAATCGCGCTGTGGTCTTGCGTTCTGGCGGCCTCGGGCAATCCTGAGTCGGGAGTTTGGGTGGCCCTTGCGACGCACGCAAAACCCGACATGAGGAACAGCGAAATTGCCAAGGACCGTATCCGGCTGTGCCGATCGCCTCCATCAAACATGACGCACTCCTTTATGGATTCGGCTCGGGGACATTATACGAGATTTGAAGGATGAGCGAAGGCTGCTGCGGCAAAGTGTGGTAAGGCCGGTTCAGACAGACCTTACCGGCATCGCCACGATATCTCGAATCTCGATAGCCTCTTTTACCACGAAAGGTTCGCCATAGCGGACGCCGATCTGGTTGCCGTAAAAGCGGGCAACGGCGCCTAGGCGTTCGCGGATCTCTTCCTCATTTGGGAATAAAGCTTCGGCCGAACTGGATGCGGGACCGACCACTCCATATTGCGAGGTATAGCTGAGGAGCGCTGCCATGCGACGCTCAAAGTG
>JAFAWA010000381.1 GCA_019242155.1 Terriglobia bacterium | reverse complement strand
ACGTGGAACTGCAACAGGCTTTAGGCAACAACTACATGCTGTCCGTGAACTATGTGGGTAATCACGGCTGGGACATCTTCAACCAGAGCGTTTGGCCGAACGCTTACACCAAGGCAGGCTTCACCATGCCCGGTCTGCCCACTTCCGTGCCCGACGCGCGCTTCGGCGAAATCCGCGAATTGAACAATGCCAACTGGTCAAATTATGACGGCCTGGTGACATCCTTCCGGTGGCGGATGGGTACGCAGTTCACCGGCCAGTTTTCCTATACCTGGAGCCATGCTTTAGACACCTGCTCCAATGAGTGCCTGGAGCCGTTTCAGGATACGGCGGCAGTGGTGGGTGAGCGGTATCAGGATAATCCGCTAGGCGCGAAGTTTAATTACAGCAATTCGGATTACGACACTCGGCACAGTGTATCCGCGCGGTACGCTTACACCGTTCCTACGACCTATTTCCACAATTCCCTCATGAAGAACGTGGTGGGCGGATGGACTCTCGCCGGCACTGTTCTCTTCCACAGCGGCTACCCCTTCAGCGTCATAGATAGCAGCGTTCGCAGCACGCAACTTAATAACGTGACGGGCCTTGCGAACCAGCACATTCTGGCGGATTACCTTGGCACCGGCTCCGTAACCTGCAGCACGCCGAACGTCCCGTGCCTCACCGCTTCGGAGTTCGCAAAAGCAGCCGCACAGCACGATCTCGGCAACGTTCCGCGGAACTTCTTCCGCGGTCCCGGCTATTTCGATACCGACCTGAACGTCAACAAAGCGTTCATCTACAAGGAGCGCTACAAGCTGGTGGTTGGAGTGTACCTGTACAACCTGTTCAATCACGCCAACTTCGATCTGCCGTATCAGAACGTCGCCACCGGCCAATTCGGTCAGATCCTGGATACTGTTTCCCCTCCCACCAGCGCCTACGGAACTTTCGTTGGTTCGTCGGTTTCCGGCCGCGTCATTCAGACCATCGTGAAGTTTCAGTTCTAAAGACGATCTATCAGGCAACACGCAGGGGAGGTCTCATCGGCCTCCCCTTTTTTCTGTTCGTGAGAACGATTAGAGTTAGTTCGCACCTGGCTGTCGAGTGACACACCGCTTCAAAAATCCATAAATTTGCGGACACAGTCTCCAGATAGACATTTAGCCCCAGACTTGACTATGCCTAGTCACAGGACAGCGTGCTCGTTTTTGGTTAAAGCTGGCCCTCAAGTATACGAATCCTGGAATTTTCGATGCTTCAGGGACTCTCCGGATACTACCGCCCTAAATACTTGAGAAATTTCAGTTACTCGCGCAATAAATGTTATCCCGTCGGCTTGGCCGTCTATTTGCCATACCTCAGACCACAGCGAGAGAGGGTTTGTAACTCTCTCAGCAGAAGGTTCGGCGAAAGGGGTATTCGATGTTACGAAAATCGGTTTTCCTGTTAATTTGCTCACTCTGCCTGGCGTTCAGCACAACTGCCTGGGCGCAATCGATAACTTCCGGTGCCATAGCCGGAACGGTTACTGATCCCTCGGGAGCAGGTGTGCCGAACGCGTCCGTCATGATGACTGCCGTGGGAACCAATGCTACTCAAAGAACCGTCACCAGTCAGCAGGGCAGTTACCGCTTCGCCTTTCTGCCTCCCGGGCGATATAACATCACAGTCACCGCCTCTGGTTTTCAAACGCAACAGAGCACCGGGATCGTTGTAACCGCCGGCCAACCGGCAACCGGTGACGTGCAATTGCAAGTTGCCGGTGCAACTCAGACCGTCGAAGTGACCGAGTCCGAAGCTCTGGTGCAGACGGAAAACGCCGATGTTTCGACTGCCTTCAATACCGAGATGGTTCAAAATCTCCCCAATCCCGGTGGGGATCTGACCTACATCGCGCAGACGGCGCCCGGGGTTGTGATGAACACACAGTCGGGGTATGGCAACTTTGTCGCGGTAGGGATGCCCAGCATCTCGAACCTGTTCACGATCAACGGCGTCAATAACAATGACCCCTTCTTTGGCATTAACAATAGCGGCGCTTCCAACCTGATGCTGGGTTCGAACGATATCGCCGAGGTTAACGTGATTAACAACGCGTATTCGGCGCAATACGGCCAGTACGCGGGCTCTCAAATTACTTACATTTCCAAATCCGGAACCAACGCTTTCCACGGCGATGCCCTTTACAACTGGAATGGGCGGGCACTCAATGCTAATCAGTTCTTCAGTAACCAGTCAGGCTTGGCTACTCCGTTCAACAATTTCAATCAATGGGCGGCGAACGCGAATGGCCCGATTTTCAAGAACCGCACCTTTTTCGACGTAAACTATGAAGGCATCCACAGCCTCTTACCGACCGCCGCTAATCTAATCCTCATTCCCAGCCAACAGTTCCAAGCCGCCACGCTGACCAACCTGGTGGCCGCCGGGAATGCCGCCGAGTTGCCGTTCTACAAACAGATGTTCGCCATCTACAACAACGCCGGCGGCGCTGGCGGCGCGACACCTGTTACAGGGGATGGGAACGGCGGCTGCGGAACTCCCGGCACGGCGAACGCGTTTACCGGTTTGCCGGCAGGTGTTCCATGTGCGCTTCAGTTCCGAAGCACCCCTACCAATCTCCTGACTGAGTACCAGTGGGCGGCGCGAGTCGATCACATTATTAACGCGACCGATCGCTTCTATGTTCGGGTCATGCGTGACAACGGCTTTCAGCCTACCTATACAAGCCCATTCGGCTCGACCTTCAACGCGCAGAGTAATCAGCCGCAGTTCAACGCTCAAATCAGCGAGACCCATGTCTTCGGAGCTAATACTGTTAATGAGTTTAAAGCTTCCGGTCTTTTTTACTCTGCCGTTTTCGTGGCTTCGGATCCCACGGGCGCCCTGGCGGCTCTTCCGACAGAGATGAATCTGATCAGCAGCGCCTTCACGTCGGTCGGCGCATGGGGCGCGCCCGGACCCGGCTTTTACGTCCCCAATGGGCGGCGCATTTTCCAGAAACAGATCTTAGACGATCTGTCTCATGTTCACGGAAAACACACCTTCCGCGTTGGTATAAGCTGGCTTAACGAGAACGTCACAGATCTGGATTTCGCGTCTATCGGCGGGCCCATTAACGGCGATATTGTCACCAGCTTGACCGACCTGTTTCATGGCGGCGGACCGGATACTTCCATCACGCAAGCGTTTCCCTCCTCGCCTGAGCAGGGTTTCCGCATCAATACTTTGGGCGGGTATGTCGCGGACGATTGGAAGGTTAGCGACCGCCTGACCTTATCCTTGAACCTGCGTCTGGAACACTACGGAAGTCCCTGGTGCCAGGCTGACTGTTTGTCTCGGTTGCCCTCCGCATTCACCGGCGCGGCTGATCCCAATGCTGCCAACATAGCCTACAATCAGTTGATTTCCTCCGGCCAGCATTATGCGTACCCCAACACGCAGTCTCTGGTTTGGGAACCGCGGGTCGGCATCGCTTGGAAGCCGTTTCGTAACGACAACACCGTTATCCGGACCGGAGCAGGTATCTTTGCGGATGAGTTGCCTGGTGGTTTAGCAGAAAGTGCGGCGTTTAACCCTCCCGGCTTCAATTCGTTCACGATTCAAACCGGTAACATCGCGCCCGGCGTGCCCGGTAGCCTCTTTACGGCTGCTTCGCAGGCCAATCAGGCGCTGCTCTCGCAATTTAACTCGGGCGGGAGTTTCAACTCGATCTCCAACGCGGTTCCCTCCTTCGCTGCCCCAACCTTCTACGCCTTCCCGAACACCTTTTATAACCCGACTTACTACAAATGGAATTTTGAAGTACAGCAGACGCTGCCTGGGAGAATGGTGCTGAATGTCAACTATTCCGGCATGCACGGCAGCCACATCCCTATAGAGGACCAGACGTTGAATGCCTACTGTCCGGCCTCGACCTGCCCCGGCGGTTTTGCAGGCCTCCCCGCAGCGCCGCCGAACCCCGCTCTGGGCCTTGTTCAGCAATATCTCTCCGCAGCCAACTCCAACTACAACGGCGTAACGATCAGCCTGCAGCGGCGCTTTGCCGCGGGCTTCAGCTTCAATCTGAACTACACCTGGAGCCATGCGCAGGATGAGATCTCCAATGGCGGGATTAATAACCTGCCGTTTGGTGCTGGAGGCTTGATTACCAACCAAAGCCTTACGGTACCCCAGCTTCCGCATGACCTGCGTGCGAATTACGGAAATTCCGAATACGATGTCCGCCATTATCTCAGCGCCAGCTTCGTACTCAGCGACCTGTTCCGCCACGCCGGGTTCAAGTGGGGCCCCAACCGGATTCTCGGCGGCTGGACTCTCTCGAGCAACTGGTTTTTCCGCACCGGTTTACCTTTCACCATCGTCGACAATGCGGATCAAGGTGCTTTGTTTGGCTTCAACTTCGGGGGAAGTCCCGTGTTCGCGCAGCCTTTGACAAAGTACGCGGGCACCTGCACCGACGCGGTAAACACGCCGTGCTTCACACCATCCCAGTTCGCGCCCGCGGGCAATCTCACCGGTTTTGGAAACGCTGGACGCAACAACGTGTTTGGTCCGCATTTCTTCGATATGGATATGGCGTTGATGAAGAACATTTCCATAACCGAGCGCGTCACCTTCTCGTTTGGAGCGCAGGCTTACAACCTGTTCAACCACCCCAACTTCGACCAGCCGGTGGACGACATCGCGAACCCGAACTTCGGTCTGAGCATCGCCACGGTTGGGCCGCCAACCAGTATTCTTGGTTCGTTTGTCGGCGGCGGCAGCTCGCCCCGTTTCGTCGAACTCAAAGGCGTGTTGCGGTTCTAGCGCTAGCACTGCGGACCCTGGCGGGTGCCGCTTCATTGCCCAACCTGGGGAGCCGGAAGAGTAAGCCGGCTCCCCCTTTCTCTTTATGCTTTATGCTTGAAGGTTGACGCCAATTTCTTCAGGCCATGAGATGTGGGTTCCCTAGCGCGCTTTTGTTCCTCAGCTTGTTCCTGGTAAATAGCGGATTACACGCCCAGGTCACCATTTCCGGACGAGTTGTGGACGAAACTGGAGCCGCGGTAAGCGGCGCCCGCGTCGAACTACGGGGGGAAACCGGGACAATCCTTACCGTGGCGTCTTCCGACCTCGCGGGCAACTTCAACTTAGACATTGCAGAGGGCGGAAATTTGGAGGTTCGGGCGGAACGGCTCGGCTTCTACTTATTTCGCAACAAACAACAGTTCAGCCAGGGTTCCAGTCAGCTCACGATTGTTCTGAACCACCTTCAGGAGTTCTCCGACTCCATCGACGTCCGCGTCTCATCTACCGCTATTGATCCGCAACAGACTTCGGAGCACAAGGAACTGGACAACGCGGAGATCGAAAACATCCCCTACCCCGCGGCCCGCGATTACCGCAACGCATTGCCGATGCTGAATGGAGTCGTTCCAGACAACGCGGGCCAGGCGCACTTCAACGGCGGAGACACAAACCAGACGAACTACACCCTCGACGGGTTTAACATTTCGGATCCGGTCACAGGTACTCTCGAAACACGGCTGAACATCGACAGCATCCAGTCCATGGATCTGGAGAGCAGCCGCTATTCCGCCGAAAACGGGCGTGGTTCCGCGGGCGTCCTCGACATCAAAAGCAAAATGGGAGACGACCGCCTGCGCTTCGGGTCCACCAACTTCTTCCCGGGCCTTTCGAGCCAAAGCGGTCTCCACGTCAATAAGTGGAACCCGCAAATTGAGGTTTCAGGTCCTTTGGCGAAAGGGCGCGCGTGGTTTCATGAAGGGCTGGATAACTTCTACAGTAATGACGTAATATCGGGTCTGCCTCGAGGCGAGAACAGCACCACCAGCCTCAATAGCAGCAGCCTCTCACGTTTTCAAGTAAATCTTACCCCTGCGAACATTCTTACCGCGAGTCTGCTGGTAAACCGGGCGGACGTGAGCCATAACGGATTAAATTTTCTAAATCCGGTCGAAACGACCACCAACCAATTCGGAATGCTCTACATAAGCAGCATTCGGGATCAGGCTTACTTCGCAGGCGGCGCGCTGCTCGACCTGGGCTTTGCCGATACGCGAGGTATGCAGCGGGCCAGCCCCCAAGGCAACAGCTTGTACGAAATTACCGTCAACGGAAGCCTTGGTAATTATTTCGTGAATACCGACCGCCACTGGTACAGGCAGCAAGGCCAAGCCAATCTCTTCCTGCCCACAGTTCATTTCCTCGGCACGCACCAGATCAAGTTTGGAATCGATACCGAACGCGAGGCGTTCCATGAACTGGTCGAGCGGCATCCTTACGAGGTTCTCCGTGCCGATAACTCGGTGTCCCGGTATGTTCAATTTGTGGGGAGCCCCTTCTTGACGGGAACCAATTTTGAAGCGGCTCAATACGTTCAAGACCGCTGGACTCCTCGGGAAGGCTTGATGGTGGAGGCCGGCGTCCGCATGGAGTGGAACGAGATCGTACGTGACCTGGAACTCGGCCCCCGCATTGCCGCCGCCTGGGCTCCGGGATTTCTCCGCAATACCAAGCTTTCCGCCGGCTGGGGCATGTACTATGACGCGATTACACTGCAACCCATATCGAGCCGTGCTGACCAGGCCAGCCTGGCCACTTTTTACCCGCCGGGAAGTAGTCCGCTCGGGCCCGTAATGACCTCTTTTGCCGTCAACAGCCGCGACATCGAAGCGCCGCTGTACCGCAACACGAGCCTTGGTATCGAACACAAGTTACCCTCCGCTTTTTACCTTAAGGCGGGGTATATTCACCGCAGCGGCTCCCGCGGGTTCGCCTTCCTTCCCTCCAACCCTGTTGCCGCCCTTTCCGAAACCGGAACCGTGGTCTATTCGCTCGATAATACGCGGCGCGACCGGTACGATGCTTTCGAGATCAGCCTCCGTCATACGTTCGGCGGAAAGTACGAATGGTTCGCCGGGTACACCAGGTCGAGCGCGCGCTCCAATGCCGCCCTGAATTACAGCTTGGAGAGTCCGATATTTGGGCTGCAAAACCCGGGTCCCTACGCTTGGGACGCTCCTAACCGCTTTCACATGTGGGGGTGGGCGCCGGTGCCGAACCGTGCCCTGCCGCGTTTGTTGCGGTTTCTAACCAACGAGACCACCGCGGCTTATCTGATCGAGTATCATACCGGTTTTCCATTTTCTATCGTCGACCAGAACGAGGCTTTAGTAGGCACGCCGAATAGCGCGCGCCTGCCCGCGTACTTCAATATAAACCTGGACTTCGAGCGCAAGTTTCCTTTTCTGCACTATATGTGGGCATGGAGGTTCGGCTTCAATAACATCACTAACAGCGGCAATCCGAACAACGTGAATAACGTGCTCGGAAGCCCCCTGTTTCTGACGTATGGCCGAGGGCAGGCCCGAGCATTCAACGTGCGGCTGAAATTTCTCGGTCGTCGGTAAAGGTGAATAACCGGACATGTACCTTACGCTCTGGTCCCGGTTTTGGCCGCACATCTGCACTAAGTGAAAGCCGGAGGAGTGATATCGATGCGAATAGTTCCTTTAATTGCGGGTGTTGCGGCCTTATCCGCCTCAGCCTTAATGGCGGACAGCGCTCAGGACCGCCTGAAGGATTCTGCGCAGGTGTTCTCGGAAGTCATGAAGATTTCCGATAAGGCCATTCCGCAAGACCTGTTGAGCAAAGCTCAGTGTGCCGTGATTGTTCCCGGGTTGAAAAAGGGAGCATTCATTGTCGGTGGCGAATATGGCCGCGGCTTCGCCATGTGCCGTAAGCCCAATGGCCGAGGATGGGGACCGCCGGCCGCGCTCCGGGTTGAAGGCGGCAGCTTCGGATTTCAGATCGGTGGTTCTTCGACCGACGTCATCATGCTCGTGATGAATCAGGACGGAATGAACCGCTTGAGCAGCGACAAATTCACCTTGGGTGCGGATGCCTCTGTTGCCGCAGGCCCGGTAGGGCGCACTGCTGCGGCGCAAACTGATCTCGAATTGCGCGCCGAGATTCTGACGTGGTCACGCTCGCGCGGCGTCTTCGCCGGCATCTCCTTAAAAGGTGCAGTCGTGCAACCGGACCACAAGGTTGACGAGGAACTCTATGGTCCTCAAGCGAAAAGTATGACGACGCGCGACATCGTCACCGGCAACTTTCAGACTCCCGATGGCGCGCATCAGCTCGTTACCGAACTGGATCGCTACTCCCTGCGTAAAGAAGGTTCCGGTACGGCCTCCCGCAGCGACCGCTAACTGATCCTGTAACTGGCCGCGGCCCGCCACTTTTTAGTAGACTCTTGGGCGTGAAAGTCCTTGGTCATCTACTGTGGGCCGCGGTTGCGGTAGTGGCGTCTGCTTGCCTGGCGGGAATCGCTCTGAACCGCGGCGAACCGGTAAACAGCATGTGGCTCGTTATCGGAGCCGCATGCACCTACGCAGTGGGTTACCGGTTTTACGCGAAGTTCATTGCCGCCCGTGTGATGGCGCTGAATGATAAACGCGCCACACCAGCGGAACGTCTGCGTGACGGTCTGGATTTCGAGCCCACTAACAAGTGGATTGTCTTCGGGCATCATTTTGCCGCGATAGCCGGTCCGGGACCGCTCGTCGGTCCAGTCCTAGCCGCTCAGTTCGGTTACCTTCCGGGCACTCTTTGGATCATCATAGGCGCGGTACTGGGAGGAGCGGTTCAGGATTTCGTGATCCTCTTCGCCTCGGTGCGCCGCGACGGCAAGACCTTGGGCCAGATGGCTCGTGAAGAGATCGGCAAAGTCGGCGGCATCACCGCGCTGATAACCGTCCTGCTGATAATGACCATCCTGCTCGCAGTCGTAGCCTTGGTGGTCGTGAATGCACTGAGGGGCAGCCCGTGGGGGACGTTCACAATTGCGGCCACCATGCCCATCGCTCTCTTCATGGGCCTATACCTGCGGTATCTGCGCCCCGGCAAAGTGCTCGAGTGCTCCGCGATCGGATTTCTCTTAGTCATCGCGAGCATTTTCGGCGGCCAGTGGATCGCAGCCTCGCCGGCATGGGGCACAATCTTCTCTCTGAGCGCAATGGCCCTAGCGATTTCCGTCGTTGTTTATGGCTTTCTCGCGAGTGTCCTCCCCGTGTGGCTCTTTCTCGCCCCCCGCGACTACCTCAGCACGTTTGTGAAACTGGGAGTCGTCGCGGCCTTGGCGCTTGGGATTATTCTGGTCCGGCCGCAGTTGCAACTCCCCGCTCTGACTCGTTTCATTGACGGCACTGGTCCGATCTTCGCCGGCCAGATTTTTCCCTTCTGCTTCATTACCATCGCCTGCGGAGCAGTTTCCGGGTTCCACTCTCTCATCTCTTCCGGCACAACCCCGAAGATGATTGCGAAGGAATCGCATATCTACCCCGTCGGATACGGCTCCATGCTGATGGAGAGCTTTGTTGCGATCATGGCCATGATCGCGGCGTGCGTGCTGCAGCCGGGCGTCTATTTTGCGGTCAATTCACCGGCCGGGATCGTCGGTTCCACACCCGCGGCGGCGGTCAGTACCATCTCGAGCTGGGGTTTTCCGGTAGCAGTGTCCGACATGAGCACCCTCGCGCACAACGTCGGCGAACAGACCTTGTTCTACCGCACAGGAGGCGCTCCGTCATTAGCATTGGGCATGGCGGCGATCTTCGCTCGCGGCGGCGGACCTGCCGTGCTGGGCTTCTGGTATCACTTCGCGATCATGTTCGAAGCCCTTTTCATACTCACGATCATCGCGGCGGGCACACGTGTCGGTAGATTCATGCTCACCGACCTGTTGGCTCATACCGCCCCGCGCCTGGGAAAAACGAATAGTGTGGCATGGGTCATCGGGACCACAACCCTGATCGTGGCGGCTTGGGGCTACTTCCTGGTGCAAGGAGTTCGCGATCCGCTGGGCGGCATCAATTCGCTGTGGCCGCTATTCGGCATCTCGAACCAGTTGTTGGCTGCGGTGGCTTTATGCGTAGCCACCACCATTCTGCTCAAGATGCACGGCCCCAAATATATGTGGATTACGTGCGCGCCGCTGGCCTGGCTCGCGGGCGCTACGTTCACGGCTTCTTACCAGAAGATCTTCTCACCGCTTCCGGCGCTTGGATTTCTAGCGCAGGCAAGTCAACTGGAAGCCGGTCCGCAGTCTGCGGCCACGCGCTCTCTGATATTCAATGCCAAGTTGGACGCCGCGGTCACGGCCGTCCTCGCCTTGCTGGTGGCGATCGTTCTGGCGGATTCTTTACGCGTCTGGTACGGAATCATTCGGGGCACCAGAGATACGCGAATCTCAGAAGCGCCGTTTGTGCCATCGCGTCTTCAGGCGGAGGAGATATGAGCCGCATTCGGCGCTGCGGATGCTTACTGCTCCAACTGTTCCGTGAAATTGCGGATGAGAATGCCTATCGTCGGTACCTAGCCGCGCATGGTCGCGAACACTCGCCCGCCGAGTGGAAACGCTTTTCGGAATGGCGGCTGGGGATCAAGTACACCCGCGCTAAGTGCTGCTAAAAATCTGAGAACCGGTCCCGGGCTCCGCTACTAATGCATTACAGCCATGCGGAAATGCTACCTGGGGTTGCTGAGCAGCTTACTGCTCATGCACCCCATGCTGGCTGCTGAGCCAGGATTTCGCGCCGAGTTGATCGGCGGCACGCTTCCCGGGGTCGCCCCCCACTCCAGCTTTCGGTTGGATTTAACCGCGACCGATCTGTTTCGTTTGCGCGGCCGCGGAGAAGAACTGAACATCGCCTATAACAAGGTCGTTTCCATCGAATACGGTCAGAACGTCAGCCGTCCTGTTTTGGCCGCAGCGCTCGTGTCGCCGGTGCTGCTGCTCAGTAAGTCTCACAAGCACTATGTCACTCTCGAGTACACGGATGCCGAGGGCAATCAGCAGGCCCTCGTGTTTCAGGTGAGCAAAGGAGATATCCGCTCCGTGCTGGCCGGCTTGGAAGCGCGTACCGGACGCCGGATCGAATATCAGGACGACAATGCGCGCAAGGCGGGCCAGTGATAAGAACCCTTCTGCTGCTCGGCTTCGCGTTCGCGGCGGTTGCTCAGGAACCGCCCTCGTCCGCGTCTATTGAAGAGGCCGGTTTACGGCAGCTACGCACGGTGCGGCGAGTGTACGTAGACCACCTGGTTGGGGGCGAGACCGCGGCCCAGATGCAAAACATCCTGATCAGCGCGCTCGACGGCGCCAAGCTTTTTGTCCTTACCGAAAACGCCGATCGAGCGGACGCCACCTTACGCGGAGCCGCCGAGGATCTGGTCTTCACCGACGTACACTCCTCTTCCGATAGCCTTAACGGGCATAACAATCTTGGAAGCGGGCGCGATTCCCGCGGCAAGGGCGGATTGTACGGCAGTCTCGGGATCGGCGAAAGCGAATCCGACCATTCCGCGGAGCGCCGGCACGAAGCCATAGCAGCCGTGCGCCTGGTGAGCAAGGATGGCGACGTGATCTGGGCAACCACCCAGGAAAGCCTTGGGGCCAAATTTCACGGAGCCAGCGCCGATGTCGCCGAGAAGATCACAGCCAAACTAAAAGACGATTTCGAGCGGGCCCGAAAGCTCCGGTAACCGCCCTATCTTCCGGCTGCCGCAGGTTGCTGTAGGCTCGCGCTCACGCGCGAAGTGACTGCGCCTTCTGATGCGGACGAGACCAACGCGCAATACTTAGCGAACACGCCGTTCGCGTAATGGGGCACGGGAGCCCGCCACTCGGCCAGGCGGCGTCGCAGTTCTTCGGGGGCAATGTCTACGTTGATCACTCCGCTGTTAGCGTCAATCGTGATCGGATCGCCTTCACGAACCGCGGCGATAGGCCCCCCGTTGTAAGCTTCCGGCGCAACGTGCGCGACCATAAACCCGTGCGTCGCCCCGCTGAAGCGGCCATCTGTCACGAGCGCCACGCTATCCGATAAACCTGCCCCTACGATCGCTCCCGTGACCCCCAGCATCTCGCGCATTCCCGGGCCGCCCCGTGGACCCTCGTAACGAATGATCACCACGTCTCCCGCGCGAATCTTACCGTGTGTGACGGCCTGCATCGCATCCTCTTCCCGTTCGAAAACGCGAGCCGGTCCCTGATGAGTCATCTTGTTGTGACCCGCCAGTTTGATGACACAGCCTTCAGGCGCGAGACTGCCGCGCAAAATCGCCAGGCCTCCGCGGGGTTTGAGCGCGTGGCTGAGCGGCAGAATCACCTCCTGCCCGGGAGTCTCTTTGGCATCGGCAGCCTCCTCGGCGAAGGTGCGCCCAGTAACAGTAAGCGCCGAGCCATCCACAAACTTGCCTTCGGCCAGCCGGTTTGCGATCACGCCTATGCCCCCGGCGCGATCTACGTCGACCGCCATAAACCGCCCGCCGGGTTTCAGGTCTACAAAGACCGGTGTGCGCGCGCAGGTGGCGTCGAAATCATCAATCGTGAGCGGCAATTCCGCTTCGCGTGCCATTGCCAGCAGGTGCAGCACGGCGTTCGTCGAACCCCCCGTTGCGGCAACTCCCGCGATCGCATTGTCAAAAGCGGCACGGGTGCAGATGCTGCGTGGCCGCCGGTCCGCGCGAACCGCATCCAAAATGATCTCGCCGCACCGCCGCGCCACGTCATGCTTGCGGCAGTCCACCTGCGGAATCGCAGCCGTGCCCAT
>JAFAWA010000251.1 GCA_019242155.1 Terriglobia bacterium | reverse complement strand
CGCCCTCGTCGGCGACTGCGATGTTCATGGGCTGTCCGATTTCTGCTGCTTTCTTTTCTGCTGCCGCGATGACCTTACGTGCTTCCGCCAAAGAAACGCCCGCCATACTCATCCACTCCTCTTGGAATTGAATTATTGGATTTTCATTAGGCCCGACGGCCTTTGGCATTATACACCGGCTGCAACGCAAACATACCCGTTCCGGGCCGGTAATTAACGGGGCCCCGCGGACGTAGGGACGGCGGGCGGATTGCTCGAGGAAGCGGCTGTCAAACCGATCTGCGCGTCGGCGGGCACGCCGCGAATGACAGTGCCCACGGGAAGTTCGAGCGGAGTACGGCACAAGAACGGATGGGCAAATTTCGTCTTATAGTTCTGAATCCACACGAGGGGCTCCACGCTGCCGTCGGGCAGTTCCGCGATCACTTGAAAGGAGGCTTTGTCCGGGACGGCAACTGGTATCAGCCCGTCCAGCACGAGCGCATGATCCAGCTTTCGCTCGCCGCTGACCGTTATCGCGCTGTGGCCGTGTTCTGTGGGCCAATCTTCGGTGGGCTCGAGTTTGGCGGGAAGCTCAGCGGGTTCTCCTTCCGGCACACCTCCATCGGCCCAACTCTCGATCAGTTCAATTTGTTCCGGAGTTAAAGCGCGATCGTTGCGGAACTCGCCGAAGCCTTTTACTGCTCCCCAGGGCGGCATGGTGCGTGCGAGAACTTCTTCTTTTATCGCTTCGGCCCACGGACGTGCTTCGGAGTAGGTGGCCAACGAAAAGGCCGCGCCCCCGGGGCGGTGGCAGGTAAGACAGCGGGCCTGGAATATCCGGAAGATCTCGCGACTGTAGGTAATCGGGGTGGTGATGATGTCGTGTGCCGCGGCCCCGGCAACACACAGCCCGATGATGGCAAGTATCCGGTACATTCGCCGGCCTCTTTCAGACCAGCGGAAAAATGTGAGGCGTATTTTGAAAACGGGCGGCTTCGCGGTTCACGGACTGCTCCGCAATACGTGTCAGGGCTTCAGCCGTAGTCTTTTCTTCGCTCCATGTCTGCTCGAGCAGTTCCGCGGCATCCTGCAGGCTCAAGGTGCGCGCAAACGAGACCAGCGACTCATAGAGCGCGATCTCGTAATGGGCGATCTGATTGGCATGCATGATGAGCACAGCGTCGAGCAGGGAAGAACGATCGATGTGTTTGATCAGTTTTTCCCCTTCCCCAGTGATGCCTCGAATGACAGGATTGTGCTCGGCTCCGGCGGCCCTATCGAGCTCAGCAAAGATCTTCTCGAGGCGGGCCCTATGTTCCTTGGTATGGTCCACGTACTGCTCTAACGATTCGTGGAGCGGCTCCGAGCAAGCGGCGTCGATCATTTTCGGCAAGTGATCGATCAGATGCTGCTCACAATCGTAAGCCAGTTCGAGCGCAAGTTCGAATACGTTTCCCAGATTTTCCGCGAGCATATACCTCCGAGCCTCGACTTAGCCAATATATAGCATCGGCGCGGCGAGTGGCGGCGAGCGGGACACTAACGCAAGCGGGGCAAGTTGAGAGAGCGACCGACAGGGCGAATCGACCCAGGCGCAAAATTCGGCCCTGTTATAATCGAGAAACCTTTTAATTGCGCGGGTTCAGCATCCGATGAAAGCAACAATCTTTACCTTGGGCTTTGTGGCGGCCGCTGTTGCGGTGGCGCAGCCCGCTTATGTTTCCGACGTCCGTCAGATCACGAACGGCGGCGAAAACGCCGAAGCATACTGGTCGCCCGACGGCAAACGCATTATATTTCAAAGCACGCGCTCGCCTTACCAGTGCGATCAGGAGTTCATCATGAACGCCGATGGATCGAACCAGCACCTGGTCTCGACCGGCAAGGGGCGCACCACCTGCGGCTACTTTCTGCCCGACAACAAGCACATCATCTATGCTTCGACTCACCTCACGGGGGACGCTTGCCCGGCTCCGCCGGACCGGAGCAAGGGGTATGTGTGGGGCGTGTTTCCCGGCTATGACATTTTCCTCGCCACCGACGACGGAAAAATCGAAAAGCGGCTGACGGACGCGCCAGGATACGATGCGGAAGGCACTGTTAATTTCAAGAACGGGGAAGTTGTGTATACCTCGTTGGCCTCGGGCGATCTGGACCTCTGGACCATGCACCCGGATGGCTCAGGCAAGAAACAGCTCACTAAAACCCCTGGTTATGATGGCGGCCCGGTGCTTTCGCGCGACGGCAAGAAACTGGTGTGGCGGGCCAATTACCCCAAGACGCCCGCCGACATGGACCGCTACAAGTCGCTGTTGGCCGAGAATCTCACAGCGCCCATGAAGATGGAGCTTATGGTGGCCGATGCCGACGGCAGCAACGCGAAGCAGATTACGAACTTCGGCTGCGCCAGCTTCGCTCCGACGTTCACACCTGATGGGAAGCGCATCCTGTTTTCGTCAAACAAGCAGGAATGCGATAGCCGGAAATTCGAGCTGTACCTGATCAATGTGGATGGGACGGGACTGGAACAGGTGACCAAGTTCGGCGGATTCACGGCATTTCCGGAGTTTTCGCCCGACGGGAAGACTATCGTGTTCGCATCCGACAAAGACGCGAAGACTCCCTACGAGTTCAACATTTTTACGGCTACCTGGCGCGACAAGCGGTAGTTTTAGTTCTCCGTGGGCGCCTTCTCGATGTGGTCGATTACCAACGCATCTACAGGGGCCTTGCGAGGCTCCAGCTTGAGCCCTAGCTTCTCGACGGAACTGAACAGAGAATCGCCGGACGCAGCCTCGGCCAACTGCAGAGCTTGCGGCGGAAGCGCGACGCCCGCTCCCACCGCCGAACGAATCATCATGGCGCGGAAATCTTCCGGTGAGAGCTCCAGCACGAAATCATAATTGCCCTTCAACTCAGTCATGTTGATCACGGGGCGGTCCGCGAAGCGCGCCAGCACGTCGGCCATTAACGCCGCCGGCAGCTTTCGTCCTTCCAGCTTGTCATTAGCAAATGTGAAGTAGGCTCCGTTTCCATAGTTTATGGTGACACCGCTGGCTTGGCCGCTGGCGGACACGTTCACACCCCCTCGGCCTTCATTCCCATTGGAATCCTGGGCCGCGGGATCGGGCGGCGATTCGCGCAGGTTGAGTTCGCCCTTCCCCAACACCAGGCCGTATACCGGGAGTTCTCTTTTTTCGCGATGCATTTTCATCTGGAAGCGGTCTTCAAGCAGCGCTCCGAGCATCTCCGGAACCTGCTTGGGTGAGCTACCGGCCGGGAGTGTGGCATTAATGTCGAATCGCTCGGAAGCCATCCACGCCGGCCCAAATATCTCGTAATTCCTTGTCCGGTACGCAGCCCCCACGAGGTCGTTTAAGGAAAGAGAGATGAAACTGACCTGTGATCCATCTACGTGAACGCCTACGCGAACCTGGTTGACACCCGCGGGAGGGGACGGCTTGATAGATGCTACCTCGAATTCCGGCCGGGCGGGCTTCGCCTGGCCGAAAAGGGAAAACGAAGCGAGAAGGCCCAGAAAATAACGCCGGACGGATCGGATGGTCATGTCTTGTATACGAGTTTCAATCGGAAAAGTTTACACTAAGTTTCTCCCGCCGCTGTTTTTCGCGCTTCGTGGATCTCTTGCAGGCTCCAGACACGGATGGGATCACGTTTACGAGCAGCAACCGCATCGACTGCGGCGCGCGCGCCGCTCATAGTCGTGATGCACGGCACACGATATTGCAGGGCGGCGCGGCGAATCGACTTTTCGTCGGCAAAACCGGGAGCGCCGGCCGTGGTATAGATCGCAAGCTGGATAGCGCCGCCTTTTAACAGATCGACCGCGTTCGGCCGGCCCTCATTGACCTTAAACACGGTTTTACAGGTGAGACCGGCGGCGCGCAGCACGGACGCGGTGCCACGCGTGGCTACCAGATCGAAACCTAGGCCGGCGAAACGTTTCGCAACTGTGGCGGCATCGGCTTTGTGGTGATCGTTCACGCTGAGGAACACGGTCCCCTGTTGCGGCATGGGACTGCCGGCGCTGATCTGCGCTTTTAGAAAAGCCTCCCCGAAATTGGCGCCCACACCCATCACTTCTCCGGTAGAGCGCATCTCGGGTCCGAGAGCGGGATCCACACCGAGGAACTTGTTAAATGGAAAGACCGGCGATTTCACAAAGTGTTGCGTTACGGAAAGCTTTGCGATGCCGGCGGAAGCGCCGTAGCCGTAATCGCGGAGTTTGCGGCCCCACATCAGCCCCACGGCGATCTTCGGCAGCGGCACGCCCGTCGCCTTGCTGACATACGGCACCGTTCGCGAAGCACGCGGATTCACTTCGAGCACATAGACGGTGCCGTTCTGGATCGCGTACTGCACATTCATCAATCCAATAACGCGCAGCGCCTTTGCGAGCCGCACAGTGTAATCTTCGATGGTCCGGATGGCTTCCTCGGGCAGGGACTGAGGCGGCAGCACGCAGGAGCTATCGCCGGAGTGTACACCGGCCTCTTCGATGTGCTCCATGATGCCGGCGATCAGAACATCCTCGCCATCGGCAAGCGCATCCACGTCCACTTCGGTTGCGTCCTGAAGAAAACGATCCACGAGAACAGGCCGATCCTGCGAAAACGTGACCGCTTCGCGCATGTACCGGCGTACCGTTTCCTCATCATAGGCAATCACCATGGCGCGGCCGCCCAGCACGTAACTGGGCCTTACCAGTACGGGAAAGCCGAGACGCCGCGCGACCTCGCATGCCTCTTCGACGCTTGTGGCTGTGCCGTTCGCGGGGGCGGGAATTCCGAGATCATCGAGCAGTTTGCCGAACAGCTTGCGGTCCTCGGCCAGGTCGATGTCGGCAGGGTCGGTGCCGATAATGGGCACGCCCAGGCGCTTTAACGGCAGAGCCAAAGTCAGCGGAGTCTGCCCTCCAAACTGTACGATTACGCCGTCCGGCTTTTCGGTGTCGTAAATGTTGAGCACGCTTTCGAGTGTTAGCGGCTCAAAGTAAAGGCGGTCACTGGTGTCGTAGTCGGTGGAAACGGTCTCCGGGTTGCAATTGACCATAATCGATTCGACGTTCAAATCCTGCAGCGCGAAGGATGCGTGACAGCAGCAGTAATCGAACTCGATTCCCTGGCCGATGCGGTTGGGCCCGCTACCCAAAATGATCACTTTTTTGCGGTCGGTGGGGTCGGCCTCGCAGGAGCTTTCATAGCAGGAGTACAGATAGGGAGTGAAGCTCTCAAATTCCGCGGCGCACGTATCGACGCGGCTGAATACGGTAGAGACGCCCAACTCCTTGCGGCGATTCCGAACCGTAATCTCCTCGATGTTCCAGGCTTTCGCAAGCTGCGCGTCGGAGACGCCATGACGCTTGGCGGTACGAAAGAGCGCGCGTGAGGCATCCGGCCAGGAGAACTCCGGCAGCCGGCATTCGAAATCCACGACTTCTTTGATCTGCTCGAGAAACCACGGATCAATCGCGGTCAGCTCTTGAACCTCCGCCACGGTGTAGCCCTCGGCGAGCGCGAAACGAACATAATTGAGGCGGTCCGGCGTGGGCGTGATGAGCTTCTGCGCAATCAAGCTCTTGTCGAACTTCTCGGAGCCGAATGCCTTGCCGGTCTCGAGACTGCGCATACCCTTCCACAGCGCCTCTTTGAACGTGCGGCCGATGGCCATCACCTCGCCCACGGATTTCATCTGCGTCCCGAGGGTGGGGTCCGCGCCGGGAAACTTTTCAAACGCCCACTTGGGGATCTTCGCGACTACATAATCAATCGTCGGTTCGAAACAGGCGGGGGTTTTTGTGGTAATGTCGTTACGAATTTCGTCCAGGCGGTATCCGACCGCAAGCTTGGCAGCGATCTTGGCGATCGGAAATCCGGTGGCTTTCGAGGCTAGCGCTGAACTGCGCGAGACGCGGGGATTCATTTCGATAATGACCATCCGCCCATCGCGCGGATTGATGGCGAATTGCACGTTCGACCCACCGGTATCCACGCCGATTTCACGCAGGCACCGGAGCGCGCCGTCGCGCATCATCTGGTATTCGCGGTCGGTAAGCGTCTGCGCCGGAGCTACGGTTATGGAATCGCCGGTGT
>JAFAWA010000152.1 GCA_019242155.1 Terriglobia bacterium | reverse complement strand
TCCTCCCCACCTGACCTCCCTAGAGGAGGTCATCATAAGGGGACATTTCTAATGTGGTCTTAAGGGGACATTATCAAAGTGGCGCAACATCCGGGTCAGCGTGCCTTGTCAGCGTGCCTGCGCGCGCGCCCGGATCAGCCCGGCCTGCGCGGATTGGTTGTAAGGGTCAAGTCCAACACTGGTCTGGTATTCGAGTTCCGCCGCCGCGAAATTCTTGTTGGCCTCGTACCAGAGCGCCAACGCTTCATGCGCGCTTTCGGAACGGGGGTCGAGCGCCACCGCTTTTCGTAGGGCCTCCCCTGCTTCGGGCAGCCGGTTCATTTCGCCATAGAGCAGTCCGATCCACTCGTACAGGCGCGCATACGATTGCTTTTTGGCGACTGTCTGCAGCCGTTCCAGACCTTTTTCCGGCTGCTTCATACATTCAAAGATCCACGCCCACGTGATCTGAACCTGCGGGTCGGCGGGAAACAGTTCTTCCGCACGCTTCATATAGGGAACCGCGTCGTTACATCGGTCCTCGTGAAACAAGACCTGCACCACGTTGAGGTACGGGCGAAAATTCCGCGTGGAGTGCATAGCGGCCGCGCCCAACACATCCTCCGGATGGCTCCACTCCTGATTTCTTGCATAACAATCCGCGCCCAGCAAAACAATCGCAACACCACCGAGTATCCATGCCGCACGGGCCGGTATACGTATCTGTCGGCTCAATTCCGCCCCAATCAATATCAACCCGGCCAAGGGCAGATACATCCGGCGCTCCACCTGCGCGTCGTTGATAGGCACGAATGAGGAAGTCGGAGCCAGCACGATAAGAAAGAAGAACCAGCCGAAACAGGCCACCGGATAGCGCCGGCGGAAGCGGAGCGCCAAAACCGTTACCGCAATGAGCAGAGCGATCCAAAAAATCGCCCCGTTTTCAAAGATCGTGTGAGACGGGGGATAGTCATGGTCGACCGACAGACCAGCCGGAAGGAGCGCCATTCGGACGTACGAAAAGATTACGCCCGCTTGCGTAAAAGCATACTGATACCAAGTGTAAGTGCGCAGCGAAAAACCGGCGCTCGGCGCGCCCGCAAGCATGTGCAGCACCAGGCCCGCGCCCAACGCAGCGGCTGGCAGCATGAGAGCGTACAACCTCCAGTTGCGCCGCAGACCAATCAGAGAGAACGGTTTCGGCCAAAACAGATCCGTGAAAACGATCAATCCCGCTAAGCAGATCGCATTTTCCTTGGTAGCCAATGCCAGGCCGAATAAAATCAGAACTACGAAAGACTCAAGCCAGGAAATACTCTCATGGCGGCGCCAAAGATACGCAGAGTACGCCAATAATACCAGCAGCATGGCGAGGCTTTCCGAGCGCCCCGCAACGTAACTGACGGCTTCGGTCTGTAAAGGATGAATCAGAAAAATTAAGGAGCCCACCGCCGCTGTCCAGCGGATGCGCTTGGTTTCCCAACCGGCCCAAGTGAGCAGGCGCCAGAGCACCAGAAAAACCAGAACTGTATTTATGGCGTGAACCAAGATGTTGAACGCGTGGTAGCTCGCGGGCCCATCGCCCCAAAGTTTCCAGTTCAGCCAGTATGAAAACATCAGCACCGGCCGGACCCCGGCCAGCCAGGCTGTTAAGGGCCGGTCCCGGTCAACGTGTTCAAACGGAAGACTCATATCGTCAAAGACGAAGGCTCCGTTGATGGCGGGAGCATAGAGAACGAACGCAAGAAGCCCAATGAATAGGAGGCCGGCGAAACCGGCCAGCAGAGGCCAATCACGCCGGGATTCCTTGGGTACTCGGCCCCGCCGAATGTCAGGTCGCTTCCGGACCTTCTGAATCACAGGCACGCGGAATTGGCTGATTATAACTCGACACTAATGGCAATCCCGTGACTGGGAGGCGGCGTTTGTGCTCCAGGGGACAGTCCAGTGCACTCCACTGCCGGCCTGTCAAGGCAAAATAGAAACATCCTATTCCCAGCCAAGTAGTTCTTCACCCGCCGATGGCGGACAACGAAGGATGAAAATGACAGGGCAGTCGGGACGGACGTAAATAGGAAGTATGCGCGAAGGACAGAGGCCGCGACTTTTGATGGCGCTGTGTAAGCCCGACAAGTAGTTTGGTCTGGACGCCGGTCTGCACAACAAATTGTAGTAGAAACTCGCCGTTCAGGTGAGCGGAAGCACGCAGGAGAGACTGATCAGAGAGGCGTCCTCCGGAGCGCATCAGGAGGCGTTATGGACGTAGTTCACCCGCGTTGCTGTGGAATCGACGTGCATCAGGCTAGCCTGGCGGTGTGCGTTGCGATAAAGGACAAGGGCGAGAGCGAGAAACACAAGCTGCGCTGTGGGACCACCACGGCAGAGCTTCTACGGTTGGCCGATTGGCTGCATTTACGTCCGTCCCGATCGCCCTGTCATTTTCATCCTTCGTTGTCCGCCATTGGCGGGTGAAGAACTACTTGGCCGGGGAGCTTTCTATTTGGCTCCGACACCTCCCGAGAATAACGTCCCGAGAATAAACCGGGTGTTTACGTCGTGAGACTCTCATCCGGAACTTCTTCGAAATCGAGCACGACGCGGCTCTCCACGAGAGCGTCCTTGAACTCCTGCTCGCGGCCTTCCGCAACGTCAAAGACCCAGGTTTCCGTGCCGAGCCCAAGGAACCCGTTGTCGTTGCTTTCCTGCGATCCCGTACCCTCGTTCAGGTCCTCCGCGACACCCAGTCCGGCCGGCTCGATGATTTCCACCATCTCCTCGTCCTCGATTACGCCGTCGCCCGGATCCACTAAGGCTCTAGGATCATCGGCGGGTTCCCCCTCTGGACTGAACCGTTTTCGAAACGTTACCTTGTATTTCATTGCTCCAACGAACGGGCAATTGGGATGCCACTGTTATGCTGAAGGCAGTGTTTGTCAATCCTTCGCCGGTATCCAAAGTGCTCGTACGCGCCACCAACTGGCTAGGAGACGCGGTCATCTCGTTGCCGGCGATTCGTGCGATCCGAAATGCGTTTCCGCGCGCGCATCTGGCCGTAGTGGCAAGGCCCTGGGTGGCCGATCTGTACGCACGCGAATCGGCGATCGACCAGATGATTCTCTATACCGCGCAAAAAGGACTGGCAGGAAAACGAGAGTTCGCCCGAAGACTCCGAACGCAAGGCTTCGACTGCGCGATCCTGCTCCAGAACGCGTTTGACGCGGCGCTGATGGCGTGGATGGCCGGTATTCCGATTCGGATCGGATACAAGCGGGATGGCCGAAGCCTGCTGCTCACACACTCCGTTCCAGTGCCGGAGCCCGGCGACATTCCCCGGCACGAAGCGTTCTACTACCTGGAGCTACTACGGCGCGTCCGCTTGCTTGAATGCCTTCCTGCGCTCCAAGAGATTCGACTGGAAGGCGGGAATCCGGCGCGTGAGTCAGGTCTGAGCCGCCTGGCAGCGCTGGGTGTTGGCTCCGACGTGATTGGGATCAGCCCGGGCGCGGCGTACGGCGGCGCGAAACGTTGGTTGGCCGAACGGTTTGCGGAGGCAGCGGCAACGCTCGGCAGTAACGCGCTGGTTTTCGGATCCGCGGCCGAGAAGACACTGTGCGAGCAGGTGGCCGCCGCGCTCGTCCGTTCGGGAATGAGTGCACGCGATCTTGCGGGAGACACCAGTCTCCGCGAGTTTATCGATCTAGCGGCGGCCTGCCGCGTATTCCTGACCAATGACTCCGGTGCGATGCATGTCGCTGCCGCTCTAGGCGTTCCGACAGTGGCGATTTTTGGAGCCACTGATGACACCAAGACCGGCCCTCTGAGCGCGGTGACCCGGGTGGTTCGGGAGCACGCCGAATGCAGTCCCTGTCTGCTTCGTGAGTGTCCGATTGACCACCGCTGCATGACCCGCGTCAGTTCCGCAGCCGTCGCCGGCGCGGCTCTGGACTTGCTCGAAGAAAATTCGCCCGCGTGGACACACGAAACAAAATCGTGACCGCCGCCGCCGCGCCCTCCGGGGCCGTGTGGGTGGCCGGCCTCTTCGATGTGTTGCGCACAGGTCACGTTCGGCAGCTCCAAGAAATTCGGGAGCAGG
>JAFAWA010000340.1 GCA_019242155.1 Terriglobia bacterium | reverse complement strand
CCATGCGCGGCAGGTGCGCACTCATCTGACGGCACTGGCGCGTAAATCCTATTGGGAGCAGTTTGATCAGGCGCCTGAGTTTGCTGTGATGTTTCTGCCCGGTGAATGCTTTTTCAGCGCGGCTTTGGAGAGCGATCCCTCGCTGATCGAGTTTGGCGCGGGCCAGAATGTCATCCTGGCAACGCCGACAACGCTAATCGCTCTGCTTCGCGCGGTGGCCTACGGCTGGCGGCACGAAAAGTTGGCGCAAAACGCCGCCGAAATCAGCGCTCTCGGCAAGGAGCTTTATAAGCGGCTCTCGGATATGGGGGAACACTGGAGCAAACTCGGCAAGAATTTGGAACGCGCCGTAGACTCGTATAACTGCGCGGTAGGGTCGCTCGAAAGCCGGGTGATGGTGAGCGCCCGGAAATTCGCCGAATTGAAAACCGCGGCCATGGGCGTCGAAATCGAAGTCATCGAGCCGGTCGATAAAGCGGTGCGCGCCGTGGAAGCGAGGTAACTGTTCAGCCCCACAGCCCGATCCGCACGTGAGTGCCGCGAGGCGCCCACACCGCGGGATCGGTCGGGCCAAACAGCGCGAGCACGGGAGTGCCGACGGCCGCGGCCAGATGCGTAATCCCTGAATCGTTCCCGATATAGATGCCGGCCCGCGCAAGCCAACAGGCGAGCTCATATAGATCATCGATTAAGACAGCGTCTTCGAGCTTGGGATCTTCGCGGCCGGCACACCAGTAGACCGGCATCCGCCGCTCGAGCCCATGGGCAAAACGCTCGAATTTCGCGAGCGGCCAATTCTTCTTCGGACTTCCGGAGAAGGGATGAATAGCCGCGAAATTTTCCCGGCCCGCGGGAGAGGCAATGAATGGAACCGCTCCTATCGGTGCGCCCACCTGTTCGAGATAGAAATCTACGGCGTGGCCCCGGTAGCCTTCGGGAGGCAGGGCGGAGTGGAAGGTAAACGGCAGGCCCAAGGCGGCCACGAGTTCCCGGAATTCGGGGCGGCGGGCTCCGTACCACGAATCGATCGCATCGAAACTCCGCAACTCTTCAACTAAGCGCGCCGGCGGTTCGGAGACGCCCAACAGATCGAGTCCCGTGGAAGCGATCGAGCGGACGCGCGTTGCGAACCGCACCAGGGGAACATTGGCGCCGGCTGTCCAGACCTCCACGTACGCGGCTTCGAGTGTCTCTAACGCAGGCAGCGAGACAATGAAGTCTCCAATGCCGCCCGGCCGAATGAGAAGTCTTCTCACCGCTACAGAGTAGCGTGTACCCCAGGGGAGCAACGTGTTTCGGCGCTCGCCAAAGTGAAATGAGTCACTGCGGCGCAGAGCCGAGTGCATCAGCAACACTCGTTCGGTAAATCCATCGCTCGGCTTAGCAGCACAATCCGGCGCTTGAAAGGGTATACTCCCTCATGGGGGCGACAATGTTAGATTCCGGATGGGCCGCTGGGCCGGCATTGGACGATGCGTGCGGTGAAAAAACCCGTGTGCGGCCTGTCTTGCATGACTCCTGAGCGTTGGCAAAGAATTGAGCGGATCTATCACGAGGCACTGGAGCGGGAGCCATTCGAGCGCGAGGGTTATATCGCGGAGGCCTGCAGAGACGACCAGGATCTGCGCAGCGAAATCGAATCGCTCGTTCGGCGCGACAACTCCTCTCCGGATGCACCGATCAATCGTCCGGCGTGGCTACTCTTAGGCGAGACACAGCATACCCGCGGGGAACTTGCACCGGGCACGCGGCTCGGACCCTATGAGATCGAGCAGCCTCTCGGCGCCGGCGGCATGGGCGAAGTTTATCGCGGACTTGATACTCGCCTGAAACGTCCGGTGGCGATAAAACTCCTGCGAGCACAGTTCAGCCACCGATTGGAGCGCGAGGCGCGGGCAATCTCCGCCCTCAATCACCCGCATATTTGCACGCTCTATGACGTCGGCGCGGATTTCCTGGTGATGGAATTTCTCGAAGGCGAAACCCTGGCATCCCGCCTCGAGAAAGGGCCGCTGCCCATGGCCCTCACATATAAATACGGCGCGCAGATCGCGTCGGCGCTGGCCGCTTCCCACCGCAAAGGTTTCGTTCATCGCGACCTCAAACCCGCTAACATCATGCTGACCAAAACAGGCGGAGTCAAGGTGCTTGATTTTGGACTGGCGAAGGGATCCGAAGACGAACGGCTGACGCAGGGTTTGCTGGGCACCCCCGCTTACATGGCTCCTGAGCAGAGAGAAGGAAAAGCGTGTGATCCACGCGCGGACATCTTTTCGCTCGGACTGATCTTGCGCGAAATGGCTGCCGGAAAGAGAGGTCAATTTGCCGCGCTCGAGAGTACGCCGCAATTCGCCCAAGTTGTGGAGCGTTGCCTGCGCGAGGATCCGGACGATCGGTGGCAATCAGCCGCCGACCTGCTGAATGTTCTCGAATTACTGTGTGCGCAACCTTCTGGCGTTTCTTGGTCAAACAAAGCACCAATCAAGTCATTGAGTCCTTTCATGGTCACATCGGCCATCCTCATTCTCGCGACTGCGGCAGCCGTATGGAAAAGAAATCCACCGCCGGCTATAGCTCCTTCGGCCGTGAGACTTGTTCTCGAAACTCCGTCTCAGGGGCTGGTCTCCGATCAAGACCGGTCGGCCGGTCAGCCCGCGATCTCGCCCGATGGCAGGATAGTCGTCCTCGCGGTTACTTCGAATGGCAGGTCCAGTCTCTGGATGCGCCGTCTCGATTCCGATCTCCTTGAGCATCTCGACGGTACACAAGGGAGTCCAACCGAGCCGTTTTGGTCACCTGACGGAACGCAGATCGGCTTTTTTGACGATGGGAAACTGAAGAAAATGAGAATACCTCATGGCAAACTGGAGGTTCTTTGTGAGACTCCGACCGTTACCGCGCGCGGCGGCGCGTGGAGCCGGAGCGGCGTTATTCTCTTTGGCGTAAATTACCAAGGCCTGATGAAGGTTCCGGAAACCGGTGGCGAGCCCGTACTTGTGGCCGGACTGGACAACCAGCTTGGGGAAAATTCGCTTCGCTTTCCGCAGTTCTTCCCAGACGGCAATCGCTTTATTTATTTCTCACGTACCCTGGATACCCGTAATCACGCGGTTTACCTCGATACCTTGGATAGAGCCGGAACGGCCGCGCGGAAGAAACTGACTCTCGCGGACGGGCCATCGGCGCTCGGACATGACCCCATAACCAACCGCGAGTTCCTCATATTCCCAAAGGACGGTCAACTCTGGGCACAGCCCTTCGATGTAAAAACAGGTCGGCTCAATCCCGGCAAGTTTGCCATCTCTGAGGCTGTCGACGAGTACAGCCTTTCTGCTACGGGAACTCTGGTTTTCCGCCGTCCGGCTTCGGGGCAGAGCGCGCTGACTTGGGTTGACCGCACCGGGAAAGTGGTGGCGCCAGTCGGGCGGCCTGGTGATTATTGGGATATCTCCTTATCGCCGGACGAGCATTATGCCGCGGTGGTCAATCACACGTCGCGCGAGGGACGCTTCTGGGTTGATCTGATCGATCTCAGTCGGAACATTCAGAGTTCGTTTTCTGATCCCCGGGGCCGAGCATCCGGCCTGGTTTGGTCGCGAGATAGTGAGAGGCTCTATTTCACCTCCTGGGGCGAAAAGCAAAGCCAGGTTCTGGAGCGGCGCGTGGAAGCCGCGGGTCCCGCGCATTTCGTGTTTACATCGCCCGAGCGCTATGATGTTCGGGCTCTTGCGGCCGACGGTACATTCGCAGCCGATCACTGGGTAGGCACGGCAGCGCGAGGACTGGGCTTCGCAACAGGAGGCCACCTGCCATGGAGGCAATTCGCGGCTCCGCAAACGACGATACAAAAAGGCCAGTTCTCACCAGATGGTAAATGGCTTCTATATCAGTCTGACGAGAGCGGAGCGTTCGAAATCTATGTTTCTGATTTTCCTGGGCTGAAAATCCGGCGGCGCGTGTCTGTCGCGGGCGGTAGTCAGTCCCGCTGGGCACGCGACGGGAAACAGATCTTTTATGTAGCCCCAGGCAACCTCCTAACGTCGGTAGCTGTCGAAGATCCTGTCCACTTCGTTTTGGGCCGGCCCCAAACCATGTTCAAGCTTTCCGCACAGATTCCGCAGTGGGGTGGATTTACCTACGATGTCGCGCACGACTCCGAGCGTTTCCTCCTCATAGATCCTATTCCCTCAACAACGCTGGGAGTCGTGCTTAACTGGCCTCAATTGATGCGAGCCGATAGGGAGCATTAATTAGGACCGAAACGTAGCACGCAGGAGCGCGGTCATGTTCCGCACTCCTGCGCAACTCCTATTCAAGAACTAAGGCGTCGTATCCACGGTGACGCGCTGAGCGCTAACCTGAGCCGTCAGATGATCTGTCTGATTTCCTTTCGTGTCATAGATATTGATGACCATTGTTCCGCTGTACATCGTACCTCCGGGCGAAAGCGTAATCGTCTCGATGAAATTCCGCAATCCGCTGTAAACGCCGGTAGTGTCATAAGTGATCGCGAAATGGTTAACTTGATACGTGGATGTACCTGTCTGAACCCACACTCCCATACAGAAGCTCTGCGTCGCCGGCGGACGCGAACCCGAGTTATAGAGTTCGGTGCCGTCGCTGTGCCATTGGCTGTAACCAAAATCGAGTTGCGTGCCGTCCGCAATCGATGGGCTGTGATTGGTATTTCCCATCGAAATAAATAAGGTTTTCCACATCCCGACAATCGACGCCGGTCTCGCCGCGGCTGCGGCCCGCAGGTCCCGGGCGACGTTTTCGGCCGCTGCTCCTTCCCACGCATTCTGGGGATTCAGTTTGAGTGGCTGCATTGCGTAGGGAACGTCTGGCGAATCGGGCCCACAGGCACTCGCAACCGGAACCAGCATCAAAGCCAGAACGGCCAGCCCGCAGGCTGAGGCGGTCTCCTTCAGCGTCGTTTTATATCTGGACTTCATAGCATCTCCTCTTCTGGAACTGGCTATGGCTTTTGATAATGCGCCGCGCCATCCTTCCATGCTTCAATAGGCGCAGTCCTCGGCCCGGAGATGTAACAGAGTCCGAAAATTGCGAAAATTTCGTTCGAGAGAGTTCGAGGGAGCAGGCTTTCGGCCGCCTCACTACATGCCCGAACACCCGGCCCGATATGGACGCCACTATGAGGGACGTATAATCGCTGTGGGCATGACTGATAACCACTCAGCCGAGACCACGCTACTGCTTCGCGCTTGGGCCGAGGGAAACGCCGAAGCGTTGGCCCGGCTCGTACCCCGAGTCCAGCGGGAGTTGTGCCGCCTTGCGGGCCACCATTTACGGAACGAACACCCAGGCAACAGCCTCCAAGCCGCAGACCTCGTACAGGAGCTTTATCTAAAGCTACTGGATATCCGGCGGCTTGAGTGGCAGCATCGGGCCCATTTCTTTGCGTTATCTGCGACCCTTATGCGTCAGATCCTGTTGGACCGCGCACGTCGTAAAGCCGCGGCCAAGCGAGGACAAAAGCCTATAGTCGTCGATTTCAAAGATGCCGTCGAGATCTCTACGAATCGATCAGAAGCGTTAGTCGCGCTCGACGATGCATTGAGTGCACTGGCCGAAATCGACCAGAGGAAGGCCCGCGTCGTTGAACTTCGTTTCTTCGGAGGACTCGAGATCAAAGAGATAGCCGCCGTGCTTCGTGTCTCGCCAGAAACCGTGATGCGCGACTGGAGACTGGCACGGTCGTGGCTTCTGAGAGAGCTGCGCGAATAGCCAGGCGTGGTGGACTGACGCGGCCGTCCACGCCGCGACACTTTCGAACTTTATAAGTGGTGACGCGGAGATGCACTACTTCAGTTCGCAACAGGACCGCAGCAGTTGCCGCGCTTATGGCAGCCGGAACGCCACCACGCTATCTCCGGCCTCGACGACTACGTACTGCTTGCCGCTCTTGCCGGCATAGGTTACCGGATTGGCCACGGCATCGGCGGAAAGTTTGGTCTCCCACAGCAGCTTGCCGGTCTTGGACTCAAAGCCGTGGAATCGCTTATCGTAGCTGGCGCCGATGAACAGCACTCCGCCCGCCGTCGCGACCGCGCCGCCCTTATTGAACGCGCCGGTATTCATGATGCCCTTCGCCTCGAGTGCTTCGACGCGCCCAAACGGAATCCGCCAGGCGATCTCGCCCGTGTTGTAGTTCACGGCCGACAGCTCGCCCCACGGCGGCGCATTGCATGGCCAGCCTGTTTGCGGATTGGAGAAATTGCCTATCGGCTTTGAGATGCCTTCGAGATGTACGCCTTCGCGTATATACGCGTTTTCCCGAACATCCTCTCCCAGGCCGTTCTTGGTCAAAGGCGGATTGAAATCCGACGGTTTGATCATACGGGCGATGGCGCCGTCTGCCTTCGTATTCAGAAAGAAATAGCCGAGTTGCGGATCGACCGTGCCGCTTCCCCAGTTGCCGCCTCCGTCGCCGCCCGGAAACACGACGGTCGGTTTGAGTCCGACAGGAGTGAATGGTCCGTCGTTATGTGCGCCCCCGGCCGCATCGAACAGCGACTCGCAGAATTTCTGGTGCTCCGGTGTGACTTTGGCAATCTCGTCGCGTTTCATGCTCAGGCGGGTCAGCGGCGCAGGCTTTACCGGAAAGGGCTGGGTGGGCGAATACCATTCGCCCGGTACATCGCCCTTCGGGACCGGCCGCTCCTCCACCGGATAAATCGGCTTGCCGGTCCGCCGGTCGAGGATAAACACGATTCCGGTTTTGCCGGTCTGAATGACTGCCGGGATCGTTCGGCCTTCGTGCATCACGTTCACCAACGCGGGCGTTGCGGGCGCATCCCAATCCCAAATGTCGTGATGAATCGTCTGGAAGTACCACTGCATCTTACCGGTCGCCGCATCGAGCGCCACGAGTGAGTTGCCGAATAGATTTTTACCCGGCCGGTCGCCCCCGTAGTAGTCGTAAGACGGCGAA
>JAFAWA010000337.1 GCA_019242155.1 Terriglobia bacterium | reverse complement strand
CTGCAGTTGATGGACAGCTACAAGAATTTCGTCACGTTCAAAACCGACCGCACGGTTCTGGTGGTCAACAAAAAAGAATCTGAACTACTGCACCCCTACTTCGAAGACGAGATGCTGAAGATCATCGCCACCTATGAGAAGAAATACCGGATGAAGTTGGACCGGCCGGTGCAGGTGGAGGTGTACCCGGATCACGATGATTTCGCGGTGCGCACGTCGGGACTGCCCGGAATCGGAGGCATTCTCGGCGTGACGTTCGGGTACTCGGTGGCGATGGACAGCCCGTCGGGCCGGCCTCCGGGAAGTTTTCATTGGGCGGAAACGCTCTGGCATGAGATGAGCCATGTGTTTACGCTCACGGCCACGGGGCATCGCGTGCCCCGTTGGTTTACCGAAGGAATGGCGGTTCACGAAGAGACGGCGGTGAACTATGAGTGGGGCGACCGGATCACCCCGGAGATTATCCGGGCGATCAAAGAGAAGAAGCTGCTGCCGGTCACTGAGCTCGACCGGGGGTTCGTGCATCCCACCGAACCTTCGCAAGTGATTATCAGCTACTTTCAGGGCGGGCGAATCATTGACTTCATCAACGACAAATGGGGCTGGGACACGCTGCTGGCGATGCTCCACGATTATGGGCAAGGCGAAGAGACGGGCGCCGTAATTCGCAAAGAGCTGAAGATCGAACCGGCCGAATTCGACAAGCGGTTTATCGCATCGATCGAGGCCGATACCAAGAATCTGGTGGATCACTTTGAAGAGTGGCGTAAGGGCGTCAAGGAGATCAACGAGCTCTCGAAGAACAAAGATTATGCGGCGGTAATTAAAGAAGGCACCGCGATCGAAGGCCTTTATCCCGATTACGTCGAGCCCGGAAGCGTTTACGAGTTTCTGGCGGAGGCCTACCGGGCCAAGAACGATAAGCCCGCGGCCATTCGAGAACTGGAGAAATACGTCCACCAGGGCGGCCGCAACCCGGCGAGCATCAAGTCGCTCGCGAAAGATCTGGAAGAGGCAGGCAATAAGAAGGAAGCAGCGGCCGTGCTCGAGCGGCTGAATTACATCTATCCCATGGATCCGGAGCAGCACCGCAGCCTTGGCCGGCTGTGGCTGGAACAGGGGAACACGGATGGGGCGATTCGCGAAATGCGCGCGGTTCTGGCCCGCAATCCGCTGGATCCGGCGCAGGCCCATTATGACCTCGCGACGGCATATAATCGGAACCACCAGCCGAAACTGGCGATGGACGAAGTGGTTGCCGCGCTGGAGACCGCCCCCGGTTTCAAGCCCGCCCAGAAGTTGCTTTTGGAGTTAAGCAGCACCGAATCAAAATAGAAACGGAACTATTGCTAAATGTCGACTACTGTAACGCCGCAATTGGAGCCTGACCTTCTCAAGTCGCGCATCGACCGCTTTCGCCAGGTGCAGAACGGGATTGTCGCGCAGGTGCGGCGGGTAATCGTGGGCCAGGAGGAGGTGATTGAGCAGGTGATGATCGGCCTGTTCGTAGGCGGCCATTGCCTGATCACCGGTCTGCCGGGCACCGCCAAGACACTGCTGGTACGTACGATGGCGCAGACGCTCGGGCTGATCTTCAAGCGGATACAGTTCACGCCGGACTTGATGCCGAGCGACATTACAGGCACCGACATTATCGAAGAGGATACGTCTACGGGGCACCGCACGTGGACATTTGTTCCGGGTCCGATATTCGGCAACATTCTGCTGGCCGACGAGATCAACCGTACCCCGCCCAAAACCCAAAGCGCTCTGCTCGAGGCGATGCAGGAGCGTTCGTGCACGGTGCGCGGCCATCATCACTCGCTTCCCTCGCCCTTCTTTGTGCTGGCCACGCAAAACCCGATCGAGCTCGAGGGCACCTATCCGCTGCCCGAGGCGCAGCTCGACCGGTTTCTGTTCAACATTCTTCTCGATTACCTTACCGCCGATGAGGAGCTGCAGGTGGTAGACCTTACTACGGTAACTACCATTCCGCAGGCCGACTCGGTAACCAACGCGCAGGAGATTCTCGATTTCCAGCAACTGGTGCGCATGGTGCCGATCGGTGAGAGCGTGGCGCGCCACGCGATTGAGCTGATTCGCGCCACTCGCAGCAGCGACGAAAGCGCTCCCGACTTCGTTAAGAAGTACGTGAACTACGGCGCGAGCGTCCGTGCCGCGCAGTTCCTGGTGTTGTCGGCCAAGGCGCGGGCGCTGATGAAGGGCCGCTACCATGTCACGTACGAAGATGTGCGGACGCTGTTCACGCCGGTATTGCGGCACCGCATTCTGCTCAATTTCCATGCGGAATCGGACCGGCTGAAGCAGGATGACATTTTAAGGAAGTTGCTGGACTGGAAACCGTCGCCTAGAGAGTAAGGGTTCACCGCGGAGGCGCGGCGAACGCTGAGTTTTAGGGTGTGAGGCTCCTACGATGCCTGTGGCGTTAACGTCAAAATCCGAGAGCGCGGCGAGGGGAGAACTGAAAGGCCCGCGCTTCGGGACCGATCGGCCGGCGGAAGGAGTGAAAGCCCTGACATGCTGCAGCAGTTTTTAGACCCGGCCGTTCTCGCATCCATCTCCGGATTGGATCTCATCGCCAAAACCGTAGTCCACGGCTTTGTCGCAGGCCTGCATCGTTCTCCGGATTTCGGGTTCAGCCAGGAATTTGCCGAGTACCGCGCTTATAACGAAGGTGACGATCTGCGTCATGTCGACTGGAATGTCTTCGCGCGCACGGACCGCTGTTATCTGAAGCGCTATCGCGGCGAGACGAACACGCAGATTCTGGTGCTGCTCGATACGTCGGCTTCGATGTCGTACGGATCGCACCAGGTGCATAAGCTCGACTTCGCGAAGTTTCTGGCGTCGTCGCTCTGCTACATGGCCAATCTGCAGCGGGATGCCGCGGGGCTGATCATCTTCGATGAAGATGTAGCCAACTACGTCCCGCCTTCGACGCGGCAAGGGCAGGTGTTCCGGCTGCTGCATGCGATCGAAAAGGCGGAACTGGGAACGCATACAGACTTTGCCAAGCCGTTCATCCATTTTCAGAATTTTCTTCATCGCAAGGGGCTGGTGCTGGTGCTTTCCGACTTTTATGCCGACCCCGAACTGATCATCAAGACGGTCGAGCCGCTGCGATACAGAGGCAACGAGGTGATCCTGTTCCACATTCTCGATCCGCAGGAGATCGCGCCCAAATTCCGGGAGCCCATGCTGCTCGTAGACATGGAGAATGCGACTAGTTCGCTCGAGGTCTCGCCTGAATACGCGCGCAGCGAATACCGCCAGAAGATTGACGCGCATATTGAAGGGCTGCGCTCGAAGACGAAGTCGGCGGGCATGGACTACTTTCTGATGAACACAGCGCGGCCGCTCGACGAAGGCTTGCGGGAATATCTGTCGATCCGGCAGGGGAGAATGTAATGGGTTTTTTAACGCCGTGGTTTTTGGGTGGTTTGCTGGCGGTGGGCCTGCCTGTGTGGCTGCACCTGCTCAGGAAACACAAAACCACGCCCACCCCGTTCAGTTCGCTGATGTTTTTTGAACGGCGGGAGCAGAGTTCCATCAAGCACCGGCGGCTGCGTTATTTGATCCTGTTTGCGCTGCGCACGCTGCTGGTGATTCTGATCGCGTTGGCTTTCGCGCAGCCTTATATTCAGCAGAAGGCCTCGGCGCTCAACCGGTCGGGCCAGATCACGGTGCTTGCGATCGATAATTCGATGAGTATGCGGGCGGGGGGCAGGCTCGATCAGGCAAAGCGCATGGCGAAATCCGAAATTGCCGGTTTGCATCCGGGGGAGCGGGCGGAAGTGCTGGCGTTCGGGTCGCGCGTGCAGGCGATGTCGGAGATTACAGACGATCATTCACCCTTGAGCAGCGGTGTGGACGCGGTGGAACCCTCGGATGCGCGCACTTCTTATGCGGAGTTGGTGCGCTCTTTGCGCTCCATTGCGCAGGCCACCAAGCAGCCCCTGGACGTGCATCTTTATTCGGACATGCAACAGAGCGGGATGCCGGCGAATTTCAACGACCTTAAGTTGAATGCGGCGGTGCATCTGGAGCCGCATCCGATCGACGCTAAGCCCATCGCCAATTTCGCTGTAGAGAACGTGGTCGCGCCGCGGCGGGTGTATGACAACAAGAAGGCCCGGGTTTTGGCCACCATCGCCGGAACCAACAATCAAAAAGCCACAAGGCGAGTGACGCTGTTGTTGAATCAACGCGAGATCGAATCGAAGAGCGTGGAAGTCCCGCCGAACGGCCGCGCCACGGTGGAATTTCTGTCGCTCGATCCGCCGTTCGGGCCGAACCGCGGGGCGGTGCGGATCGATTCCGCCGATAGCCTCCCGAATGACGACACCTTTTATTTCTCGGTAGAACAGGTCGATCCGCGGCATGCTCTCTTTGTGCATGAGGCGGGCAACACTCGCGGCTTACTCTATTTCCGCGATGCTCTCGAAGCTTCGGGCCAATCCGCATTCCTGATCGACCCCGCTACGGTGGATCAGACCGCCAACATGTCGCCCGCGAAGTATGCGTTTGTCGTGCTTTCGGATGTGTCCGGCCTCCCGCCCGCATTCGAAAACCAGCTTCGCTCTTACGTGCGGGGCGGCGGTTCGGTGCTGATCGCGCTCGGGCGGCAGGCGGTAGTTAGCTCCAAGGTGCCGGTGGCGGATACACGCGTCGACGGCAGCCGGTATGCGGGCCGCGAAGGAGAGCGTTTCCAAACCGCGGCTTATCTTGATAGCAGCCATCCATCGATTCTTCAGGATAACCGCTGGAGTGACGTGAAGTTCTACCAGGCGATCCGGATCAATCCGGGTACGGCGCGTGTGGCGGCCCGTCTTACGGACGGCACACCGCTGCTGGTGGATCAGCAGTCCGGTGAAGGGCACATCCTGGTTTTCGCTTCGACCTTCGACAACCTGGAGAACGACTTTCCGGTGCATGCATCGTTCGTGCCGTTTGTGGGCCAGACCGCGCGCTACCTGGGGCGGCTCAACGACACACAGCCCAGCGTTTTTGTAGGGTCGTTCGCCGAGCTGCGTGATTCGAAGGAGAAAGGCGCGGCGGTGGATGTGCTCGATCCCAAAGGGGAACGGGCGCTCTCATTACAGGAAGCGACGCGGGCGCAGAACATTCAGTTTACGATGGCGGGGTTCTACGACATAAGGCGGCCCAACGGCCGGAACGAATTGGTGGCGGTGAATACGGACCGGCATGAGTCGGACCTGACCCCCGCCCCGCCGGAGACCCTTACTTTATGGCAGAATACAGCGCAGGGGACTGCCGGGGCAGGCGGCGAGGGCACTGAGGGCCAACCCAAGTCGTTTTCCCTCTGGTGGTACGTCATGCTGGCTGTGCTGGCGCTGGCTGTAGCGGAATCTCTCCTGGGAAATCGGCATCTTGCAGTAGATAAAGAGGCGGCATGAGACCTTTAGATCGGTTGTCGGAATACTTGGGCGCTGTCGAACGGCGGCTTAGGCTCATGGCGGTGACGCGCGGTTTGGCGGCCACGGCCGGGGCTGCGCTTGTTCTAACTTTGGCGGCCGTGCTGGTTGCCAACTACTTTGCCTTTTCTACGCCGAGCGTAACGGGCGCCCGCCTGCTGCTCTTTCTGGGGTTGGCTTTCGCCATAGCCGCCGCGCTGGTGCTGCCCATAATGCGGCTGAACCGGCGGCGCGCCGCGCGCGAGGCCGAGACCCGCTACCCGGAGTTTCAGGAACGCCTGCTGACGGTGAGCGAGAAGATGGAGCAGAATCCCGGCGACCCATTTCTCCAGCTCCTGGCCGATGATACCTTGCACGTGGCGCAACATGCGGAGCCTAAGGAAGTCGCGAAGAGTTCGCGGCTGCTGAGCTTCTCCTCCGCTGCGGCGTTCTCCTTCTTGGCGCTGCTGTGGCTGGGCCTGTCGGGGCCGGGGTTTCTAGGCTACGGCACATCGCTGCTGTGGGGCGGCCTACCCAAGGCCGGGATGAAGCCGTTCTACGATATCCAGGTGGACCCGGGCAACCGGACGGTCCGCAAACGGGCCGATCAGGTAATTACGGCGCGCTTGATCGGATTTACTGCGCCCAAGGTCCAGTTCGTGGGCAAATACGCGAGTGCTCCGAAATGGGAGCAGACCGATATGCGCACGCAGCCGAGCGGCACGGCTTACGAGTTTGTGCTGGCCGGGGTGCCCGAATCGATCGAGTATTACATTGAAGCAGGTGGTGTCCGCTCGAAGACATTCAAGCTGAACGTAGTGGAGCTTCCTTCGGTCAAGAACATTACGACGACCTATCACTACCCGAGTTGGTCCGGACTGCCTGATCTTGTAGAGAACCCGGGCGGGGATTTGCGGGCGGTGGAGGGTACGGTTGCCGATGTCGCAATCAAAACCGATAAGCCTTTGACGAACGGCGCGCTCCTATTGGA
>JAFAWA010000092.1 GCA_019242155.1 Terriglobia bacterium | reverse complement strand
GGCTATTCCTCGATCAGGTTGCTCGCCAGCAGCGCCTGTCTCCGCTTCACCGGCACGGGCAGATTATCATGGCATTTTCGAGCCGGGCGCATAGGGTGACATTTCTACTTTGCCGGACAGGGTGACATTTCTACTTTGCCGCGACATGCTGCGTCCCGTCCCTTGACACAATCTCTGACGCTGACTAACTTAGTACCCATGAAACTGCGCTTAACAATATCGTTGGTATTCGCTTCCATGCTTCTGGGCATTGCCGCTCTGGCCCAGGAACCGGTCAAGGGCGTGGCCGACCCCGATTCGCTTTTCCACGACAAGGACAAAAAGAAGGACGCCATGAAACAAACGGCGTACCACATAGAGAAAGACCTGCTGCAGTGCAATCACTGGGATGAAGCCGGTAAGTGGCTGACCGACGCTTACCATCAGCACAACCCCAACGTGCAATCGGGATTAGCGCCCGTCGTGAAGTTCTTCGGGAATAACCCGAACCGGCCGCGGAAGGACGTGTGCGACAAACTCCAAGCGCCCGTAGTCGCGGTGGTCGCCGACGGGGACCTGGTCACGGTGATCACGGCAGCGCCCCGCAAGGACGCCAAAGGCCAGGAGTACACCACAACCTGGTTCGACACGTGGCGGATTAAAGACGGTAAAGCCGACGAGCACTGGGACCCTGCGACTAAGTAGGACCAAGTTTTCGGACCGGTTCAGGCGCGCTTCGGCTGCGTTCGTATTCCGCATTGAATTCGCAGCCGATGAGCGCGATCGCGGCCATTAGGTACATCCAGACCAGCAGGGCGATTCCGGCGCCGATCGACCCGTACATCACGTTATAACGGGCCACATGCCGCGCGTACCAGCCGAATCCGGCGGTGGCACCCAGCCATAGCCCGGTGGCGACGGTTGCCCCCGGCCAGACATACTGCCATCGCTGGCGCCGATAGGGTGCAAAATAATATAGAAGCGCCGTCACCAGCACCGTGGTCGCAAAGGCCAGTGCGTAGCTCGTGATCCGGCTGATCCACAACCATATGGACGCAAACGGGTTCAGCAGTGGATCCACCCGCATATAGTTCAATACTTCGTGTTCTAACAGCTCACCGAAAATAATCAGCAGCGAAGCCAGGAAGACCGGAAGCGCGCTCGCGAGTACCAGTGCGTTGGCGACACCGGAATTATGGAAGAAGCTGCGGCCGCGAGGCACGTGATAGGCCGCATGAAAACCGTCGATCAGGCTCTTGATCACGCTCGAAGCCGCCCAGAGCGAAATTAGAATGGCAGTAACTAGAAGCAGGATCGGACGCGCGCCGGTCACGCGGAACTGCTGCACCACCAGGTCCTCCGAACCGGGTGGGACCATCTGCGAGAGAACATTTTCAAGCAGTCTGGAAACGTATTCGGCTCGTGTCTGCACGAGCAGTGTAGCGGCCGAAGTAAGCACCGGGAAAAAGGAAAGCAGCGCGGAGTACGCTGCGCCTTTCGCGATGCCGAAGCACCCGTCGTTGGCGGCAGCCACGACGCTTCGCTGCATCAGCCTGCCGAAGGTCTGCAGGTTCATGACTTGCTTATTTCAGGATCACCTTCGCCAAGCCGGTGTTATTGGCGCTATCGGCGGCCCGAATCACCACCAGGTGCTCGCCTGGCGAAAGTCCGGCAAGATCGATCGCGAAGGCCTCGCGCAGTGAATCGATCACGCCGTCGGCGGCCTGGAGCGGAATCCAGCTACCGGCATCCAGTGAGTATTCGCAATGGCGGAGCGGGGAAGCGGCATCCATTGCCGAAAACTCGATGTGCGCGGTCCCCGCGGAGTATCTTACGGCTCCGATCATGACCACGGGCGGTGTATTGTCAATGATTACAGGGGCGCTGGTCAACTGAGCATCGCGAGCCGAAGCTGCCGGGTTCGATTCGCGGTCCGACGCGGTAACCCGGAAATAGTATTTCCCATCGGCCAAGATATCGGAATCGAATGTAAGCGCGGCATCGTGCATGTCGGCTTTGAGCAGTTTCCATTGGGCTTCATCATCGCCGCGGAAATAGAGGCTGTACACCAGGCGATCGCCATCGGGATCCTCGGCCTGCCAACCTACAGTGATCTGCTCGGAGGAGGCGCGGGTCAATGTCTGAGTGGTTGTCCCGGTCGAAGTCTGCGTCGAATCGGTGTCTGTCACGGTCACCGAATACGTTCCCGCCGCCTGGGTAGCAGCCTTGGCGCTCTGGTTCGCATTCAGCGTCTGCACCACCGTGATGTTCTTAATCACCGGCGGCGAGTTTTGCGGCAAATAGGCCAGCGAGACATCGCTGATGACGGGAGTGGCGCCGTTCAATCCGGTCAGTTCCGCCCTCCACTGGATATAGCGCGCGTTGGGGCTCGAGATGCGTGACGCGGCGGAATTCGAGAGCGGCTGCGACCATTCGCTCCAGGTGCGGTCCGGTTTCGCGGAGTTGCCTGAGCGCGTGCGGAAATTGAGGGTCGCCCCGGTGGGCAGCTCGGCGCGCCAACTCAGACTGCCCCAGCGGGCCGCGGTTGCGGCGTCGTGCACGGGCGATTCAAACGAGCCGCCGGCCCCCGGTGTTTCGCCGAGACGAAACAAGCGCCCCAGATTTCCCGTAGCCGCCACGATGGAGTGCTCCGAGGGCAGAAGGCGCGTGGCTTCACCCTCCTTTGTTTCGAGCACCAAGGTCACGCGGCGATCCGGAGCCAAACCGTAAATACGCCCGGATTCATCGGTAGAAAACAGAAGCTGATTTTCGAGCGCGAGGAGGTCGTAAACGTTCTCTTCTTTGGAGCTCCACAAAGTGTCTACGGTATTGTCCGGGTTGATGCGGTACACCGCCGACTTTTCGACATTCGCGTTCTCCGTTACGGGTGTAAACTGCGTAGTCACTTGCGAGTTGACCGCCGTCGCGGCCGCTGCCGGTTTGGTATCCGGCGCTTTCAGTTCCGGACCTGGTCCGGCCTGCTGCGCCTCCACAGTAATAGTGGTGGTGCCGCCGGAAACGACGGTACCGCCTGCGCCACCTTGCAGCGCCTGCTGGGCGCTTTGCGCGCGCTTGGCCACCGAACCGCCGAGCGCGGCGGCATACACGGTGCCGTCGGGCATGGGCACGATGGCGTGAATCTCGGGGAGACTCGAGTCGTAAAGCACGAAGGCTTTGTCCTTGGCCGTGATGCGGTAGAGGAGGCCATTGGGCTCCGTACCCGCCAGTAGACGGCCTTGGGCATCCACCGCTAAGCCGGTCACATGAGATTGACCGGTTTCGTAATACACTTCGCCGCGGCCCTGCCCGGTCACGCGGAACACTTTGCCCTGATCGCCTGTGCCGACGTAGAGAACTCCGTCCGCGCCGGTTGCGAGCGACCAGATATAACGCGATTTGGTAGCGAAATATTCCGTGGCTTTGCCGTTTTCGATGCGGTACACACTTCCGTCAGGCGAAGTGGCTGCGTACACGGCGCCGGAACGATCCACCGCGATGGCGAAAACTTCCGGCTGCTCCGCCGCCCACAGCAGCGAGGACTTACCGCTAGGATCAATGCGGTATACGCGTCCGCGATGGCCGGTGGCCGCGTACAAAGATCCGTCCGGGCCTTGGGCGACACTCCAGATTACCGGCTGATCCGAGGAGAACAGCGTCTCGACTTTCGGCGCAAGTGACAATCGCCCGTCGCGGCTAAGCGACATGCCGTCGAAACGGCCGCGGATGAAATCCGGATAGGAGTTCATCTCCCACACGGTCGTGCCGCTGGCGCATAAAGCGAGCGGAAGGCCGATCGTAGAGATCAGAAGGCGTAGGGGATCGAGGGCGTTCATTCCTTCACTTCCACCAGAACCGTCTTGTTACCCGATACGACCATATCTCCCGCATCGATTTCGATCTCGTCAATCTTGGAGTTCTTCACCTGCGTGATCCCGGCGACATTGGCTTGTGAATTGGACAGAATCAGGGACACCGATGCCGGCGGATCTGGCAGGTCCGCGCCTTCCAACTGATAGGCCGGGTCAGTTCGCCAGACCCGCACATAAACTTTGTTATTCGGATGAAGACCATTCACCAGTCCGATCAGCTGCGTTTCGTTATGCGGGCTGGTGGTCAGCAGTTGGCGAAAATCGTTAATGTTCGCGACATTGGCGTCGGAGGCCGTGAAGTACAACAGACCCTCCGGCGCGCCGGCCGGCACCTGATATTCAACGGTACGGTCCATCTCGACACGGTTTTCGCCATTGAGTGTGAGATGGATCTGAAGCTTTTCGCCGGGACGAACGCGGCGCCGCGAAGTCGAAACAGAATCGATCGAGAGAGTCTTCTTCTGATCGAGCGCCTCCACCTGAACAACAATATTTTTCAATTGGAGTGCGCGAAACCCG
>JAFAWA010000064.1 GCA_019242155.1 Terriglobia bacterium | reverse complement strand
TAATCGGCCACCAGAACAAGGCCCACGGTATAGCCATCGACGCGCAGGACAATATCTGGATCTGCGACGAGAATGGCGACACGGTGTCGAAACTCAGTCCCGAAGGAAAATTGCTGATGACGATCGGCGTCAAAGGACAAAGAGGGGATTGGGATGAAGCCAAGGGCCAAAGACTTCTCTGGCAGCCGCTGGCGGTCGCTTTTGGTCCCGGCGGCGATGTCTATATCGGCATGGGTCATGCGAACGAGAGCCCTAACGACACCGATAAATCTCCCGCCGACAGTAGCGGCGCCGCGCGCGTATTACACCTCGATAAGAACGGCAAGTTCATAAACCAATGGTTCGGAAACAGGGCCGGGCAGGGACACTTCAGCATGGTCCACGGACTCGCCGTGAACCCCGGTAATGGGAATGTTTATATCGGCGATCGCGAGGAGTATCGCATCGTAGTCTATGACGCCGCCGGCAAGTTCGTCAAAACGATTCAGATGAGAAATCTGGTTTGCGCTCTCTATGTGGACCCGCACGGCCAGTTATGGATGGCGACCGGCCAGGATGGCCAGATCTTCAAGATCGATTGGAACGGCAACGTGCTTGGGGCAATCGGTAACGGGCCAGGTAAAGGAGAGGGGCAGTTTACCGAAGCCAGCTATATGGCCATGGATTCACACGGCAATCTATACAGCGGGGATACAGGCTACAACCGCATTACCGAAATGGTTGCGCCCGCCGCGAGTGCGCAATCCCGAAACCCGCGTTGAGCGAATCGCCTGCGGCGGCAGTTACCCAGACCCGCGCCGTGGGAACAGGCGGATCACTTCCCGTTCGCGGCCTTTTCCTGCGCGCGGGCGCCCGAGAGAATCCCCGCAAGTCCGTAGTTGCCTTCATGGCAGGCGTATTCGTATACCGCGTTTTCGGTTCGCTCCATCGGGAACTCCACCGTCCAAGGCCGCGTGTACACGCTGGGGTCCACCACCGTGGCACGGTAGGTCAGCGTGTGAGGGCCCGTGCGCGTTAACCGCTCGGTCACACGCAGATTCTCATCCGTCATGCCGTCATACTGCACGCCGAAGCGGCTCTGGGGGCCCGTGCGGAAATGGGTAGTTTCGATCACCAGCGTTTCTCCCTCCCAATGGCCCACTGAGACCCCGGCCCATTGCCTGAAGCTCTCGGGAAGGCTGGCCGGACTTGCTTTTCCATTTGTTAGCGGAATGGTACGCGCCTGGTGTCCCATTTCCGAGAGAACAACGACTTCCCCCGGCGTCTGAACGATTTGATAAAGGTTGTTGTAGTTCCCGGGAAGGAACGGCGGACCGGATTGAGAAAACACCAGGCATCGGTCGGGCAGCGGGCGGGTTTCGGGCCCGTCATCGGCGTGCTGCGCCAGCCATGCCTGCGTCTCTTTGTACTTTTTCATCGCTTCGGGAGTCATTGGCGGAAATCTGCCGTCGGGCGGATCGATGAGGCGCGACGTGCGCCGGTCGCTCGCCAGGTGTGCGCCGCGATCGTACCATGCGTCGTTATATGCGCGGCCCAGATCGGCCTCCGCCGAACCGTCTCGGCGGTCGCGATTCTGCTCCCCGGCGCGCTTCTTTTCATAAGCGGCCGCTTCTTCGGGAGAGTAGAACTCCTTTTTGCCCAGTTCCAGCGGCCGCTCGAGCGGAGTCATACTGGCCGCATCCCAAACTCCCTGCAGATCCGGTTGGCCGTCGGGCGTACGCGAGGCATGCCACTGGCCGGCGGCTGCTGCCTTTTTTGTGGTCCCGGAAAGGTTTTGAGCGCCGGCGGGACAGACATAAACCAGCGCCGCCGCACACACCGCGAAATGAGAAAGCAGACCCGAGTTAGCCACGAAACCTCCCGATCGATATTCTACTGCGTTGCACTGTATCTGCCCGCCGGCGCAACATCGGCACGGCGAGCGGAGCGGCGTCGGCGCGCCACCTGGGGCTGTAACACCCGGTTCCACCACATGATTGCGCCGGTCACGAACATCACTGCCGGGGCCAATCCGAAAAGCGCCCAGACTGCCTTCGTCGCCTGATCGCACGCGCCCGGGCCGCCGCAAGGAATACCGATTCCATTGATGCGGCCGAAATGCAAATACGCGATCCAGTAAACGACGCGGTCGCCGATCCGCCTTCCGCCATTGGCGGCGGTTGGAGGTTGCAGGTAGTCCACCAGGTCTTCGAAGGGTTGCGGGTTGGCCAAATACAACCCGCTTACGCCGAAAATTATGGTGAACGCGAAGCTCCAAAAGCCAAGCATACTGTGCAGGTGCCATATCAGCCGCTTCCACCCCAGTCCGCGCGGCAGTATGAGGCTGCGGCGCCACCTCTCGATGCCCGGCCACCAGATCACCATTCCTGTCACCGCGAGCGCTAATACCGCGAAAGCGCCCACGCCATTCACCCGGCGGCCGTTTTCGCCGGCCAGCAGATTATCATGGAGAT
>JAFAWA010000162.1 GCA_019242155.1 Terriglobia bacterium | reverse complement strand
TGGAGGGCTTCGCTCAACGCCAGTCCGATACCGAGGCCGCGCTGGCCATGCAGCGCGCCAAACGCAAACTGTTGGGCCGCATCAAACCGAGCCAGACTGCATGAAGGCGCTTGCGCCTCCCGTTGGTCGGCGGTCCATCCTGTGCGTCGGTCAGGCGGAAAACCAAAAACCGCTCCAAGGAAGGAAAACCCAATCCAGTTTGCAGGTTTCGCGCGCCTCCCGTTGGTCGGCGGTCCATCCTATGCGTAGATCACGCAAAGACCAAAAACTGGTCCAGGAAGGAAACCCAATCGAGCTTGTAGGCTCCGCGTGCCTCCCGTTGGTCGGCCCCGGGCTGTCGAAAACCCCTCAGAAAGGAGACTCAGATCCCGGCCTAATTCCCGTCTCCGTTCAGGCTCATCCTTCGATGAGAAAATGCTTTGATCCTGACTCTTGTGTGGCGGCGGGTGCCGCCGGCATCCGGGGGAGTCGGCATAGCGTGGAGAACTGAGGTGGATGCCACATTTACCCCAAGGGCCACCCTCAGAAGATAACCAACCGAGGCCGGCGAGCATACTATACTGTGTGGAGACGATGTTTAAGTACACTATCCAACTCGCTCGGGAAGAAGGTCAAACTGCTGGGCGGATACGCCATGCCAAGGCTCGTCACCAGGTTCATGCCGATTAAGTATTGTGCTTTCGCCTTAAGACCTCGTAAGCGGCGTTAAGCTCCTTCATCCGTGTTTCGGCGATGATCTGAAATTCCGGCGCTAAACCCGCAACCTTGTCCGGGTGATACATCTGTGCCAGTCGCCGGTATGCGGCCGCCACCTCATCGGGGGAAGCCCCGCTACTGACGCCGAGCGCTCTTCGAGCATGCGCTTCCGGCCCTGATGCCTTCTCATTGATTTCAGCCTTCGCTTGCCGTCGCTCGATTATCGGCGCTCTATGGTTCCCAAGACAGTTCGTAAACGCAGCACTCATATCAAGGCTGGATACTTGGAGATGGATGTTCAAGCCCAGAGAAGACCGAAGCGCTAGAGTGCCGTACTGCGCGATCGGCAATTGCCGGTTGTTGTTAAACCTCCGATCTGGCCCACCGTCTCTCCGCACGTACCGCCACGTCTTTCCAACGATAGCGGCATCGTTAGGAACATGGCCCTCCTCGATGAATCGGGTCGAGCCTTGCTCTACACGAAAATCGTCGTATGAGATCGCGCCGAACGTTCCGTGGTCCCAATAAAGAATCAGATCCGGCATGAAGTACAACCTCATCCTACCGAGGTCGATTGCTACCGTTTCGACGTTCGTTTGTACCCGTGGTGGATTTGAAGGTCCGACCTTACTTGAAACCCGGCGAACGAGACTGGACGCTCCGGCATTGCGCTTCCAATCCCAAGTCGGTGAATCCGCTTGAACCCGCCAAATTTGATGCGCCTCCGCCAAATGAGCCAGCGCTTGCTGAACGATGCTGTACTTTTGGGCTTCGGCTTCGCTCAGTTCGTAGAACAGCCTCGACATGCGCGTTTCCGAGTTCTTCTTGTGGACGACGATGCCAAGGACGAGCACGCCGAAGCTTCCAGCTATCAGACCATAGGAAGCGTACATCTGCCGAGCAGCGTCCGCGGCTACCTTGGCGTCGCGTTCCCGAATGTTGCGTAGAACCCCGTCTGAAATCAGCCAAAGCTCCGAACCGGGCACGGCTTTCTTTGTGGCGCGACCTGGACTTGCCCTTGGGATGGTACGCTTTTCAATTTCTATCGACGGCGGCACCGTTTCCTTTCGCGCCAGTGCCGCAAGGCGAACTCCAGCCTTTTCGGCCGTAATATCAGCGTCGTCTTCGCCGGCAATGTATCGCCTAGCGGTCCACCCGGCCTCTGTTGGTGCATGACATGGGTACAGGAGTTTTACTTTGTTTTTTGCCAGCATAGGGTATTTCTTCTGATCAACCAGAGCGTCAGTGAGATTTTCGTAAACACTCGTGCACGGGGCCTGCACAAGAACGACACCTAGATTGGCAGCAGTGTAGAGTGCTGTCCGCACCGTGACCAGACCGCGCGGGTCGCTCTCGTGGACTAAATTTGGATAGCCGTAGCGTGCAACCAAAGTGGGATACTCCTCACCGGCGAGCGGCGGTGTCAATGCGGTCGATGAGTTGGCATCCGGCTGTGATCCGAGCGCGAAGAGGAACAAGAGGACAGCGGCAACGTACACGAGCCAAGCCGGATTGAACATCTTGGCGCGTTGGTTTAGCGCGTTTACGAGTTGTGCGCTTGAACTATCGACCAACTCGGACACATCTGCAGTCGGAATCTCACCGGATGAGACGCGGTCCACTGGAGCAAATGCCGAAGGGGTCTGACTGCTCTTCGGCACATGACTGGATACCGTTTCTCGATAGTAGAACCCGTTTCGGCCAACCGTGATGTATGTCGTGCCGCGTGGCGTCATCGTTAGGCGTGCGCCCCTTACTCCAACTGAAGCACCGATGCCGGATTTCGAGAAGTTGAGCCGGAACGGCCCGATTTTGGCACTATGCCGAAAGAAATAACCCATTATCGTCTTTCGGTGAAGTATTCATGTACCGAAAATGTTCTCGCCAACTTCATGGTGGGCCGGGCCAAGAACTGTTAACGGACCCGGGCGCGTCATTCCGATCAATGACGATTTGGCGTCTGTTCTTGCGTCTCACCGCGCGGGGTACGTGAGAGGTTCGAGGACCCAAAACCCGAGCATTACCTGTTTTCGTGGGGCAAGCCGGTGCCCTCCGGTCTTCTCGCCACGCGACCGGTATCACCTCGGGTTGAGACCAACTCCGAGCCGATACGGGCCTCAGGTGTCGGCTTCATGATTTCAGAAATTGCTACCCGCCTTGCCGAGAATGACGTCCCCGAGTCCACGATGCTTGCCTTGATGGGCCACATGAGCCGCGCCATGCTGGAACGGTACTCCATCGCGGTAAAGCGTGAAGCGGTTGCAGGAATCCGGTTGCACGAATCAGCGGCACGACAAAACAAAATTCGGAAGTAGTCCCTGTACTACAACCATCCGCCATAATCCAGTAACTTATATGTGTCTGATACTAAATGGTGAGCGCGGAAGGAATCGAACCTTCAACCTAGTGATTAAGAGTCACTTGCTCTGCCAATTGAGCTACGCGCCCGTTCGGGAGGAATGGGTTGGCGCGGAGCAAGCCCCGCTTTTGCAGATTATAGCATTGGGCAGGACGTTCTGCGGCGGGAAGCGAAAGCGATTTCGCCTACGGCTTAGCTCACCGGCGGGAGCCATCGCTATCTAAACCATCCCGCTTACAATCGACGCCCGTTCTTGGCCGGTCCAATGTATGTGCGCGGGCAGGACGGGCGGTCTTGTAATCGGAAGGTCCCAACGGTCCGGCTGTACCTCGACGAATCCGCTCCGGATCAGAAAGTCCTTGATTATCTGATTCCGCGGCCCTGGAATAAAGGTCGCGGTTACGGTGGAAGCGCCTGCCGCGGCGGCGGTTCGCGCGATGGCGTGCAGGAACGCGTCTTCTACGCCGCGGCCTAGAACGCGGCAGCTCATCAGAAGCGTGTCGATCTCACAAGCGCCCGCGGCAGCAGGCAGTAGGAAGCAGATACCCACCAGGCCGTAGTCCCCGAATCTATCGCGGGCGCGGATGATGAGGACCGGGCCGGTTTCCGCGAGCGCCTTCACTTCTTCCAAGGTGCGGCGCTTGAGCGAGAGATTGAACTGATTGGTGCGCTGCGTCAGTTGCGCGACTCGCGCCCACTCATTCTCCTCGGGCGCGCGCATCTCGACTTGGAGCTTGAGCCCCGCCAAATACTCTTCGAGACTCGCTGCTTGCGTGCGTTCGCTGCGCCGGCGAGTCTCGTCCTGCATCATTCGCGTCCGCTTCCGGTCCGCTTCGGTTGGCTGCGCTCCGTCGAATAGCCATAGGCGTTCCAACGTTTCGCAGTAGCGCGCGGGATCCTCGGGCAGCGGCACCACATGTACCCCGGGAAGCCTCATGGAAACCTCCATGCGCACGGCTTGATCATCATCCAGAAACACAAAAGAGTCGGTGCCCACATTCAACTCTTCGGCGAGCTCCTCCAGGTTTTCGGATTTGTGCTTCCAGTTCACGCGCCACGCGGCGATGTCATCTGTTCCAAGCACCATGCCGGGATGATTTTCGAACACCCGGAACACATCCGCCGCTTCGTTTCTGCTCACGACCGCCAGCAGAAGGCCGCGTTCCTTGAGGCGCTTCAGTTGCTGCTGAAACAGTTGGAAACTGCGGCCCGCGCCATCGGCGCCTAACTCTATACCTTCGAGTCCAACCTCGCCCGCCACTCCGCCCCAAAGCGTGCTGTCGCAATCCACCGCGATGACTTTGGCAGGAGTCCGCCGCGTGGCCAGGATGTGACGCACTAATGCGATAGCGAGCGCCTGGTAAAGCGTAGGCGAGTAAGGCATGCGGGAAATGACTTCGTTGCCGCTACTGCGTGCGGCCATCACTCCCACCTGTTCCACCACCGCGCCGAAGTCGAACAACTGAACGGTGAGTAGCTTTTCGAGGCGCGACCGCCACTCATGCCGAAGCTGCTCATAAGCGCTGCGTTCTAAGGCGGCAAACGAAGAGACCTGAGGCGGCAGGGTGCCGACGATCGTCTGAGCGCCTGTGGGCTGCCGCGATGCCCACGCTTCGATCGCACTCAGAAGCTCGGCTGCCCCGTGTGCCGCTTCGCCGGGCGAGTCGAAGGCGCGATCGCTGGGATCGACGAGTACGATATTCACCCCGTCTGCATTGGCCGCGAACAGGCTGGTGGGCGAAAGCAGAGTCTGTGCAACCTGGTTGAACCCGGCGAACTCGATGTCGAATTCCATGCCGAAGGCCCGCCCCCAAAGTTTCATTGTGGGAGCGAGCGGTTGGGCGGTCGAACTGGCTCCAATTACTACTCGGAGAGGTTTGGAAGTCGCAGGCTCGTTCAGAAAGCGCGCGGAAAGCGCACCGGTGGCCACCGCCGGGTCGAGAAGCGGGAGCATCTCGAAATCGCGCGGGAGTTCTTCATCGGCATGCGGCCGGTTCTGGATCTTGCCCGTAATTACCGCGGCCACATCGCGCACGCTGCGCATATGGTAGATCGCGTCGGGCTCTACGTTGATTCCGTGACGATCGTAGATCGCGGTTACGATCGCGATCTGCCCTACAGAGTCCCAGGCCGGGCAATTCTCCACCGTTAATTCGGTAGCGTGATCCACATCTTTCAAGCCTAGTGCTTGGATTATCAACTGGCGCGCGTTGTCGAGTTCGCCAGGTGTATAGGTTCCATCGGAAGTCTCCGCTTCGGCTTTGAGATCGTCGCGCGCGCGCAACCTACGCGCCGGCACGCCGCCCCAAATCTCTCCATCCGGAATATTCGTGAAGGGCGCAACGTGAGACATCGGCTCAACGATTACGTCCGCGCCTATGGTTGCTCCCAAGGCTACGCGGCAGCCCGCGCCGATGGTGGTCCGCGCGCCCACTTTGATGGGTGCGGAGGCGTAGACCAGTGACCCATCCGGCCGGTTGGTCAACACGTGCGAGCTGAACTCGCCGCCCCAACCGATGATCGCGCGCGCGCCGATCTCGGTCAGGTCGGGATCGAGGATGAACGACCATACGCTCGCGCCCTCGCCGACGTGCACGGAAGGCGCATAGGAGCGAAGTACAAGCTTGCGGAACCAGAATATCTGTTCAAACCCGCGCACCAGCGGCATATTGGTGTTGAAGGCGGCGCGGAACATGCAGAGCACCACGGTGAAACCGGCGAACTGCTGCTGCCGCCGGTCAGCGCCTCGTTGGATATGTAAGCGGCGCGGTTTGGGGTGGCGTCTGCCCAGACGCCGCGAATGCAGAGCGCAGATTGCCAGGTGCCCCATCAGCCAGGCGATATAGATGAGAGGAGAAACGATCGCCCAGAAGTACCAAGACGGGTGCGCGATCCGTTCGATGATCGCGATTGCGCCCGTGATCAAGGCGGCGGACATCAGCATGGGGATTACTACGCTCAAAGCCAGCAGGTTACTGGCGGCGAAGTGGCTTCCCCGCGTTGTCCTCGGAGTTTCCATGTATTGTCCCAGTTAAGACATACTTCGCGGGAGTCTGCAAGCTTGCGGCGCCCGCTGCACTCAGGAGATAGGACGGCAACTATTGCGCGATGTAACCTCCGTCAACGCAAAGCACGCTGCCTGTAATCCATCGGCCGGTGTCTGCCAGCAGAAAGGCAATCGCGTGGGCCACATCAAGGGGAGTGCCCCACCCAAGCGGCTGCGTGGTATTCACCAAGGCCTCGATCTGTTCGGCCGTGAGCATGCTGCCACTCCCTTCATGTGCCTCTGTTTGAACCAAGCCGGGCGCAACGCAGTTGACGCGGATGCCCTGCGGGGCTAACTCCACCGCGGCGGAGCGCGCGAAAGCAATGAGTGCGCCTTTGCTCGCGCTGTAGACCGCGCGGCCGGGGGCAGCGACCAGACCTGCCGCCGAAGCCACGAACACGATGCTGCTCTTGGGCCGGCGGATCTGTTTGCGGGAAAACTCTTTGGTCAACAAAGCCGCGGCGCAGAAGTTCACTGTCATGACCTCGTGCAGGTGCTTGAGCTCTAGATACCGCACGGGCAGCATGGAGATGAGGCCGGCGCAGTGCACGAACGCGCTGAGAGGCCCCACTTCTTTTACCAATCCTCCGAGCCACGCCGGGATCTCTTCCAGCCGGGAGAGATCGAAGCCGGCGATGTGGTGGCCGTTATTTGTAATGCCGGCCGCGGTCTGCTCGAGCCTCTCGGCGTTGCGGCCGGATAGAACTACCCGCGCGCCAAGCTCACTCAACAGGACGGCTGTGCTGCGTCCGATACCTGAGGAGGCCCCGGTGACCAGAATGGTTTGGCCGCTAAGGTCGAGCGGGTTGGCCATCGGGAGTTGTCAGTTGCGGAATTCCTGTATCAGAGCGGCGAGATCGTCCACCGTGGGAACTTTGGGAACACGTTTGGCCGGGATGATAACCCCATACTTGTTGTCCGCCATAGCTAGATATCCCATCATGGCTATGGAATCCCACCAATCGGAAAGCGTTTCGTTGCCCTTTAAAGTGCCTGGGGCAAGGTCCAAGACTTCCTCCAGGTTGCGGCAAAATGTGGTCGCATCGAGGGTGGTCACCGTGTCATTGTAACGTCAATTCCGGTGCCGGCGATTCGAATTACAGGTAGGGGTGTTGCCGCAGTACTGCTGAAATTGACTGGTGTACGGGCCTGAGGTAACCTCGGAAAGCGGCCGGGGGGCCCTGATGGAAGCGACAGTCCTCCAGATTGAAGAGCGCGTAAAAAAGGGCGATCTCGGGTTCACGAGCATGGGCGAATTCGGCCCGTCGCGTCTCCACGATTTTCATTACCGGCCAAACGGGACCGTGGATGCGGCAATGATTTTGGATCGGCCGGAGATTACGCTGTACTGCCTGGAGGATGAGAGCCGCCAGGCAGTGTTTGTGGAATTACCGCGCGACTACGATCTCTATGCCGAGCCGTT
>JAFAWA010000336.1 GCA_019242155.1 Terriglobia bacterium | reverse complement strand
CTACTTGACCGGCACCTTGGTGGCTATAGGCCAGCAGTGGTTCTTTAATCACACCGAGACAGCTCAGGAGGCGGCGCGTTCCGTGCAGCCTCCGCCGAAGAAGAAGAACGGCAGGAAATAGCGCGTGAACGAGAGCAAGTACAAGGTCGCTTCGGCCGGCCCCAAGATCGATGATTTCCTAAGCATGGTTCTGACCGCGGCGGGCTTCCGGCTGAATTTCGACATTGAGGATGCGGCTCCGGCTTCCGACGATTTCGAAACGCCCGACATCATCGTGAAGTTCACAGGCCCCGACGTGGATCTGTTGCTTGCCAACCGGGCCGAGCTGCTGCTGGCGCTCGAACACGTCACCATGGAGATGCTTCGGATGCCCTCCGAAGACCACTCCAGAATTTCGTTTGACGCGAACGACTACCGCCTGCTGCGTATCGAAGAGCTGCGCCTGAGCGCGACCACGGCCGCCGAAAAAGTGAAGCGCACGGGTGTGCCGTTCCGGTTCAACCCTATGAACAGCCGCGAGCGGCGTGTGATCCACCTTGCCTTGCGCAATGAATCTGCGGTACGCAGTGAAAGTCTGGGCAGCGGTCCTTCGCGGCAGGTGGTAGTGTATCCGGCGGGAATGGCGAGCTTACCCGAACCGCCTCCCAGCTTCGGCAACTCGCACGATCGCCGCCGTTCCGGACCACCGCGCCCGCGAAGCGCCCGCCGCTAGCATTGGCTTTAGACGATACAATCGTTGCCATCTCGACTCCTCCGGGCCGCGGCGGCATCGGCGTAGTCCGGCTTTCGGGACCGCACGCTCGGCTGATTGCAGAGTCGTTTCTCCGCTTTTCGCCGAGTTCCGACTGGGCGGCGCGGCACGCGCGCTTTGGGCATCTGGTCGATGGGGATGGACACATGATCGACGAGGTTGTGGCGACGTTTTTCGAGGCGCCGCGCTCTTACACTGCGGAAGATCTGGTGGAAGTCTCCTGCCATGGCGCTCCGGTAATCCTTCGTCACGTGGTAGAGCGAGCGTTACGCGGCGGGGCAAGGCTCGCGAATCCGGGCGAGTTTACTCTGCGCGCCTACTTGCATGGGCGCATCGACCTTCCTCAAGCTGAGGCGGTGCGCGACCTGATCGAAGCGACGACGCTTTACCAGGCTCGCGTCGCCGCGCGGCAGTCGGGCGGCTCGGTTTCGCGGTGTCTCGCGCCGGTAAAAGAGCAACTGATCGAACTGATCGCGCTACTCGAAGCAGGGATCGATTTCGCCGAAGACGATGTCTCCGTCGCGCCGACAGCGGAAATCGTGCGGCGGGTCGATCCGATACGGGCGGGCGTGGATCGCCTGCTGGCCAGTTTCCAATTCGGTCAAGTGGTTCGCGAAGGTTTTTCCTTGGCCATCGTCGGCCGGCCGAACGTGGGCAAGAGCAGCCTGTTCAACCGTCTGCTCGAGCAGGACCGGGCGATTGTCACTGAGATCGCCGGCACTACGCGCGATCTGGTTTCCGAGACGGCTGCTATTGGCGGGATTCCGGTGAAACTGTACGACACCGCGGGCATTCGCGTGACGCCGGAACTGGTGGAGTCGCGCGGTATTGAGCGGAGCTATCAGGCCATGGCGGATGCCGATCTCACGGTGGTGGTGATCGATCTCTCTCAGCCCGAAGAGCCGGAAGACCGGGAACTGATTGCGCGCGCGGCATCGCAGGGCCGCCGGCTGGTGGCCGCCAATAAGTCCGACTTGCCGCTGCTGCGTGAAGCTCCAGAAGGAGTGATTCCGGTTTCCGCCCTGACGGGCGAAGGAATTCCCGCGCTGCGCAAAGCGATTCTCGGGGCGATCTCTCCCGGGGGCGAATGGGAGCAAGAGACCGGATTGATCACGAGTTTACGGCACGAACAGTTACTGCGGGAATCGGCGGCGTATCTGCAGAAGGCCAGAGACGCGGCCCAAGCCTCCATTCCACATGAGATGCTTTTGCTCGATCTTTACGCGAGCCTGGAGCCGCTCGACGCGCTTACGGGTGCGACGACCGCGGATGACATTCTCAACCGCATCTTCGCCACGTTCTGCATCGGTAAGTAGACTAGCCTAAAAAGCGCAGCTTTGCCGCCGCGAAGTTTTGCAGGTTGGGAAAGACCGTGGGCAGCGCGGTGTCCGGAATGCCGAACCAGGAGCACAGCGTGGCGCCGTATTGATCAATCGAAGTGGTCGGAATCCAGCGGCCGCGTGTATCGGTGTCGTCGGGGCCGCCGAGTTCGAACGTGGGGAACTGTCCGAAGATCTGACCGCCCTTGACCGCGCCGCCAAGCACCAGATGATGGCCGCCCCAGGCATGATCGCTCCCATCGCCCGAGGTCGGCTGAAAGGTGCGGTTGAAATCCGACTCGGTAAAGGTGGTGACATTCTGCGCCACTCCCAATTCCTGGGTGGCATCGTAGAAGGCCGCCAAAGCCTGGCTCACTTGGGGATACAGAGTGTTCAGGGTGTTCAACTCGCCGGTGTGCGTATCGAAGCTGCCAAGCGAGCAGAAGAAGATCTGCCGGCTCATCCCGAGGGCGGACTGCACTTGAATGATCTGCGCGACCTGCTCGAGCTGCGCGCCGAGGCTGGTCTTGGGGAATTGCGTTTTGAGAGCGGTGGCCTGCGAGAGCGCGCCCGCGAGCGCTTTGGCGTCACTCATACTCATGGAAAGCGTCTGGTTCGCAGCCTGGACCAGAGAGACACCCGAATTGAAATTGAGGAGGTTGGTCAGTGCGTTCAGACGGGCCTGGGAAGCGGCGGAAGAACTGAAGCCCGCAAGCGCGAGAGACCCGCCCGGATTCACGGCAATCTCCGTAGTGTTGGCGCCGATGCCTTCGAGAACATTGCCTGCCACCGAGAGGACCGTGGGGAACGAGGAGGAATTCATCTTCTGAGCCGCGACATAATCGGCGACCCGCCCGGCCCACCCGGTTGGGCTGTTTCCCTGCCCTACAGACGTTTGCCACTGCTGCTGCTGGTCTAGATGAGAGAACAGGTTATTGGGGACGGCTGCCTGCCGGCCCTGATACTGCGCGCGCGTTACGGGCTGGACGAGCGAGCCGACGTTGGCCACTACAGCCAGTTCCTTGTTGGTGAATAGAGATGCCAGTTCCGTCAGCAAGACATGAAATCCGTACGGAGCGCCGGTTACGTCGGTGACCTGAGCCATGGCGCTGGTGGGGACGGCGAGGCCAGCGCGGGCAGAGAGATACGGCTTGTAGTGGGCATCATCGAGCGGAATGATCGTGTTATTAGAATCGTTGCCGCCGAAAAGGAATACGCACACGAGAGCGCGATAGTCCGGTCCGCTTTGCGCCAAAGCAGGCATGAGCCCGAAACGCCGCAGTGCCAAAGTGCCGACCGAAGCCGATCCGATCCGAATGAATCCTCTGCGCGAAAACATGTTCTTGTCCTATCTCCTATTGAATGACCTGGTACTCGCTCGAGGTCAGCACCACATAGAGCGCCGCCTGCACGCGGGCTTGAGCGTCGGTCGCGGCATTCACCGCCGTCGTTGCGGCCTGCTGCAGTTCGAGAGACATGGAGTGATGCAGGAACACGTAGGCAATGTGATCCAGCAGACTGGCCGTATCACTCGCAAACGGCAGGAACTCGGAGTAATCGAGCTTCGTGTTCTTGTCCAGCGTTCCGAAGATGGCTGCGTTCACGATATTCGCGCGGCTCGCGGCAGTTTGCGTCGAGTAGATCTGAAATTCGGGTGCGGGCGTGCCGTTCTCCATCTGATACATGGGTGAGAAGTAGCTGAAAACACTGGACGGCGCAAACAGGTTCTGGCCTAACTGGCTGCCCAGATTGTAGACGGCGCTGGTGGATGTGAGGGCCGCGTTGAGGCCGCGGAGCAGATTGGTCACAAACAGCAGCGGCTCTCTTAAGTGGCCGAAGCCCGGATTCGGCGGCAGGTTCGGATTATCGGCGGCGCGAGCTTCCGGATCGGTAAGGATGGCGGTAATTACGGCCATCATGTCGCCGCTCACGCCTTGACCGTTATTCTGAAACACACCGGCCACGCGCGCGATATAGGCAGAGCTGGGATTGCTGGTAACCAAGTGCTGGATCAGTTGGCGGCTGACGAACGGCGCGATTGTGGGCTGCGCCATCAAGGTGTTGAGGACGAAATCGAGATCCTGCTCCGCGGTTTGTCCTGCAGGGACCGCGGTATTGCCGATGATTATCTTCGACCCGGTGTCGTGCTCGGTCTCGCTGGGAATCATCTGGCCGAAGTAGTAAGCCGGATTGTTCACTTTAGATGCTGCATTGGGAGCGGCGGCATACGTCCAGCCTGTCAGTGCGCGCGCCATGTCGGTCACTTGGGCCTGGGTGTAAGTGGGGATCGCTTTTCCGCTGCTATCCAAGGCAGGGCTGCCGTCGAGATTGAGTTGGGTCAGGCCAACGGTGAACAGTTGCATCATTTCGCGCGCGTAATTCTCGTTGGCGGCAGTGCCTTTGGCGGGAACGCCCTTATTGTTGTTCGCCAGGTTCAGATAGGCCCCCATGGCAGGATTCAGAGTGACAGCCTTCATCAGGTCGCGGTAATTGCCGAAGGCGTTGTCACGAAATAGACGCCAATACGGCGGGAACGCGTAAGCGGGGCGAACGCTCACGTTCGAGACTACCCAGATTTCGGAAAGCGCGAAGGCTACCCGCTGCCGCAACTGATCGGCGCCGGTCACCGCATTCTGAATGAAGGCGCGCTGGACGGGCGTGACGTCGTTATTGCTCTTCCCGGTGCTATCGAGCAGCAGTTGATCCGGAATGTCCGAGGTATTCAGTTGGAACTGTTGGTTGAGCCAACCGGCGATTCCTTTCTCTTGCACTTCCTGAATGGCGGCGGGGGTCGGCCCCCAGGACGCCTGATCGAGGAGCCGCGAAGCGGCGCGGTCGCTGAGCACCACCTGCGGACCGGATGCCGCGTCCGGCGCAGCAGACAGCAGGCTCCACGAGGCAAGAGCCCCGAAAATGATTGCTGATTTCATAGTTTCCCTTCAGGGCGGGTTGAAATTAGGAACACCGATACTGGTTAAAAGTATCGTCCGCATTCGCGATTTCGTTAGAACTGATTGGCGGTAATCGGAAAAATCTTTGGAATCGGGCGGGCACGCTGCGGTGGCCTATAACGCATGTGATTGCTAGCCGCCTGGGAGCGGAGTATTTGTTCCGCTCCCTAATCTGGCAAGCCCGCCGGCGTCGAGACTACCGGCGGGTGAAGGCGGCTGGATGTCTTCGGGCCTCGTAGAACTACGAACTACGCACCCAGATATTCGACGTGCGCGTAGGTGCCCAGCCGCGGATTGTAGGCTAGGTACCAGCCGGGATGGTCGGGGTCGTCATAGATCACGATCTGGTCCCCGGACCAGTTCCAGTCGGCTACGATACTGTAGTCCCAAGAGGCGACGGACCAATAAAAGTTATTGAACCAGAACCGCTCCCGGTTGCCGCCCGCAATGCGCCATACGTGCTGCGGACCGAAGCCGGCGGTAAAATGCCCGTGCGCCCAGGGGCGATCGAGATGGTAGTGCGCGTCGCTTGGCGCGGCATGCTGCACCCATTGGTCATTCCGGGCATCGACATGCGGCATGCCGGGATGTCCCGGCTGATCCGCCGCGAAACGGTGTTCATCGCCGCGCGTCTGCGTGTGAGGGACAGGCTCGGGAACCCGTGCCGGCGCTTCTGGACGACCCTGGGGCTCCGGACGACCCTGCGCTTCTGGACGGCCCTGCGATTCCGGACGGCTTGGAGCTTGCGCCCGCTGTGGAGCAGGCCCGCGCGCCGGGATGTGCCCGCCGCCGAACTCCGGCTGTCCGCCTCCATGCTGTTCCCCGTGTTCCCTGTTTTGTGCAAAGGCTCCCACGCACAATAGAACCGATAACCCTAGAATGGCCCTCATGTGAACTCTCCTGGACGACACTTCATCCTCCTAATACCTAGCAAACCCTTTTCCATTCAGGCCCTCGATCTATACTGAACCATACACTAGGAAGG
>JAFAWA010000204.1 GCA_019242155.1 Terriglobia bacterium | reverse complement strand
GCCATCCGGTCGATTCATGAAGAGACTTCCGTGAGTGTATTGTTCATTTGAGTAGTCAGGGGCAATCGGACTTCGAAAAATATCGAACCCACGTCAGCCCAAAGGAGTAGTGAAGTGAGAAAAGATATTACTGTTGCCGCGGACGTTCGCGAAACGCGCGGCAAAAACGAAGCGCACCGTACGCGCCGCGCGGGCCAGATCCCGGCCGTGGTGTATGGCGCCTACAAGGACCCGGTCACCATTGCGGTGAATCCCAAAGAAATTCTGAGGATTGTCCATAGCTCTACCGGGTACAACACCATTTTCAATTTGCAGATCAACGGCAGGGAGAATACCCCGGTGATGGTGGTCGATCAACAGGTCGATCCGATCAAGGGAACGCTTTTGCATGCGGATCTCAAACGCATCGATCTGACCCGCCGCATACGGGTCACCGTGCCCGTAGTGACTCACGGCGAGGCTAAGGGAATCAAGTTGCAAGGCGGGTTACTGGAAATCGTAACCCGTTCGATCGAAATCGATTGCCTGCCGGACGACATCCCCGAACACTTCACGGTAGATGTCACGGAGTTGATGATCGGACAAAACGTCCGCGCCGGAGAGATTCCACTATCGGGTTCTATGAAGCTTTCGAGCGCTCCGGACACGGTTATTGCGCATGTAGTGGCTCTCCGCGGCGAGGCGGAGGCGGCGACCGGAGATGCTGCCGCGGCACCCGCAACGCCCGAGCCGGAGGTAATCAAGAAAGGCAAGAAGGAAGAAGAAAAGGCCGCCGAGGACAAGGGCAAGAAGAAATAGAACATGTTCCTGGTGGCCGGGTTGGGCAACCCCGGCGAAGAGTATGCGCTTACGCCGCATAATCTCGGGTTCCTGGTGGTCGAGCGGCTGGCTTCCCGTTACGAGATCCGCATCTCGCGGAGGGATTCGCAAGCGCTGATAGGCGTGGGCGAAGTTGACGGGCACAGGGTGATGCTGGCCGAGCCGCAAACGTACATGAATCTTAGCGGCAACGCCCTGGAACCGCTGGTCGCCAAGCATGAGATCGAGCTGGATCATCTCATGGTGGTTTACGACGAACTGGATCTGCCCTGGGGAACGCTGAAGATTAAATCTAAGGGTTCAGCCGCCGGTCACAACGGCATGAAGTCCGTAATTGCGAAGTTGGGGACGAGCGAAATCATCCGCGTCCGGCTGGGAATCCATCCCGGACACCCGCTCGCAAGCGGCAAAGATTTTCTGTTATCGCCCATGGGGCGTTCGCAGAGGAAGGAATTGGACGAATTCATCGACTTTGGAGCCGATGCGGTTCGTTCGATAATCGCCGAAGGCGTCGAAAAGGCCATGACGAAATATAATCGTCGCGCCCCAGGCTTAAACACAGAGGAAGCATGAGAATTTACGAAGAGCTGTTCATCGCTAAACCGGATGCGGCGGACGAAGAGGTCGATCAGTTCGTAGAACAGTTGCGAACGCAATTGACCAATGCCGGAGCTACGGTGGATAAGGTGGATAAATGGGGCAAGCGGAGGCTCGCCTACAAAGTTGACAAGTACCGCGAAGGCGCCTACGTGCTCCTGCAGTTTTCAGCGGGACCGGAGACGGTGAAGGAACTCGAGCGCCGGTTGCGCGTCTCTGACCTCGTAATCAAATTTCTAACGGTGCGCATCGACGAGACGCTGAAACGTCTCGAAAAACGCAAAAAGGATCGCGATAAGCGCGCCGCCCGCCGGGCTACGGCCGCACCCCCGAGTGCCCCGGCCCTGCCGAGTCTGCCCGGGATACCACCGGAAACGCCGGCCATGCCGGGACTACCGAGGGAGAGTTAAGCCATGGCGGAATCTAAAGGAAGACCAGGCAGCGCAGGGCAACGGCCCACAGGCGGCGACAAAGCCGTTGCGACCGGCAAGAAGCAGTATTTCCGGCGGAAGAAGGTCTGCCGGTTTTGCGTGGAGCGGATCGACGACATCAATTATAAGGATGTGAAGCTGCTGCACGCGTTCGTAGCGGAGCGAGGCAAAATCATTCCACGCCGCATTTCGGGCGTGTGCGCCCCGCACCAACGGCGGTTGACCGACGCTATTAAGAAGGCGCGCAATATTGCCCTGCTGCCCTTTGCGGCTGTGATTTAGGCGGGAGGAATCTTATGGAAGTGATACTCAGAGAAGATATCGACAAGGTCGGCTCCCGCGGAGAGGTGGTGAAAGTCGCCGCGGGCTATGCGCGCAATTTTCTGCTGCCGAAGCGCCTCGCCGTAGAAGCTACGGAGTCGAACCGCAAGATTGTGGAGC
>JAFAWA010000031.1 GCA_019242155.1 Terriglobia bacterium | reverse complement strand
TCCGTCAGGTTGAATCCACTCAGCGAGAGGCGCACTTTATATTTCGGGTTTACCTGCAAATCCTTTGAGACACGCGCATCGGCGGAAAAGAAGTTGGGGAACCGGGTGGCATACGGAACACCCACATAGTTCTGCAAGGCGTCTGTAACGGCATAAGGGAAGCCGTTGCGGTACTCGAGGACGGGCGCGATGCGGAATCCGCGCGGAAGCTGAATGTTGCCCCAAGCGAGGAATCGGTTGGGAAGGTTGGTGGGCAGGTAGGAAAACTCGTTCGGCCGTAGAAGCGGGATCGGGAAGCTACCCAGAAAATTTGCAAAGTCGTTCAGGTCGCCGCGCGCGCTGCTACGCACGTACGAGAAGAACAGCGGACTTGTTTGGGTAACACGCCAGCTAGCGGTCACGTCGAATTGATGGTACCGGGACTGGCCGGAGCCGGAGAGTTGATCGAGGCCGGTGTTCGCGAGGGGGTCGATCGATCGATTCAGAATGACCAGGCCTGAACCATCGTTCCGCATATAACCGACGCGAAGTTTCAGTGACCGGTTGACCGGCTGTTCGACTTCGGCGCGCCAATTATCACTTCGCGGAGAGAAGTTGCCGGCAACGGCTTGCTGGAACACCCAGGGCGGCCGCACCGTCACTACGCCCAGCAGGTTTTGAAGTGAATAAGGGCCGCCGGTTACGCCGCCGAAGCCGTCATACATAGTGACGACAGGGCTCGGATAGTCAGCAAAGGAATAGACGTTCAGGGGCACGCGGTCGTAGAACAGTCCATATCCCGCGCGGACCACGGTTCCGCCGGTTGCAAACGGAGTCCACGCAACGCCGACGCGCGGCGCCACGCGGAAGGATTCCGAAATCTCCTGCGACTCCGCCCGGATTCCCAGATCGACCGCCAAGCGCGGCGAAATGATCCAATGATCTTGCCCGAAGACGGCGTAGTCCGTGTCCTTCATGTTGTAGAAGGTGCCGGGCAAAAACGTGATCCGCTCAACGAGTTGGCTTGAACCGTTTAAGACGTTGGTCGGGTGATCATACACTTGGCCGCGGTCGGAACTGCCGGAGATGTAACTGCCCGCTTTGAAATTGTGGGTTCCGCCGAAATTCACAGTGGCGAACGAGTAGGTGGCCGACCAGCCCGCGCGTGTAGACACGCGGTTTTGCTGCTGGAAATAGTTGCCGCTATTTCCCCACGGCGCAATTGTCAAATCCGCGGACCCTTGACCCCATACGCTCACGTCGAAGCGGGTGATCGAAACGGTGTTTTCGAGCAGGCCGCCGCCGAGTGTCAGACGATCGCCCACCGTTCCCGTATAGTTACGGGTGCTCGCATTCGGCGACGTGGGCTCCGGATTCAAAAAGTTGATATTCGCGTACTCTTCTTTTTGCGGCGCGAGGTGAAGAGAACCGGTCACCAACTGCCGGCCCGAGACAATCCAATCCAGTTGACTGAACGAATTGACGCCTTCCTGCTTCTTTTGATTATTGGGCCATTGCAAAGTGTAGGCCTCGGTCTTTCGCATGTCGTACTCGAGACCTTCAGTGAAATAGAGCTTCCCGGGAATCAGCGGCCCGCCGAAGTTCAAACGGGGAGTGGCGTCCTTGATGCCGTTCATGTGGTAACTGCGAATGCGAAAATCGGGAAAAGGATCATTCAGTTCCCACTTCCAGCGGTCGCCGCCACGCTTCGTTTCGACCGACACCAGACCGCCGCTGAACCTACCGTATTCAGCCAGGAACGGAGTCTGATAGACGTTCAAAGTCTCGACCACATCGATGGGCACGGTTAATCCGAACTGGCCGGTAGCCGGGTCGGTCACGTCCGCCGAATTGACTATGAGCGCGCTGCGATGTTCGCCATTGCCCGAAATCTGCAACCCGCCTGTGGATGACCGGACGACACCCGGCGCGAGCGGCAAGGCATCGGCGACTGTGGCGGGGCGGTTCGGCAGTTCTCTTGCAACCTGCGGCGGAACGGCAGCAGGTGCGGAGGAACTTTGCTCGCCGACCGGACCCGCAGTGTCATGCACCTCTATCTTTTCGGGCTCCCGCAAAGCGGGCACTAAGATTAGATCTACCGATCCCGCTTCCGAAGGGACCACGTCGAACTCGCGCTCGACCGGTTCGAAGCCTTCCTTCGTGGCGCTGAGGGAGTAGTGCCCCGGTTCGAGTGCGATAAAGGTTGCCTTACCGGACTCATCCGTGTCCGCCGAGCCTGCCAATTCCGCTCCGCGCCGGACGGCCACCTTGACTTGCGGGGCCGGCAGATTAGCCTGGTCATGCACCGTAATCGTTACGGGCGCAGCCGCCATCAGGGCACAGCCAAGCAAAAACGTCGCCAGCACACGTGCGCACAGTCTCATCACCCGTACGATCTCGGTCCTTAATACTTTCCGATGCCCCGTACCGCCCGAGAGTTCCAGAATTAATCACTAATCTCGATGGTGGGCCCGCCTTTGCCGGCTTCTTCTGCGCGCGAGATCATGTCCCGAGCCAGGGCCACAAACGGCTGGCCTTCCTGTTTGCGCAGGGCGACCGGCTTTCCGGTATCTCCCCCTATACGCACCTCGGGATCGAGCGGCAGTTCCGCCAGAAAATGCACCTGCATCTCATTGGCTGTGCGCCGGCCGCCGCCATAACTGAATACGTCAATGCGCTCATGGCAGTGCGGACAGTTCATGTAACTCATGTTCTCTACGAGCCCGAGAATCGGCACCTTCACCTGGTGGAACATGTGAATGGCTTTGCGCGCATCCTCGAGCGATACGTCGGAAGGCGTTGTCACCACGATGGCTCCAGTGATCGGCGCCGTCTGTATCAATGACAACTGCACATCGCCTGTTCCGGGAGGTAAGTCGATGATGAGATAGTCCAGCTCACCCCAGTCCACGCCCCGCAAGAACTGCTGAATCACGCTGTGCAGCATGGGGCCGCGCCAGACCAGAGGTTTATCGCCCGGACTCAAGAAGCCCATCGACATTAACCTCACTCCGAACTGCTCGAGCGGCTGAATGCGCTCGCCGCGCGCCATAGGTGTGCGATTGATGCCCATCATCAAAGGCACATTGGGACCGTATACATCGGCATCCATAAGCCCGGTTTTGAGGCCAATCGACGCCAATGCCACCGCCAGATTCACCGAAACCGTGGTTTTGCCCACGCCGCCTTTTCCGGAGCCAACGGCGACGAGGTTCTTTACTCCAGAGATGGGCAGCTTTTGCGGAGTTCCGGGCTGGTTGGCAGTCATTGGTTATCTATCATCGTAGCAACAGATGCGATTTTACTTGCCGGGAAGTGAATTTAACTTAACGAGTGAGTAAGTAGTTTCAACCGACCGGAACTTCGGGTTCGGGAGCATGGCTTCTCCGCAGTTTCACGTCTTTGAGCGCGAGGTTCAGCAACACGGCCGCGCACATGACTACCGCGCTCGAGAAGAAGATCACCTGCAAGCCGTGAAGCAGCGAGGTGCGCACGTTCGCGAACAGGACCTGGAGAATCGACGATCCATTCGTGTATTGCGCGAATGTGCTTTCCAGTTGGGGCCGCAATTGCGCGAGCAGCAGGGGATTTGAAAATGCCTGCAGAGCATTCTGCGAGATTCCGGGAGGCACGCCTCGGGCGAAATCGCGGTGGTAATTCGTCAGGAGTACGCTACCAAAAATCGCAACGCCCATCGTGCTTCCGATCGAACGGAAAAATGTGGTGGATGCGGTAGCCGCTCCCATGTGCCGCGCGGGCGCGACATTTTGCACGGCGACCGTATACACCGGCATTAAGAGCCCCATGCCGATGCCCGCGATGACCATGGCCACCAGCACGTCATTCGGCTCTGTGGCTCCGTTCATCCGCGCAAACAGAATCATTCCGAACGCAACCAGGACGGAGCCGGCCACCGCCGAAGGCTTGTAAGTTCCCCGGCGTAGATTGATCTGACCGGTAATGATGCTCCCCACCACTGAGCCGACCATTAAGGGTGTTAGCAGATTTCCAGACTTTGTGGCGGACACTCCCAGCACGCCCTGCAGAACAGCGGCAGATAAATAATCACGCCGAACATGCCCATGCCCAGAACAAATACCGCGATCGATGACAGGCTGATCACGGGATTGCGGAATAGAGAAAGCGGCAGTAGCGGTTCCACCGCTTTGGTCTCCGCGTAAATAAAGGCGGCGAGCATCACGGCCGCCAAGGTCAGCAGGAGTTCGACTCTTGTCGAGCCCCAACCGAAATCGGTCACCCATGTGAGAGCCAAAAGAAGCGGGGCGAAGAACAATATCAGTGTGAAGAGTCCAGCCCAGTCTAATACGCGCCGTACTTTCTGAGGACGCAGGTCCGGAAACTGCGTATAGATGGCGATTCCGGCTACGATCCCTACGGGCAGATTCACATAGAAGGCCGCTCTCCACGAGATGTGATCCGTAAGCCAGCCGCCTAAAGTTGGACCGAAGATCGAGGCCATTCCCCACATGGCGGCGAAAAAGCCCTGGTAGCGGCCGCGTTCGGCGGGCGAGAAGACATCGCCGATGATAGTGAAGGCGAGACCCATCATCATGCCCGCGCCGATCCCCTGCAAGCCGCGGAAAAAGATGAGCTGGTTCATTCCATCGAGAGGCCCGAAACGAAAAGTTCCCGAAGCGCCGCAAAGCGCCGACGTTAGTACGAACATGGCGCTGCCGCCCAGAAAAAACCACTTCCTACCGTACATGTCCGACAACTTGGCGAAGATAGGAACCGCAAGGGTGGATGTAAGCAGATAGGCCGAAGCTACCCACGGATACCGGTCAAACCCGGAAAGCTGCGCAATGATTCGCGGCTCGGCTGTGCCTACGATGGTTTGG
>JAFAWA010000312.1 GCA_019242155.1 Terriglobia bacterium | reverse complement strand
CCCAGATCGGACGCGGGCTGCAAGAACTCGGGATCGGCTGGATACCGGCGCATACGGCGCAGGCCAAGGGCCGCGTGGAGCGGAGCTTTGAGACCGCGCAGGACCGCCTGGTAAAGGGTTTGCGCGTGGCCGGGGCGCGAACATTGGAGGATGCCAATCGTTATCTGGAAGCCGTGTATCTGCCGGAGTGGGAAGCCAAGTTCACGGTCATCGCAGCGAGCGCTGACGATGCGCACCGGGCTTTGGGAAAGGACCATCATTTGGAGGCGATCCTTTCGGAGGTAGAACAGCGGGTCATCAGCAACGATTACACCTTCCGATATAACAACAAAGTTCTGCAGATCCTGCGCGCGGATGTCAGACCTCGAATGCGGGGCTCCTCCCTACGGGTCGAGGTGCGGCGCAACGGCCACGTTGCCGCGCGGTTTGAAGGCCGTTACTTGCAATTGAAAGAATGCCGGCCGGCGCCGAAAACATCCACGGCAGTGCGCAAGCCCGCCGCCAAGTCAGGTCCGCGAGCCAAGAGCAAGCCCGCCAATCCAAACTGGATGGAAGGCTTTTTCAAACGTCCCTCTCTCCCTTTGGGCACAGCCATCAAGGTTTCCAATGCTACCAGCTGACATCACGGCCAAGGCGGAAAAAGGAACGCCGGGCAAAAGCGGCCCGGCGGTCGTCGCACTTTATAAACCCAAAGCCTCAGCTCCGAAGCCTCACCACCCTGATCTCTGTCACGCAAACCAACCAGCAGAAAAGCAAAACCCTCGGACGCATCCGAGGGTTTTCGCTTTACCGATCAGTAACGGAGCCAGCTCCATCGCTTCGGCCTTGGGTTTCCGCTTAGGCGCGACCCCTCGCGGACGAGTTCACACTAACACGCCACCTCCGGCGCCCTTCTCAAAACAGGACATTTCTACTTTGCTGGGAATAGGACGTTTCTATTTTGCCTTGACATCAATCGGCGACATCAATCGGCGACCTCATTGTTAGTAGCATGTGAATTGTCCGGTCTAATTCGCAGGTGAGTTGTCCGCTTAGGCAGGCGGGTGAAACGCTGGAAGGGTGAGGGACCGCATCGGCAGCGACGGGAACGGAGCCGTTACCAGGGATGCTGCTGCACATCAATGCCAGCAAGCACGCCTGGCTGCAGCAGGGGCGTTACTGGGATCTGATCACCATTCTGGATGACGCGACGAGTGAAATCTACTATGCTCAGTTGGTGGAGGAAGAAGAGACGCGGACTACCGGCGGTGCTTCGACTAGAGGTGGAGTCTTAAGACCTTGATCGGATCGAAGCCAGTTTCCTTGTCATCCTGAATATTTGCCATATAAAAGAACTGATCCCCCGCGACGACTCCAGTCGTAACGCCTTCAAATAAGGGGTTCCGGCGCTCCAGAATCTCGAATCCTTCGATGGTGCGCAGACTGCGGCTGAGGCTGAACCGGGCTATGCGCGGTGTCATGAAGCCATTCTGTATTGCGATCAGGGCGCCGGTGTGAAAGTACAACCCATCGATTGCCGCAAGGCAAAGACCCGCTGGACGCGTGATCGGGGCTGCGGTTCGGGTCTTTAGATCGACTATCGTGATGCCGTCGGGAAATGTCGATACGTAGAGTAGGCGCCCGTCTGGCGAGAGCGCGAGTCCATTCGCGGATTCGAACCGGCCCGGAAATCGCGTCAGACCGGCGGACCCATTCGCCAGCTGCCAAACCGTGCTGGCACGTGTGTCCGTCAGGTATACATCGCCGCTGGCTGCGATGGCCAAATCGTTGAAGGCGTGGCCGGAGCCGGCTACAGCATATTTGCGAATTACGCGAGCCGAAGCGAGATCGTAATCTATCAATGCAGATTCCGTATCCGCATTGTTCAACAGCCAGAGCCCGCCGCCATGGACTTTGAGGCCGAGCACAGTGCCGAGACTGCCGGCGAACTGCGTACAGTCTCCGATTGGTGAGCAACGAACCACCTTTCCTTTTCTCATGCTCCCGAGATAGAAGTGTTTTCCATTCTGGTCATAGGCTATATTCTCGGGAGCCAAATCACCCTCGGCGACGGTGAATGCTGGGTTGCTGTGCAAAACCGGCGGTGTCGCCTCGCGTACAGCGGACAGAATCGCATCAAACTCCCGCGTACCGCGTAAATCGGCAAAAAGGGAATCGCGCGAGGGGTCGAGTCCAACTCTGAGGTCTACCACCTTTCGGAGCCAGTGCATTGTCTCGGGCCATTGCTTGGCGGCAGCCCACGTACGAGCCATCTGGTACGTAACAGTGGCTGTGTCAGGAGCGGAACGCAGTAGCTTTTCGATGCCACCGACCTCAGCCCGGAACAACGGCCAGTCCCTATCGGACAGGGTGCCCGAGGCTGGCAACTGCGCGGAGGCGGCCACACAGCCAACGAGCAATGCCAGTGTGACAGACCAACACGGCATATAGCGTAATTGTAAGATTGGCGAACGGCCGGACGCCACTCTGCGATTGGGCTTAGGATTGGAGCGGATAACCCGCGAAGGCGTCTTCATGATGTAATGGTAAGTCCAAGGGTATTGCGATAGAAGTGATTGCCCGCACGCGATCTGTCGTGCAGATGACGATCAATCCGCAAGTCTTCCGGCAAGTCATCAATCGGACGCCCGGCTTCTGTTTGACTGTGGTTGGTGCTTCCTATACAATCCCGGCATGCTGATCAGCCGATTCGCTCCATTAACTCTCGTACTCGCCACCGCGGCGCTGGCACAGGAACTTCCCTCGCAGAAGGTGCTTACGCTCGACGTGGCCCAAGTCATCGCGCAGGAAGCCTTAGCGAAGTGCCGGGCCGATGGATACAAGGTTTCGGTGAGAGTAGTCGACGCGGCAAACATGCTGAAGGTATTCCTTCGTGACGAGGGATCTAACATGGTTACGGTTGAAGTAAGTCAGATGAAGGCGAACTATGTGATGCTTTACGGCAGACCGTCGGGCCCGCCGGCAAATCTCGCCGCCGGCGCTCCGCTTCCGTATCCCTCGGTGCCCGGCATCATCTATGCCGCCGGCGGTGTGCCGATCAAGATTGGAAACCAACTCATCGGCGCTGTCGCCGTAAGCGGCGCGCCCGGTGGCGAGAGGGATGCTGCTTGTGCTAACGCCGGATTGGCAAAGGTCGCAGAAAAACTGAAATAAAGGAGAAGAATATATGAGTCATACAAGTGTCGGTTTCAAAGTACTCCTGGTCGGCGGTGTCGCCGCTTTCGCACTCACGGCACAAGGTCCGAAACCTCAGCCCACCTGCAATCATTGTCAGGCGACATACATACCCAAAAGTGAACTGGACGCCTACACCGAGAAGGCTATCAAGTACAAGTTGGTAGATCAGCAGGTCCGGTCAGTTGACATTGGAAAGTCGCAAGTGGGCATCGGTATGGTAACCAGGGGTAAGCTCCTTCCGGGAGCGAGCCGCAAAGGAGCCGTTGCCGAACACGATAAAGTGAGCGAAGTGTACTACGTCATCGAAGGCTCGGCGACCCTGCTGACCGGCCCCGATCTGGTGGGTGCGGAAAAGCGGCCCGATAACGAGACCACGGTGGTCATGCGCAACGGTCCCGGCTGGAGCGCCGATTCAATTACGAACCCCCAAGTTCATCACCTCAAGGCCGGCGACGTGATCATCATTCCCGCTGGAACAGGCCACTGGTTCACCGAGATCCCGGATCAGATCACGTACATGATGGTGCGGATCGACCCCGACAAGACAGTTCCAACCAAGAGCCAGGCTGAATCCGAGGCCGACCTGAAGGTCGTTCCGGAAAAAGGCGCCAGGTGAGGGCGGACGCGATCTGTCAGAGCTTAGAACGTAAACCGGGCCACGATTTGCCCGCTCCGGGGTTGCGCGCCGTTGCCGTTAAACGTGTTGACGAACCCGAAGCCTGACGAAAGCGTACCGGACGGAGTTCGTACTGTTGGAGCTTCCGGA
>JAFAWA010000180.1 GCA_019242155.1 Terriglobia bacterium | reverse complement strand
TCGAAAAAGCCGAAAATGGAACCCGAGGCCGAGTTGAAGAAGTCCTGCCAGCGATTGATGTCGATGCCCGGCGTGGGTATGTGGCCGCCCAACCGGTAGACCGCGAGTAAGCCTAAGGTAAATAGAACGCGTTTACGTAAGTCGGGAACGCGAAAGATATTCGCGAAGGCTTCGAAAAACTTCATGGTTTCCCTACGATTCTGGCGTCTCGCCGCCGTCCGGGCGCGCTGAGGCGCCGATTATCTGGGCGGTCCCGCCGGCGTTCTGGATCTTCTCGAGCGCCGACTTAGAAAAATGATGGGCCTCCACCGTGATCTTTCGCGTGAGCTGGCCGCTTCCGAGAATTTTGACGCCGTCACCCAGCTTTTTGATGACTCCCAGTTCCTGCAGCCGGTCGAGGTTGAACGTGTCGCCCTCCAGCTTTTCAAGCCGGCCCAGGTTGACCACGGCCCACTGTTTCTTGAAAATATTGGTGAATCCACGCTTCGGCAAGCGGCGGTGGAGCGGCATCTGGCCGCCCTCAAAACCGCGCTTCTGGCTGAATCCCGTGCCCGCATGCTGCCCTTTGCTGCCGCGGGTGGCGGTTTTGCCGTGTCCCGAACCCATACCGCGCCCGACGCGCTTCCGCTGTTTAGTTTGGCCGGCGGGCGGTTTCAATCCACTAAGGTTCATTCCGTTGCTACCCCTTGGAGCGAATCACTCGCTACGCTTCAATTCTGCGCACCTCAGGTCTCCCTCGACCTACCCCACGATCTCCAATAAGTGCGGGATCTTCTTCACCATACCGCGGAATACCGGGGAATCGGGGCGCTCCACCACCTGGTTGAGCTTGCGCAATCCGAGGCCTTTAACAATCTTTTTGTGCTTCTCGGGCGTACAGATCGGACTGTGCACCAGCTTGATTTTGATTTTGCCTTCCATGCTTCCCCCTTCCGTTACAGCTTTTCCACCGCTAAACCGCGCATTTCGGCGACCGCCTGCTTCTCGCGCAGAGATTCCAGCGCCACGATGGTCGCCTTTACGACGTTGTGGGGATTGCGCCTGCCGATCGATTTCGTAAGCACGTTGGGAATGCCGCAGGCCGAAATTACGGCGCGCACGGCGCCTCCCGCGATCACACCGGTTCCTTCGGGCGCGGGCTTCAGCAGTACCTGAGAGCTGGCGTATTCGCCTAAGACCCGATGAGGGATCGTGGTATCGAGAACGTTGATCTTGCGAAGGCTCTTTTTGGCGGCCTCAATGCCTTTCCGAATAGCGGAAGGAACTTCTTTAGCTTTACCCACGCCGAAGCCCACAACCTTCGCGGAGGGATCGCCGATCACCACCAGGGCCGAGAAGCTCAGATTCTTGCCGCCCTTGACCACTTTCGTGACCCGGTTGATGGATACGACCTGCTCTTTCAGATTCAGGTTGCCCGGATCGATGCGTTTCACAATTGCCATTGAATCAAAACTCCAGTCCCGATGCGCGGGCGGCGTCAGCCAGGGCTTTAATCCGGCCATGGTATGGGTATCCGCCGCGGTCGAAAACGACCTTAGTGATGCCTTTGTCCTTGGCGCGCTCGGCCACGGCCTGTCCGATGGCTTTGGCAGCCGCCACGTTGCCGCCGTTAGTGCGCGCGCCCTTATCCACGGAAGAGGCCGAAACCAGCGTGCGGCCCGCCGTATCGTCAATGACCTGGGCGTAAATGTGAGCCACGCTGCGAAATACAGCCAGTCGCGGCCGCTCGGAGGTGCCGGTAAGTTTGCGCCGGATGCGCTTGTGGATGCGGCTGCGAATCTCCTTTTTTTCGAGCTTATGAATCATTTGCCACCAGCCCCGGTCTTGCCGACCTTTTTGCGCAGGCTCTCCCCGGTGTACCGTATTCCCTTGTTCTTATAGGGGTCCGGTTTGCGGAGAGCCCGGATATTCGCAGCCACCTGGCCGAGCAACTGCCGGTCGTGGCAGGTGAGGACTAAATGGGTTTGCTTGTCGATTTTCATGTCGACGGCGTCCGGCAGCAAAACCTCGATCGGGTGAGAGTAACCCAAGTTGAAGGTAGCGATCTTGCCTTTGACGTCCGCGCGGTAACCGATGCCGACGATGTCCAGCTCCCGGGTAAACCCGGCCGACACACCCTGGACGGCGTTTGCCGCAAGCGCCCTTGTTAAGCCGTGGAGGGCGGCATGCTCGTCCGAGGCCCGCTTCACCTCGAGGCGGCTATCGACCTGCTCAATCGTAATTCCCGCCGGAATCGGCACCATGAGCTTGCCTTTCGGCCCGCTGACCTCCATTTGTTCGCCGATCTGTACCTTGACTCCACCCGGCAGGGGAATCGGTTTTTTGCCAATTCGAGACATAGGACCTCTTTACCAGACGCGGCAGAGAATCTCTCCGCCGACGTGCTCCTTATGGGCGTCGCGGCCGGTCATCACACCGCGCGCCGTGGTAAGAATGTTGATACCCATCCCGCCCAAAACGCGCGGAATATCCGTCTGGCCGACATACACCCGGCAGCCCGGGCGCGACACGCGCTCGATGGCGGAGATCACGGGCGCATTGTCGGGGCTGTATTTCAAATAGATCTTGATGGTCTTCTTGACCCCTTCTTCGGCCACTTTGTAGTTGGCGATGTAGCCTTCCTCTTTCAGTATGCGCGCGATTTCCGCCTTCAACTTGGAAGCAGGCACGTCCACCTTGGGGTGCCGCGCCGCGATCGCGTTGCGCACGCGGGTCAGCATGTCGGCAATGGGATCACTTGTCATAAAACTCCTAATAAGCTCTCAGTATTCCGCCGGCAGAGTTCTGTCAACACCGTTTCCGGAGCTCGCTCGCGGCTCGATGCCGATTCCTGCCGGCTCATCGACTCACCAGCTCGCCTTCACCACTCCCGGAATCTCGCCATTGAGGGCGAGTTGCCGGAAACACAAGCGGCAGACGCCGAATTTGCGCAGAAATCCGCGCGGACGCCCGCAGCGCCAGCAGCGGTTGCGGTGCTTGCAGCGAAGCTTGGGTTTGCGCGTCTTTACAGCCGCTTCGAGCTTCAGGTCTTTTGCGATCTTGGCGGTAGTGGCCATCTTTCCTGATTCCTTTTTATCCTTGACGGAACGGCATTCCCATCTGCCGCAGCAGTGCCAGACCTTCGGCATCGGTCTTTGCAGTCGTGGTAATCGAAATGTTCATGCCCTTGGTCTTGTCAACTTTGGCGTAGTCGATTTCGGGGAAGATCAACTGATCC
>JAFAWA010000265.1 GCA_019242155.1 Terriglobia bacterium | reverse complement strand
TTCACAGTCAAGGGCTGGTGCGCCTGGCTGCTGTGGGGCATTGTGCACATTTATTTCCTTACCGGCTTGCGTAACCGGATCGTGGTATTTGTCACCTGGATATGGACGTACATCACCTTTGGCATGGGGGCGCGTATCATTCTCGGTCGGCGTGATTGATACATCCATGGTTGGCGCACCTTTCTGGACGTCGGTAAGGATTTGAGTAAAAAACTCAGACAGGGTTAATTTTTAGCGACTGACCTGAGGGTACCTTCGCAGCCTGTTGGATCAAAACAAGCGTGAACCGAAACGCTCGACCGTTCACCAGATGGAAGAAGTCCTGGATCACCTTGACTGGCGGCGCGCAATTCCGTCACTACGGCGGCGGGCGTCACAGGCTCGCCGACATCAACACGCTCACCTGCGGCGTAGATCTGGGCCGGCTCATTGAAGATGGGCCGACGCATGGGCTCGTCGACCACCCGGCTGTATTTCAGGTAGTAAAACCAGAACACTGCGCACGCCGCGAAGACGCAAACCGCAAGGGAGCAGAGGGCGATGCGGCGGTGGGCCGGCGACAGAATGAGCCAAGAAGACCGAGTAGGGCACGGAAGGGATGCCTTACTCACCGGTTCGGTCTTGAGGTTTTCCGCCACGCTTCGATGACCATCAGCTCGGGTAGCACGTGGCGGACCAAACAACAGATTTGGTAATGAGCGCCGGACTTCGGATCAGTTTTGACCGGTGGAGGAATGGCGGACCCGCGCCTATGCTGTAACGGGAATCGTGACGGAGCCTGTAGCTCCGGCAAGCCTCTTCGCCGAACTTAGAGCCAGGGCGACAATCCGTATTCGTCCTTCAGGGCGTGCGAGGAGATCGAAAGCGACCGGCTATACTTCCGTTGATTCTGCTCCTGGGAGGTGGCGGCGTGTATGGTCATGGGCATTGGGAATATCGCACCGGTGCCTCCCGCACCATTCTTTTTGATCATTTTCATCGCAGGCATACGCATGACCGCCGTTCCGAGTCCGTCCCGTGATGGCGTTACGGCTCCGTTTAACGGTACGGATGGCTTCGCAATCGGTGAAGCGATTCCTCATGCATCTATGGCGGCACGCCATTTCCTCGGAACGCCCGGCCCGTCGCATGCACCTCATACGCGCGGCGGTGAGCGTCCGCCGACGAGAATATTCCTACCCAAGGAGACCTATGAGCGAGCGCGTGGACTTCGAGTCGTGTGCCCCTAGCCCTTATCATCCCTTGAGGATACTCTTGGGGTACCAGAAATTGCGATGAGACGGCCGGCGAGCCCGTAGGCTGGTATAGAACAGCACTGGACCATTGGAATCAGCGCATATTTGGTGGGCCCTGTGATTATGGGTTCGGGGAGAATAACCCCATGGGACTCATGGATGTTCTGTTCGGCCGTCCCCTCGCCACCGAGGAAGAGAGGGCCGAAAGGATCGGTCCCGCCAAGGGCATTCCGATTTTCGGCCTGGATGCACTGAGCTCGGCCGCGTATGGACCCGAAGCCGCGCTAACGCTGCTCATACCCCTCGGCCTGGCCGGAGTTGGTTACATCCTTCCAATCACGATTGCTGTCGTCATGCTGCTCGTGATGGTGTACTTCTCCTACCGCCAAACCATCACGGCGTATCCGCAAGGCGGCGGGTCGTACACGGTCGCCAGCGAAAACCTCGGGGTCTGGGCGGGACTGTTGGCCGGAGCTTCACTAATGGTGGATTATGTTCTGACAGCGGCGGTGGGCATCTCGGCAGGCGTGGGTGCGCTGATTTCCGCTGTGCCGGCGCTGCAGAAGCATACGCTGGCTTTGTGCATGATCATTCTTATTGTGGTGACGTTGATTAACCTCCGGGGTGTCAGCGAGTCCGGGGGCGTCTTCCTGATCCCTACTTATCTGTTCATTTTGTGTTTGCTTGGTTCGATTGCCTTGGGTGTTTTTAAAACGTTGTCTGCCGGCGGCCATCCCGTTCCGCTGGTTCCACCTCCTCAGCCGGGTCGCACCACCGAGACTCTCGGCATTTGGCTGCTGGCCCGAGCTTTCGCCAGCGGTTGTACTGCCATGACCGGAGTGGAGGCTGTAAGCAATGGTGTGCAGGCCTTTAGAGAGCCTGCCTCCGCTACTGCCCGCTTCACGCTGACCCTAGTAATCGGGATTCTCATAGTAATGCTCGGTGGTATCGCCTTCCTGTGCAAGGTCTTCGGCATCGGGGCCACCGTTCCTGGCCAGCCGGGTTATCAGAGTGTTCTCTCGCAGTTAATAGCCGCCATCGCCGGGAATGGCATTTTCTATGGTGTAAGCATCGCGTCAATCCTGCTGGTTCTGGCTTTGTCGGCGAACACCGCTTTCGCCGACTTTCCGCGACTCGGTCGGGCCATCGCGCAGAATGGTTTCCTACCGATTGGACTGGCGGTCCGGGGTCGGCGCTTGGTCTATACCGAAGGAGTCTACGCTTTGGCGGCATTGGCCGGTACGCTTCTCGTTTTATTCGGGGGGGTTACCGACCGTCTGATTCCGCTCTACGCAGTGGGCGCCTTCATGGCTTTCACCTTATCTCAGGCCGGCATGGTGATGCACTGGAAACGTACCGCCGGGGCCGGCTCGGTTAAGAGCATGTTCATAAACGGAGTCGGAGCCGCTGCGACGGGAATCACTGTAATCATCGTCCTTGTGGCGAAATTCACTGAAGGAGCCTGGATCACCCTTTTATTGATTCCGGGGCTTATCGCCACGATGCGGCTGGTGAAGCGCCACTACCATCAAGTGGAAAAGGAGATCAACACTTCCGCGAGGTTAAACACACAAGACTTAAAGCCCCCACTGGTGGTGATCACGATTGATCGCTGGACCCGCATTGCCGATAAGGCCTTGCGTTTTGCGATGACGATCTCTCCCGAGGTGCAGGCGTTGCATGTGGAGTTCGACCAGGGATCCGATAACCTCGCAAACCAATGGCATGACTTAGTGGAGGAGCCGGCGGAGCAAGCCGGTTTGGCCCCGCCACGTCTGGTCATCATCAAATCGCCCTACCGGTTTGTGATCCGGCCCATCCTGGACTATGTGCTTGATCTCGAAAAACGCAATCCGTCCCGGCAGATTGCCGTGCTCACGCCGGAGTTGGTGGAGCGACGCTGGCACTTGAATCTGCTGCATAACCATCGCGCCACTGCTTTAAAGGCGCTCTTCCTGTTCCAGGGTGACAGACGGATCACCGTCATCAACATTCCGTGGTATCTGACAGAATAGGACGTTGGCGGTCATGTTCTGCGTGACCGCTTTTCTTGTCAGGGTGAAAATCCTTTTGGACAGGGTGATCATGATTACGCCTGCCCTCGATGACGATGCCGCGCCCGCTCCGGCCCCGCAGACTCCGAATCCGCATTATGTCGCCTTCCCCCTGGAAATCGCCGTTAGCACCTACGGCTTCTTGCCGCCGTCACTTCTCAACCAAGTGCGCGGGCTTTTTCTGCGGCTTGTTGCCGCCCGGCTCACCGTATCCGTTTCCAGATCGGAGTGAGCTCGAATGAGATGTGCCGGTGCTCACCACGACAAGCCGCTTTTCCAGGTAAGGCCAACCTTAACCGCGCAATTGTTTTTTCAACGCGACTGCCGCTCAGCTAGTGAATGGTTTCAGCTCGGGATAGTTATCCAGGAGCGATTGCGGCGCCACGACCGCCTTTGCTTTAAGGATTGCCGTCATCTCAAGCGAATTCGCGACAGCCTTGCCGATGTGGTGATTGTTTGACATCGCGTAGGTATCCTTTGTCTTTCGTCCGATGGCTTTAATCCGTTCGATCCACAGCTCAAGCTCGCCTATGCTGTAGAGGTAGTCGTACCGCTCGTTGACCGTTTTGTTTTCGGCGAACCATGTCCGGTAGTTTCGCCCGTGAAGCCGCACGTAGCCGATGGGTCCGGTCCAGTGGGCTGCGGGTTTCAGCGCGCGCCCGAGCAAGGGCTGGTCGATGTTGCAGACGCCTATTTCGCGTTCGGCCAGGATGTCGAGCACCCCGGCGTCATCCCAACTCGCATGACGCACCTCGGCAACGAGGGGATACTCACGAAAACGGTCGCAGAGCCGCAGCAGATACGCGAGCTCTTCCGGAGTATTTTTAAACGAGATCGGAAATTGCAGAAGAATTGCGCCGAGGCGGTCCGCGGTCGCGATGGGTTCCACTCCTTCCTTAAACAGCTGTTCATCTTTTGGAGAGGCATTCCGCTCGTGGGTGAAGCCGCGATAGAGCTTGGCCGTGAAACGAAAATTCGGATTGTGCGAAACCGCCTCGGTCCATTTTGCGGATGACGAGGGGCGCGGCGGTCCATAAAACGAGGTATTGATTTCGAGCGCATCGAAATAGTAAGCAAGATATCCCGGCTCGCTGAAGTCTTTCGGCCGGTTCGCCGGATAGACGATGCCCGCCCAATCCTTGTAATTCCAGCCCGAAGTGCCGATTCGGATCAACCTTCCGCATTATGTCAGGAAAGAGATGGCCCGACACCGGTATGTTCGCGCACTACGCCGGGAACGCAATTATACTCGCCCATAAAAAGCACCCCTAAGCTTGTTTGTGTTTTATCCACAGCGCAGATGGATCTCCGAAAAGGACATCTTCCGCGAGTGGGATGCGGCCGCATCTTCGTTTTCCCGGCGCGAAAGGACACAATCCAGAGCACCATCGTGCGCAAGCTGAGTCCGATGCCCGTCATCGCCAGACTATCCGTGCGCTGATCGGCTTGTCCCCGCACTTTCTCCGAGGTCGCCTGAATCTGGATTGAGGGTTTTGGAGGCGTCAGGCAAGAAACTCCTTTAAGCAATGCACTGTCCGGCAGGCCCAAAAGCCCGTTTTGTTGTCGCCTACATCAACGACCAGATACAGCGCCACGGAAGTCGGGACATCGACATGGGCGAGAGCTCGCGGAAGGCGATGCAGAAACTTTGATATTCCTATCTGCCGCACGAATGGCGGAAGGTGCGACGCGGTTTGAGGCGATTAGAGTCATCGTCATAAAACCTTGATTTGCGTTAGGACTTCTTACGAGGTACGGTTCGGGGGGAGTGTTCAACAACCGCATGGCCATGAGTGTCGAAGTCGTTTGAGGCATATTTACGCAAAAAGGATACAAATAGACCGGGTGAGAGTGGGTACAATTTTAAGCTCCGCGCCTTCATGAATAATATTGCTTCTGAAATTGACCTGGAAGCGGCTGCAAAGTCGCCCGGTGAATGGGCGTCAATGCTAGGTTGGTTGAGCGGGGCCTTAAAATGGGCTTTCTGCTCGTAAAGAATCCACGGGGCAGGATGGCGTTGATCACGTTGCTGAGTTTCTCAATGTCACCCCGGATCTTGTTATCGAGGAATGAAGCAAATCGTTCCGAAGATTCGGGCGCGCGGGGCGCAGTATCGCGAACGAGGAATAGACCCGCAGGTTGAGGTAACGATCAATCCGTATCTGGCTCGGGCAAAGGATGCCATTGCGCAATGGCGGGGATTGAACACGTCAGGTGATAAATGCACGCGGCGTGAGTCAACGCCGGGCGAAGGACGCGGCAGAGGATGACGACGTTCATCAGGATCGGGGGGACGCCGGTTAGAGGGCTGTTATCTCGATAACTTCAATCACCGGAATGCCCCGCGTCGACGGGTCGTAAAACTCGCTGTGCCATTCGCGGATGATGGCGGAGCGACGGCATGTCACCGGCGCCGTGCTCGCAAACTCCAGTCTGCAGGCCAATATTCTTCCCGGCTCCACTATTTACCCGGTGGCGGGATCGGTAAGGGTTGGACCGCCGCCGCCACAACGCAGGATACCGGTGCCGGTGCTGAGTATTTCGCTCTCGGCTACCCCGGCTGGACAACAAAATGGTGGAGCGGAAACACTTTCGGCTGGCTTCAGATCGGAACCTACGGCTCCGTCTGGCTTCGACAGACCCTGCAGGCTACGCTTCAGAACGATACGACCTACACACTCTCCGCGTTCGTCGCGCGCCCGTTGAATACGGCCCCGCCGGGCCAGGGGATTTTCAATTACTCGATACAGCTTTATGCCGGAACAACACTGCTCTCATCGGCCGCCAGCCTCCTCAACCTGCCGGCCAATAGCTCCGGCACGGATTCGCTCAGCTATTCGAGCGGTCCAATAATCCTCTTGCCGGACAGTCGGTAGGCATTGTTATTGCGTCTGCCGGCATCAATGGCGCTTTACGATTGCCTTCTTCGACAACCTGACTCTTACCGCAGCGTCGTCATCAACCACCAGCGTTTCCACCGTTACCAACATCCTGCCCCAGCTCGCCTTCGGCGGCGGCTGGTACACGGCGCTTTATTTCACCAATACCGGCGCCAGCCCGGTATCCTTCCCGGTCAATTTCATCGACGGCAACGGCAACCCCTTGAACACCCCGAGCGGCACTTCAACCACCGTCAATCTCCAGCCGCGCGGCGCGCCTTGGTTCAGTTCCCGAATGCCGGACCGCTGCTGACGGGCTACGTCTCGCTCGCTTTGCCTTCCGGCGGTCACGGGCTACGGCATATTCCGCCACTGCGTTCCAGGGGCCTCCGATCAGGAGGCCGTGGTGCCGCTGTCCGGCGTCACCCCACACCGCGAGCACCTTGCTGTTCGACGACACGGGCAACATCGTCACCGGCGTTGCCGTGGTGAACCTCGGCTCGGTCACCGCCGTCAACGCCACTGCCTACGACATGAACGGCAATATGCTTGGCACCGCGGCGATCCCGCTTGCGCCGAACGGCAAAACGGCGGCGACGCTGTCCGCCATCATCCCGGCCACCGCGGGCGTGATGGGCTCGCTGGTTTTCACGGTGGCGACGGAATACCTCAAGGAAAAACGGGCCCAGATAGGAGGAGCCCAAGGCCGATAAGTCAACTCCCACGAGCGGCGAGTCACGATTGCAGTATGCTGATGCTTCATACTTCAGTTCTCGCCTGCGGCTGCGGTTGAGCAACTCCTGCGCGGCCTTATCTTCGATAAGCTCGGCAGCACTTCGTCGGCCAGGCTACCGTTCGTTTCGCCGATGGACATGACCCGTCTTTCAGAGCTTCCCTCCGCCGGGATGTTCGCGGTTGCCGGTCCGGCCGGCTGGTACGAGCAGACCGGAGACCCGACCGAGGCCGACGGCATCCTCGACCGGCTGGTTCACTACGCTTACCGCAGGTTTTCGGCCATCCTTCGTACTGCCGGCTTACAGTGGTGAATCTGGATGTGAGGCCGTCCGCCACATGTGAGCGACGGGGCTGTTGTCGTTACCCAGCCCCTCCTTGGGTTGTTTGAAATTCCGGCCTATGATGTCGGTGAACTGCTCCAGTTGCGGATTGACGCCGGGCTCGAATGCATAAAGGTCGTTCACTGTTACCAGGCGCGCCTCCATGTACCAGTCGTGCTTTTTCACCATTTCATAAGTCTCCTGGATGTATTTCGGGGGTACGTAGTCCTCGCCGAACATCCTCTTGTACAAGTCCGGATATTCGTAACCTGCTGCGTGATCCGGATAGAAGCGCAATGCCTGGTGATATCGAATGGCGAAGCTCACCTTCTCGGAAACGTACGGTTCATACATGGCCGCGCCCCACCAGCCGTGGTCCGTCTTCATTACTTCCTGAACCGTGTCATGCAGCAGGCAAGCAAGAACGATTTCCTCGGTCATTCCCGTTTTCATGGCTCGATTGGCGCTTTGCAGGCAGTGATTGCGAGTCGTAGCGAAACGCAGGTTGAAGAAATCGATAAGCGTCGGTTTCTCCGGCATCGGTGGCAGCTTTTTAACATTTCCACGGACCGAGGTGAAAAGGCTGCCCGCACCGCGTCGCGTAGGCCGGGTTTCGATCTGTGCGTCGATTTCGGCCACCGTGGGAAACTTTTGAGTGCCTCCTGTGCCGGGTATGGCCGCCGGCGTCTGGAACTGCATCATCATGTGATGCTCCAAGACATCCGCCTTAGCCTCGGAATCCATGAGACTGAGCGCCGCGACTCCACCCATGCTTGCAAAAAACGCTCTTCGGTCGAGTTCCATAGTTATCCTCGGGAGCGACTATACCATAGGTTTGACGACTGTTGCTTTCAGGTATAGACAGAGCGGCGGTGCAGGGAAGCCGACAGAATCACCTCATCGAGCAATTCGCAAGAGTTGGTCGAAGCCGGGCCGCAGAAATGGTCTTATGACTAGCATTACTCTCGCCGCAACCTGGTAGTGTGTTATCTTCGTCCCATAGGTCATAGTACTTGCCATGGATAATTTTTCCTCCGTCCCCAGCTGGCTTTTAAACCAGCTATTCATTAAGAATGGCGTCTTCAACCAGGACCGCACCGCTGTCGTTAGCGGACAAGACGCTCCCCATACATTTTCAATTGACCTCACGCAAAGAACCGACTGGGAAGCAATCAAAAAACGGCTGAGCGAGGAAGGGCTCCCCGTGTTGATAGGCGCTAGCCCGAGATAGCACCCACTGAACCGAATATCTAATTCTGTTCCAAATTGGCAGCGCCCGTCCAGAGCGAACCCCTCGTCTGGCGTGGAGTTCAGGGACGGTGATACTGCAAAGCCTGAAGCTTAATCTATTCGCTGACCTGCCAGGCAGCGATAGGATTCACTGCGAGCCGAACGCCAGGCCAGCGACATCGCTGAAATTGCTGTTTCCCGTACCCCAGGAGCCGAAGGCGGATACGAATGCGCCTGCATTGGTGAACTTCTGAATGCGGTAGTTACCGGCATCGGCTACCCAAACATTACCGCTTGTATCGACCGCGATGCCCTGAGGACTGTTGAACTGCCCGTTGCCCGAACCGGAGGTGCCGACAGCCTGAAGGAAGTGCCCGCTGGAATCGAACTCCTGAACTCGGTTGTTGTGGGTATCAGAGATCCAAACATTTCCGCTTGGATCTATAGCAATTCCAAAAAGATAGTTGCTGAACTGCCCGATGCCCGAGCCGGATGAACCAAACCCGGTCAGGTAGGCACCGGCGCTGCTGTATTCGTTCACCGTGCTATGCGCCCAATCTAGCACCCAAAAGTTTCCAGAGCCGTCGATGGCGATCCCGGTCGTACCCCCCACCGCGTTGTGCAAAGGAAACTGAGTTAGATAGTTCCCGGTCGCATTGAATTCCTGCACGCGGAAATTGTCGGCATCGTCAACCCAGACGTTTCCGCTCTGGTCCACGGCTATCCCGGTCGGATAGTTCAACTGCCCGTTCCCGCTTCCCGCCGTTCCGAACTGGAGCAAATAGGTTCCCAGGCTACTGAATTTCTGGATCCGGTTGTTGCCCGTATCGGCGACGTAGACATTTCCCCAGGAGTCCCCTGCGGCAAACTGCGGCCCACTGAATTGACTATTACCCGAGCCGGAGGTGCCGAACTGCAAAACGTACTGCGAGCCGGGGGCGAACTTCTGAACGCGGTCGTTTGAGTAATCGACCGTGTAGAGATAAATACATTTCCCCGTTCTGTCCCAAGTGGTCTGCATCTGCCAGCGCTCCTTGTAAGCAACGAGGTCATCGTAGCTATCCTGTGCGTTGGCGAAATCGAGCGTCTGCTGCATCTGTACGTAAGTCGGGGCGTAGCTGGTGGGTGTACCGGAGCTGTTGCAATGGCAGTTGGTCAGCTCGTTGATATTCACGCTGCCCGCGTTCATAATTGCGCCATTGCGGGTATAAGCGCCGTGTCCGTTGGCTCCGTGACTGACGAGGGCATAGATGGAGCTAGTGCTACGAGCGTTGCCGTTGGCGTCGGTCACCGTGACTGCTCCATTGGCACATCCGATGTTGACGGCGGCAAATGCGCCGGAAGCCGTCATGCTGATATCGACCGCATAACGGAACTGATTGCCCCAGCCGTCCACCATAAAATCGGGCGGCAGGCCGAGGGTGAGGGCGGGCAGCGCCCCTTCCGCCGCTGTCGAAAAAGTGTTCGTGAGTCCCGCGCCACTGAAGTTAGCTGCGGGCGTACCGCCGGTGCATGTGCCGGAGTTGGCCGCCTCGATGCCGTAATTGGCGATGCCCGGAGCGAGGGTGAGGTTGCCGGGACAGGGCAAGCGGTCGTTGGCGATGCGGTACTGCATAAGCGCATCTTGAATCGTTTTCATCTTTTTCTGCGTGGAAACCAGGCGAGCGGTTTCGACGACGGAAATACCGCTCTGTATTGTCATGCCTGCCACCAACGCTATGATGACCAGCACTATTGAAAGCTCCAGGAGCGTGAAGCCCCCCGCGCCCCAAGAATGCGCTCGGCCTGCGCCTGTCATTTTGATTCCTGAGAGCGTTGTTCAAGCGCAGCGATGCGCGCGCGCAACTGGAACACATAGAGTCCGAAGGCGAGGCATGGCCCAGAAATGAGGCCGAGGATGCACACCGAGAGGCCCGTACCGAGCAGGCCAAGGCTAATGAACGAAAACAATCCGAAACTCACAAATAGCAGTGATGCAATTGCGCCGAGTCTTTGAAGTAGTTTCATGGTGCCTCCGCGTTGAGAATGATACGGTGAAGCCGTTAACTAATCGTTAAGAAGACATCGCCTGCAGAAGCTTCATTTACGCAATCCCGTGTAATTTCTGCTGGCTACGGCGTTGCACGGAATTTTTCTGGATAAGGGGCCGGGTTAATGCCCAGGTGCTTGCCGCAGACGTTACGGTTCATGAGGTCGTTTACCGTTGCGATGCACGTTCCCATTTGCATGGAACTTGTAAGCAGTAAATCCTCTTGGCGGACGTTTGTAACATACAAGAGACCGTTCAGCAGTAAAGACAGTAATAAAGCCAGGTAGAGGAGTCTGCGCAGCCGATGTGGATTGCTGTTTTCCATCGTTCTCAACGCGAGCGCCCGAGCCAATCAAGGCGCATGACGCACAGCCCTCCACCGTATCGCCGATAGTTTAGAAGTTCAGCTAATCCGGGGCGCTCGAAATGCTTGCCGCTTATTACGTCTTCAAAGGTGCGAAGGACGCCGGCTTCAGTGAGGCCGCGGTGCGCCTCCGAATCCTGATCGGCGATCGGTACGCGAGCGTAGCCGAGAATGGCCTCCATAATGTCTCTCTAAACGAACGTTTTGGGAACGAAGCAACGACGACCGTAATCGCATCTTCAAACCCGTCCAAAATGTATCCACTTATCCGGTCGCGTCCATCTATTTTTTCTCATTTATAAGACGAGCTGGGGTACGGGCAGTAACGGAAGAGAAAACTGACATAAGGGATGAGCTTTAAGGGGCGGCGGTCGGTGATTGCGGCGAAGGAGAGCCCGGCTAACTTATTGCGTCCGGAGTTCCTTGTTCCCCGGTGACAGGCTTCGTTTTCTATTCTGTGCGAGGGCATGCTTCCGATCTGCGGCAAAGATCGTCGGGGAAATACGAACTCTCGGTAAAACTGTTGCTTATCGCCATCATTCTTGACATCGGTTTAGTGACGCTGGCGGGGAGCTTGCAAGCGTCTCAGTTCAATGCGACTGTCGCGGATATAACCAAACATTTGAGGTGCAGTTTGTAGTCAAAACATTGATTGTTGACGGTGTTTAAAACTCACCGCACAATGAGGCATGAGCACCCGACGGAAGGGGAAAACGCAACGAACTCTGTGGAAGGTGTCATCGATGCCGACATCCGCGTATTGTGGGAGCCGTGGATGATGGAAGCCGACCGGCTTCTGGAGGACGAGGATCTCATCGAGGTGGTTTTCCAAGCCCAAGGTCAACGCCACGCTCACAGCAGCACGCTGGGCCGTGCGCAAACGCCTGCAGAGACGGTTCTACGATT
>JAFAWA010000136.1 GCA_019242155.1 Terriglobia bacterium | reverse complement strand
CCCAATCCGGCAGCCGGCGGCCGCATCGGCGCCCCCATCTTTGAGGCCACCTGTCACTGCACCTTCATCAACAACTATCCCTATGCCATCGGGCCGCGGCTTGGTGTGGCCTATACCGTCACGCCGAAAACTGTGATCCGCGGCGGCTGGGGTTTCATCTATGGATTTGCGCCCGATATTGTCGCCCAAACCTCCAGCCAGATCGACAACGCGCCGCCGGGATCGAACGCGTATGTGAATGTGCAAACGCCGGGGGCGTTGCCGCAACCGGTGTGGCCTAACTTCAATCCCGGCCAGACTCCTCTTGCGGGCCAAACCACCGGCTTCTCCGGCTTCACTGCTTATGACCGCAACGCCGCCAGGCCGCCTCGCCAGAACCAATGGAGTATCGGCGTGCAGCGGGAAATCACCGCCAACCTGGTGGTCGAAGCTTCTTATGTAGGTAATCGCGGCGTGTGGTGGAGCGGAACGGCTGCGGGTGTGGGCAATAGCTTGCCCTTCCTCAATCAGGTATCGCCCGGGGTGTTCGCTGCCTACGGCCTGAATCCCTATACGAACCCCGCGGACAACCTCTTGCTCAGCCAGACCATCGGCAGCGCGCCGGTGACATCCCGCCTAGGGCTCATCCTTCCCTATTCCGGGTATTCCACCAGCAACACCCTGCTCAACGCGCTCCGGCCCTTTCCGCAGTTTTCGAACATCGTTCTCTCCGACTCGCCCACCGGGAAGACTTGGTACGACTCCTTGCAGATCAGGGCCAATCAGCGCTTTTCGCACGGCCTCCAAGCCACGGCCACATTTACCTGGTCTAAAGCGATGCAGCTAATTAGAGAAGATATCTTCAACCCGGCCAGTTCGAACAAGTCCATTCAATCCACCGATCAGCCGTTCCTGTTCAACGCGGGCATCAACTACACCGTACCGCGGCCGGAAGCCCTGCAGAATCGCTTCATCCGGACCTTGGTCAGGGACTGGACGATCGGTTCTATTCTGCAATACGGAAGCGGCCTCCCGCTCACCCCTCCGACGGCTACCTCGATCAATAATCTCGGCACTAGCGAGATGTTCCGCGTACCCGGCCAGCCGCTATATTTGAAGAACCTCAATTGCGGCTGCATCAATCCATACTTCGACCAGGTGCTGAACCCGAACGCTTGGGTGAATCCCGCGAACGGCACCTTCGGCCCCGGCCCATCGGGCACCAATGGGCTGCTCTACACCGATTTCCGCCAGGCGCGCCGGCCGCAGGAGAACCTGAACTTTGGACGCAATTTCCGTATCCGGGAAGGACTGAACCTTCAGATTCGCGCCGAGTTCGTGAACATCTTCAATCGCACGCAGATCGGCAACCCGATCACCACGAACCCGCTGGCTGCCCCTACGCAGAACAAGGCCGGCCAGTACTCCGGCGGTTTTGGTGTGATTAACGAAACCTTGGCCGTAGGTGCAACTCCGAGCTTCACCCAGAACGGAATAGTTGGTCAGTTGTACCAGCAGCCGAGGACGGGGACGCTCATCGCCCGATTCACATTCTGAGCGTTAAAACCGCGGCAGCGTGCCCGCGGAAACCGGCGGTGCTCCCGTCAGCCAGGCGACGTGAATACATGGCTGACGGGAGACTGCAGGTGGAAGCCCCGCAGGCCGGCAATAGATGACCACCGCCGTGGTTTTTTCGGCCGGAGGAATGTATGGCGCGTGGGAAGCCGGCGTGTGGAAGGCGCTTGCGGGCCACATTCGCTTCGATGTGATCGCCGGCGCTTCCGCGGGCGCCTGGAACGGATGGGCCATTGCGGGCGGTGCCACTCCGGAAGAACTGGCGAACTACTGGTTAGACGCCTCCGTCGCTTCCATTCGCATACTCCGGGCGCAGCCGCTGCACCAGAATGCCCGCGACCTCTTTTCCCGCTTCCGTCCTCGTCTACCCTTCGGCCTCACGGTGGTCGAAATGCCTCGTTTCCGTGAGCGCTTGATTCGTGATTCAGAAATCACGTGGCGTCATTTGGCCGCGACCTGTTCCATACCCGGCGTGTTTCCACCGGTTCGTATCAACGGCCGCTTCTATGTGGATGGTGGTTTACTGAACCTTCTGCCCCTTTGGGCCGCGGCAGAGATGGGCGCTGCCCGCGCTATCGGTATCAATTGTCTTACAGGATTTCCGTCGAAAATCCTCAACCGCGTGCTGCGGCCAAAGCACCGCGGTTTGGAGATCCCTTTCCAAACCATTACGCCCTCCGAACGGCTCGGCTCCCTGCGCGACTCCCTCTACTGGTCGCGCCCCAAAATCGAGCGCTGGCTCGAATTGGGCGAACGCGATGGGAAGGCCGCCCTCAGTTCGATTACAATGTAAATTCCTATGGCGGTGTACCGGATCTACCAACTGAAGGACGCCTTGCGGCAGCAGTTTCGCTTTGCTCCGCACGTCTCCGGTAGCGCCGCTGTGAAGTTGAAAGACTACCAACCGGCGGGCGAAATTGAAGCGCGCAACGAATATGATGCTTGGCGCCTGCTCGGTGAATCGGGCCGGCCCTTGGGAGTGGGTGATCTGCTGGAAACTGATGACGGCCAGTTGCGAATCTGCAAATACGTCGGCTTGGAGCCGGCTCAGTGGATTTTGCCCGAACCTACTCCCGCCCTATAGGAGGACCGGATGCCGGACTATCGTCTGGGCGATGTAATCGACGACTTTTGCGTGCGCTGCAAGCGCGTGATGAATCATTCGCTAGTGTCACTGGTGAACGGCGAACCCGCCAAGGTCAGATGCCGGACCTGCCATAGCGACCACGATTACCGTCACGAACAGCCGCCGCCGCCCAAAGCCGATCCGCGGAAACAGGCCCTGTTTGATGAAGTCTTAAAGAAGGTCGAGCCCGGCGACCCGGCCGAGCCGCCGGCGGAACCGAAGCCTAAAGGCAAAACCAAGAGCCGGCAAACAAGCTCGTAGTCTAACCGTCCGGTCCCGCTGCCCGGACCAGCAGCTATAATCAAATTTGAAACCTCTACATCCCGATTTTGTGCGCCCATATTGGGGCGTAAGCCCGCCCTTTGACATCGAGACAACTGCCCGGGACGGAGTCGCCGATGAATAGCGCGGCTATCCCAACCATCCACCGCACCATCCGTTTTTACGAAGCTTCGATCGGCAAGAAAGCGGTCATGGCTGTAACCGGCGTCATCCTTTTCGGATACGTCGTGGGCCACTTACTCGGCAACCTGCAGATTTACTCACCCGATCACGAACTGATCAACCGCTATGCTGCCTTTCTGCATGACCCCAGCCGCGCCGGTCTTTTGTGGGGCGTCCGCGTTCTGCTGTTGGCCGCGGTTGTTCTGCATATCACGGCCTCTGTCCAGCTTTGGGCGTTGAAACGTGAAGCCCGTCCCATCGGCTACGTAAAGAAAGACGACGTGCCCACCGCATACGCCGCCAGAACCATGATGTGGAGCGGCCCCATTCTCGCCGCCTTCATCATCTTCCACATCCTTCACCTGACCGCGGGCAGCGTTCTACCGCTCGAAGAGCTTGGTCCCAACCAGCCCAATGTTCGGGCAAACGTGGTCAACGGCTTTCAACAGCCTTTGGTAGCCGGGTCCTACATCTTCGCCATGGTGTTGCTCGCGATGCACCTGTATCACGGCCTCTGGAGCATGTTTCAATCGATAGGCATCGGCAATCCGCGCTTTCTACCGGGGCTTAAGCGCGTTGCGGCGATCTGCGCAATCCTCATCGGCGCCGGTAATATTTCGATTCCTCTGGCCGTCTTGACGGGTCTATTAAGTTAGAGACGCTCATGCTGCTCGATGCGAAAGCTCCGTCCGGACCGATCGAAAGCCGCTGGGACCGGCATCGCTTCAGCCTCAAATTGGTCAATCCGGCTAATAAGCGCAAACACACTATCATTGTGGTCGGCACGGGTCTCGCGGGCGGCTCTGCGGCCGCCAGCCTGGCGGAGCTCGGTTACGAAGTCAAGTGTTTCTGCTTCCAGGATTCGCCGCGGCGCGCGCACAGCATCGCCGCGCAAGGGGGCATCAACGCCGCTAAGAACTACCACAACGATGGCGATAGCGTGTACCGTCTGTTTTACGACACGGTCAAGGGCGGAGATTTCCGTTCGCGAGAGTCGAACGTATACCGGCTGGCGCAGCTCAGCGTGAATATTATCGATCAGTGCGTGGCGCAAGGAGTCCCGTTTGCCCGTGAGTATTCCGGCTATCTCGACAATCGGTCGTTCGGAGGGGCGCAGGTTTCGAGAACCTTCTATGCGCGAGGCCAGACCGGCCAGCAGCTACTCCTCGGAGCCTACCAGGCGTTGGAGCGCCAGGTCGGAGCGGGTAAGGTTCGCATGTTCCCCCGCACGGAAATGCTCGACCTGATTGTGGCGAACGGGAGAGCCCGCGGTATCGTGGCTCGCGACCTGATCACCGGCGCGATCGAGTCACACATTGCCGACGCCGTAGTGCTCGGAACAGGCGGATACGGCAACGTCTATTATCTGTCCACGAACGCTAAAGGCTCGAATGCCACCGCGATCTGGCGCGCGCACAAACGCGGCGCGCTCTTCGCGAACCCGTGTTTTACACAGATCCACCCGACTTGCATTCCGGTTTCGGGCGATTACCAGTCAAAGCTCACCCTGATGAGCGAGTCACTCCGCAACGACGGCCGAGTCTGGGTGCCGCTGAAGCACCGCGACCCGCGCCCCCCAACCCAAATTCCGGAAAACGAGCGCGACTATTACCTCGAACGAAAGTATCCCAGCTTCGGTAACCTGGTTCCGCGCGACGTGGCCTCCCGCAATGCCAAGGCGGTCTGCGATGAAGGCCTCGGTGTAGGCGAGTCCGGTCTCGCCGTCTACCTCGACTTCCGTGATGCCATCGAGCGGCTGGGCAGAAATGTGATTCGCGAGCGGTACGGCAATCTGTTCGACATGTATGAACGCATCACGGCCGAAGATCCCTATCAGGTGCCTATGCGGATCTACCCGGCCATCCACTACACCATGGGTGGCCTTTGGGTCGACTACAATCTGATGTCTACGGTTCCCGGTCTGTACGTGATCGGTGAAGCGAACTTCTCCGATCATGGCGCCAACCGGCTCGGAGCCAGTGCGTTGATGCAGGGGCTCGCCGACGGATACTTCGTCCTGCCCAACACCATAGGCGACTATCTCGCCTCCACCAGGTTTGAAACTATAGGTTCCGATCACCCCGCGGTGCGCGAAGCGGAGGCGCAGGTAACCTGTGTCAACCGGCGCTTGCTCGAAGCGAAAGGGAAGCGCTCCGCCGATTCGTTCCACCGCGAACTCGGCAAGCTGATGTGGGACTATTGCGGGATGTCGCGAACCGAAGCGGGACTCGAGACCGCTCTCTCGCGAATCCCG
>JAFAWA010000551.1 GCA_019242155.1 Terriglobia bacterium | reverse complement strand
AATGCCGCGATGCATCTCGACTACCGGCGTCTGCTCGAGGATTCCTCGATTGATGCCGTTCTGATTGCCACTCCTCCGCATCTGCATGCGAATCAGTTCGCGGTGGCGCTCGAAGCGGGTAAGCACGTCTACCAGGAGCGGCCGATGGCGTTTACTTTCGAAGACGCCAAGTGGATGCGCGCGGCGGCCGCGCATGCTCCCAGGCTGGTTGCGCAGATCGGGCATCAGTCTTGTTCCTCGGGGCAGGTGGCCGACGCCGCCTCGTTTCTGCGGCCGGAGTTGATGGGCAAAATCACTGGAATCCGCGCGCAGTTCTTCCGTAATACGCCTCGCGGCAAAGCGCAATGGGTGCGGCCGGTGTACCCGGATATGACACCGGAAAACATCGACTGGGAAGGCTTTTTGGGCGATGCTCCGAGCCGCGAATTCGACGCTAACCGGTATCAGAACTGGCGCCTGTTTGCCGAGTACTCGGGCGGCAGTGTAACCGAAAATCTCAGCCAGCAACTGGCGTTCTGGTACAAGCTTCTGGATCTCCAGATTCCTTACGCTGTTACTATGACGGGCGGCCTCTATCTCTGGAAGGATGGCCGGGAGTTGCCGGACACCATGCATGTTTCGCTCGAGCACGCCGAAGAGATGCTCTTCTCCTGGGATTCCGGTTTCGGCAACAGCCAACCCGGCGTGGCCGAGGACGTGTTAGGCACGGATGGAACCGTCTCGCGCACCCAGCAGATCCGCTACCTACCGCAGAGAGTAAATCGCACCAGCGGCAACGAAATGGCCGGCGCGACCCGCACCGAACCGCGCGCTCACATGCAGAATTTCCTGGATTCCATACGCGGAGCCGCGGAGCCGAACTGCCCGGTGGAAATCGGATTTCGGGTTTCGGTTGCCTGCCGCATGGCACTCGAAAGTTACCGGCAGCAGCGTACGATTCTTTGGGACCCGGCTCGCGAAGAACTCGTCTGAGGCGCCCGTATCGTGAATTTCGAGTACACGCAGGAACAGCTTGCACTGCGAAAGGCCGTTCGCGAATTCGCCGAAGCAGAGATTGCTCCGCATGTGCTTGAGTGGGATGAGGCACAGACCTTTCCCGGCGAGATCGTCCGCAAGCTCGGGCAACTGGGCTATATGGGGTCGATCTTTCCGGAGGAGTTGGGCGGCGCGGGGCTCGGCTACATCGAGTACTCGATTATCATCGAAGAACTCTCGCGCGTAGACGGCTCCGTGGGCATCATCGTAGCGGCTCACACCTCACTTTGCTCGAACCACATTTTCAAGATGGGAAACGACGAGCAGCGCCGTTGCTACATTCCGCGGCTGGCCTCCGGCGAGTGGCTGGGATGTTGGTCTCTGACGGAGCCCGAAGCCGGTTCGGACGCGGCGGGAACGCGCACCAGCGCGGCTAGAGACGAAGCCGGCTGCTGGGTGTTGAACGGCGCCAAGACTTTCACCACCAATGCGCAATACGCGGACGTCTGCGTCGCCATGGCGGTGACAGACCGCGCGGCGGCGCAGCATGGGATCTCTGCGTTCGTTATCCCCAAAGGCACTCCCGGCTTTCGGCCCGGCAAGAAGGAAAACAAGCTCGGCCTCCGCGCCAGCGCCACCGGTGAGGTGATCTTCGAAAACTGCCGCCTGCCTGCCGGCCAGCTTTTGGGAAAGCTGAACGAAGGGTTCGTGGACAGCCTCAAAGTGCTGGATGGCGGCCGGGTTTCGATCGCAGCGCTTGCCATCGGTATGGCGCAGGGCGCTTACGATGCGGCTTTGCGTTACGCCAAGCTGCGCCGGCAGTTCAGCCGGCCCATCTCCGAATTTCAGGCTATCCAGCATAAGTTGGTGGATATGGCAGTCGAACTGGATGCCGCCCGCTTGCTGAATTATCGCGCTGCCTGGATGCTCGATCAGGGCCGGCGGGTCACGCGCGAATCCTCGATGGCGAAGCTGTTCGCCTCCGAAGCCGCCGTCCGCATCGCCAATGAAGCGGTGCAGATACACGGCGGTTATGGTTTCATCAAAGACTATCCGGTCGAAAAGTTTTACCGCGATGTGAAGCTCTGCACCATAGGTGAAGGCACCAGCGAAATCCAACGCCTCGTGATCGCGCGCCAACTCCTGAACAACTGAATGAACGATTGGGCACGCAAGATCCGGGAGGGCGATATGCGCGCCCTTGCCCGGGCGGCCACGGGCCTCGAAAACGGTCAAGCCGAGGCCCTGAACGTGCTGCGCGAACTCGCGCCGTTTGGAGGCCGTGCCAAAGTTGTGGGCATTACCGGACCTCCAGGTGCTGGAAAGAGCACCCTGGTGGATGCGCTCGCAACCTATATACGCGCGCGCGGCAAAACGGTCGCAATCTTGGCGATCGACCCGAGTAGTCACACTTCCGGAGGCGCCATCCTGGGCGACCGCATCCGCATGCAGCGGCATCATGCCGATGCGGGCATTTTCATCCGGTCGCTGGCAACCCGCGGGAACATCGGAGGTCTCTCGCGCGCCACCGGCGATCTTGCTCGCCTGATGGACCGCGCCGGACGGGATTTCGTGCTGATCGAGACGGTGGGCGTGGGCCAGGATGAGATCGATGTAGCCGCGCTCGCGCAGCTCACGGTCGTCGTTCTCGCACCGGGCATGGGTGATGACGTGCAGGCCCTCAAAGCGGGCATCATGGAGATTGCGGATATCTTCGTGATCAACAAATCCGATCAACCCGGGGCTGACCGCGCCGAGCACGAAATTAAGTCTACGCTGTTGCTGGTTGACGGGCCTAAGCCGCCTATCTTTCGCACGGTGGCCACGGAGGGCTCCGGCGTTGCCGGCCTGTTGGATGCGATAGAACAGTGGGCGCCTCGCGCTATTCGTAGTGATTCAGGAGAGGGCACAATGAAAGCCAAGATCGGGATCATCGGTGGTAGCGGGCTTTATTCCATGCCGGGATTCGAAGCGCAGCAGGAGATTCAGCTCGATACGCCGTTTGGGCCGCCTTCAGACAGCTTTGTGGTCGGTAAGTTGGCCGGGCGCGAGGTCGCATTTCTGGCGCGTCACGGCCGAGGCCATAGGCTTGCGCCCTCCGAGCTAAATTTTCGCGCAAACATTTACGGAATGAAATGTTTGGGCGTCGAACGCATCGTTTCGCTCAGTGCCGTAGGCTCGCTTAAGGAGGAACACCGCCCGCTCGACTTTGTCATACCGGATCAGTTTTTCGATCGTACCTCCCGGCGCATTTCCACCTTTTTCGGTGAAGGCCTGGTGGCGCACATCAGCTTCGCCCACCCGATTTGCCCGCAGCTCGCGGAAGTGATCGGCGAAGCCTGTTCCGCAGCTGGAGTGCATGCCAAGCAGGGAGGCACCTACCTCTGCATGGAAGGTCCCGCGTTTTCGACCAAAGCGGAATCTGAGGTGTACCGCACCTGGGGCATGGACGTGATCGGAATGACCAATCTTCAAGAGGCCAAGCTGGCGCGGGAGGCGGAGATCTGTTACGTAACGATCGCTATGGTTACCGATTATGACTGCTGGCACCCGGAGCATGCGGCGGTGACGGTGGATCAGATCATCGCGACCCTGACCAAAAACGCGGAGAATGCCTGCGCGGTAGTGGCTCAAGCCGTGGCCAAAATGCCTGCGGAGCGGGCATGCTCGTGTGGTTCGGCCCTCGCGCACGCCATCATTACCGACCGTAAGCTGGTGCCGGAGGCGACGCGGCGCAAATTGGGGATCATCGTTGAAAAGTATTTCGTGTAGTTCGGCCGCCGAAGAGGTCTTGGCCCGGTGCCTCGCGGGCTCTCCTCCCAAAACCCTTCCGCGCTGCCTGCTCGAAGAGGCCTGCGCGCCGGCCCTCTTCCGCATCATCGTAGAGGGACTTGCCGATCGCTTCGAGCCGGCCTTATGTAGCGCGTATGCGCGGCTGTTCGCGTCCGCAATTCATTTCGTTAACCCCGAATGGGACGTTCCTTCTTTGGTTGCGCGTTACCAGCGCGTACGAAGACCGCGGCCGATCATCGGAAAGCCCCGGCGGATTTTCGTACTCTCGCGCGTGACGCTGGGCGCGGATGTGGCGGTTACGAGCGTTTTGCTCGCCGCCCTGAAGCGGCGCTTTCCACGAACCGAAATCATCCTGGCCGGGCCGCGAAAGAACTATGAACTGTTCGCTGCCGACCGCCAGATTCAGCATGCTCCTCTAGAGTACCGGCGAGGTTCGCTGGCGGAGCGGCTGCAGGCGGGCTACGAGTTGCGGCGAATCGTGGAGGAACCGGGCTCGATCGTAATCGATCCCGATTCCCGGCTGACGCAGCTCGGCATGCTGCCGGTATGCGCCGAAGAGGCCTATTACTTGTTTGAGAGCCGTGCCTACGGGGCCGAAACGGACCTCAGTCTTCCTGAGTTAGCCGCGCGCTGGGCCGAAGAGATCATTGGGGTTCCGGGCGCTAAGCCTTTCGTAGCCCTTGGCAGGATACGGCGCACACGCCGCAAGCGCCCGATTGCGGTCAGCCTCGGGGTGGGTGAGAACCCCGCCAAGCGGATTCCCGGCGTATTTGAACGCGAACTGCTTACCGCGCTCAGCCGAACAGGAACGCCGCTTTATATAGATAAAGGCGCCGGGGGCTCAGAAGGTGAGCGCGTGGAAAGCGTTCTCTTTGAGTCGGGCGTGAAAGCCACAGTATGGGAGGGCTCCTTCGCCGGCTTTGCGCGCGTGATCGCGGCCAGCTCTCTCTATGTGGGGTACGATTCGGCCGGACAGCACGTCGCGGCTGCATGCGGCATCCCGCTGATCAGTATCTTTGCCGGTTTCCCGGTCCACCGCATGTTTGACCGTTGGAGGCCGAAAGGCGAAGCGAGCCGCGTAATTCGGGTCGAACAACAGGATCCGAAGGAGACGCTCGCCGCGGTTGAGGAGGCGCTCTCGGCTAGCATGACACGGCGGGCGCCGCGCGCCCGTGTATTGCTCACCGAGAACACCGCTTCGTAGTACCATTTGGTGCGGTGAGTACCAGCTCCGTTGATACAATGGGCGGGAACAGGAGGCAAGAGTGAAATTCATCTCTGGTATGTTTCTTGGAGCGGTGCTAACCGTCGGCACGTGGACTGTTGCTGCGCAACCTATCGAACGGGCGCTCCACCCCCGCCTCTCGCGCGCGATCACTGCTCTTCAAGACGCGCGCGCCTATATGCAAGAGGCTCCGCACGATTTCGGCGGCCACAAAGTTGCGGCGATCGAAGCCTGCGATCGCGCCATCGAACAGATACGGCTCGCGTTGGCCTATCGCGGCGAGAGAGACCGGCGCTGATTTAATTTCCGAAGTCGATTCTGGCAATCACCATCTGGGGCATGGCGTTGTTCCAGCTTTCCGGGATGCTGTCAAACGGCAGGCGGAAGGGTTTAGTGTCTCCGGGCGCGAGCCCGCCCGCCTTCCGGCTGACAATCGGAGTGCGCTGCCTTAAGACGACCTGGCCATACGGATCATAAAAGACGCAATTGATTTCGACAAGGCCTAAGGCGCGGTTACCGGTGTTCTGTATACTTCCGGTAATTTCGACGATCTTGTGCTGGAAATAGTCTTCGTGGGCGCCCATGCCGACATCGCTGAGCTTGAGGTTGCGCACGTAGGCTTTGGCGTCCCCGGTGAGAGGAGGAGGCGCGGGCGGCGCTTGCTTCGAAATGCGATCCAGGTATAGGAAACCGAGGCCGCCGGCAACCAGCAGGATCCCCACTACGATTGCCGCGGGAGGAACCTGAACCCTACTTGCCACCAACGGTCATCTCTCCGATTTTAAGAGTTGGGGCGGCCACGGAGCCGCGAAACTCCAGGTCCGAACCGACCGCATCCAAGCCCAGGAACATGTCTTTCAGGTTGGCCGCGATGGTGACTTCGGAGACAGCAAACGCCAGCTCCCCATCCCGAATCCACAGCCCCGATGCACCCTGGGAGTAATCGCCGGTCACGATGTTTACACCGAAGCCCTGTGTCTGCGTAACGTAAAATCCGTTCCGGATGCCCGCAATGATCGCATCCGGCGATTCGACACCCTTCTCCACATAGAAGTTCCCGTGGCCGATGCCGGCATTGCCGGTAAGACCCCGGGAAGCGTTTCCGGTGGTCTTCAGCCCCAGCTTGCGGGCCGCGTAGCAGTTCAGCAGATAACTCTTCAGCACGCCGCGCTCGATGACGACCGTGCGTCGCGACGGGACACCCTCGTCGTCAAAAGGAGAGGTACCGAAAAGCCCGGGAATGGTGGCGTCATCGATCACCGTGACCTTTTCGCTCGCGACCCTCTCGCCGACCCTTCCGGCGAGAAACGACTGATGCCGGTAAACCGCCATGCCGTGGACCGCATCGAAGAGGCTTCCTACCAGGCTGCGGGCGACACGGGGCTCAAACACCACGGGAACTTTTTGGGTGGCTACTTTGGTCGGATGAAGGCGGCGCAGGGCGCGGCGGGCGGCCGTGGACCCGACCTTTTCCGGCTGTTCGAGACCGGCGAATCCGCGCGCCAGGCTGTCCCAGTAATCGCGCTCCATGGAGTCGCCCTCGCGGGCCACCGGAACCGCGCTCAGCGAACAATAACTGGTACGATACGCGCCGCAGAAACCACGCGAATTGGCGAACACGTGCCGCCCGGCATGCGTATCGAATGAAGCGCCCTCGGAGTTGGAGATGCGCGGATCCGTGTCCAAAGCAGCGATTTCGGCGCGGCGCGCCGTTTCAATTTTGAGTTCGGTTTCGAGCCCCGCTACATCCTTGCAATAGAGACCTAGATCGCCGGAAATCGATCCCATTTCGCCCGGATCGGGCAACCCGACATGCGGATCTTCGTTGGTGACGCTCGCGAGCTCCATGGCCGATGCGACGAGCCGGGCGATACCGTCGGGAGAGAGGTCGGAAGTGGAAGTGGAACCCGTCCGCTTGCCGACCAGGACGCGGACACCGGCTCCGCGCGAGCCCGCTTCTTTGAGACTTTCGAGCTCACGCATCCGGACGTTGGCCGAAAACTCTTCACCTTCGGCTACCGTACATTCCGCATCGGTAGCACCGGCCGCTAACGCGCGTTTCACCACTTCGACGGCCAGTTCCGTCAGGTGGTTCTGGCTCACGCGGTGCCCCCGACGGTCATGCGGTCTATGCGAATAGTGGGTATACCGACGCCGACCGGGACGCTCTGGCCCTCCTTGCCGCAGACGCCGATGCCCTCATCGAGTTCGAGGTCATTCCCCACCATGCTGACGTACTTCAGGGCTTCCGGCCCATTGCCGATCAATGTGGCATTGCGTATCGGGCGCGTCACTTTGCCGTCTTCAATGAGGTAGCTTTCCGAAGCCGAGAAAACGAAATTGCCGTTGGTTATGTCTACCTGCCCTCCACCGAAGCTGACGCAATAAAGCCCTTTAGGCACGGAACGAATAATGTCTTGGGGGTCGCTTTCGCCTGCCAGCATGAACGTGTTGGTCATGCGGGGCATCGGCATATGCTCGTAACTTTCGCGGCGGCCGCTGCCGGTAGGGGCGGTATGCATCAGAGTGCTCGAAAGCTTGTCCTGCAAGTAGCCGCGTAGAATGCCGTTTTCGATCAGAACGTTCTGGCGGGTGGGCTGGCCTTCGTCGTCGATATTCAACGATCCGCGGCGGCTACGGATGGTACCGTCATCGATTACGGTGCAAAGTTCGCTGGCCACTCTTTCGCCCACGCGATCACTGAACGCCGAGACTTTCTTGCGATTGAAATCGGCTTCGAGGCCATGCCCCACGGCCTCATGCAGGAGAATCCCCGGCCAACCGGGACCGAGCACCACGGTCATTTCCCCGGCCGGAGCCTCCACTGCGCCGAGCATCACCAGAGCCTCTCGCGCCGCCTCCCGGGCGAAATGTTCCGGGGTCTTTTCCTCTTCGAAGAAACTCAGTTCCACGCGCCCGCCGCCGCCTGAGTGGCCGCGCTGCGGCGGGCCGTCATTCTCGCGCGCCAATACCGAGACGCTGAGCCGGGCTAGGGGCTGGCGGTCGAGGGTCAGCACACCGTCACTATTGGCGATCAATACGTGGCGGAGATTGTCGGCGTAGACGGCCTGTACCTGGAAGATGCGCGGGTCATAAGCGCGGGCGGCCTGATCGGCCCGCCGTACCAGTTCGACGCGGGATGCGAAGGCGGTGTCACTGGGAGCGGTCAAGACCGGGTACAAGTCGTGCCGGGGGCCATCCTTCAAGTTGATAGTGTCTACTTTGCTCGGTCCAGCGGCTATGTAAGCTGCGACGCGGGCGGCTTTCCGGATCTTCTCCGGTGAAAGGTCGTCGCTATAGGCATAGCCGGTCCTTTCTCCCGAGAGTACGCGAACACCTACTCCCACAGACACTCCCTGGGCGGCGCTTTTCACAATCGACTCGTCTATCCCGATGGAACTGGTGAGCAGATATTCGAAATACAGGTCCGCATAATCGCCACCGTGCGAGAGCGCTTCGGCAAGGTAGTTTTCCAGATCCTGACGAGTCAGGTTGAAGCGGGATGCGAAGATAGATTCGGAAAACTCCATGATTGCAGGCTACCATGCCCGCTTTGCCGCATAGCTCCGTGGCCGCCCCCGGAGAGCGAGCACGCCTTGCAAATGTGCACCGGACCCGCCTCTCGGACGTCCAACGAATCAGAGGTAAAAGCCTCATTTGCGGTACGATGAGCTAAACGCATGAGTTTCGAGGTTTCTAAAATGCGTGGAGGGTATTGTAAACTCCGCCTGAGCGCTCATTCTCATGCTCCTTTCCGGTATTTTGTAACCTGGCCCGCGCAAGGCACGCCTATGCAACCGAGAGTAAGGAACGGTCGGTTGCCGGCACTGATGGTGCGGCATGTTGGTTGATTTCGAGCTGATTAAGCGCGCTCAAGCTGGTGAGGGGGCGGCGTTTAACGAAATCGTGCTGGCATACCGGAAGCGGATTTTAGGGACTATCAACCGGTTGATTGCCCGCCCTGAGGATGTCGAGGACGTCGCGCAAGAGGTCTTCCTGCGATTGTATTTTTCCCTCGATCAGCTCAGGACGGCGGAGGTCTTTGAACCTTGGCTATATCGTTTGACGGTGAACGCGGCTTACGACTATTTGCGTAAGCAGCGCCGGCGTCAAGAGTATCGCATGTCCGACCTTTCGGAGCAGCAGATGATGATGGCGGACGCGGTAGCCGGCGGAAGGGCGGAGCAGGACGAGCGGGAGTCCAAAAAGACCCGGGAAAGTGTGGACGCTCTGTTGGGAGCCGTTTCCGAGGCAGACCGGATTCTGCTCATGTTGAAGGAACTGGAAGGGCTTTCGCTCAAAGAGCTTGAAAAGATATACAACATCAACGAAAATGCTTTAAAGGTACGGCTCTTTAGGGCTAGGCAAAGAGTACTGAAAGCCTTTGAATCGGTAGCGAAGCGCAAGGAACCGGCCCGAGCCGGTTAGAGGATTATGGACGTTTTGCACGGCAACAGTGACGACCAACTGGACGCGTTGTTTCGGGCCTACCGCCACGCAACAGCGGCTCCAAATCCCAGCACGAGCTTTATGCCCGTGCTCTGGCAGAAGATCGAAGCCCGGCAAAACTCGACGTTCTCTTTCCGGCGCATGGCAAACGCTCTGGTGACGGCGGCCTTGGCTACTTCGATCGCGCTCGGTCTGTATATGTCCTTACCGCGCGCGAAAAGTTCCAATCCGGCCGCCTACTCCACCTATGTAGAGGCGCTGGCACAGGCGAATACCATCGAAACGCCTGACATTGTGGCTCCGGTTCGTTTGGATCTGAGCGAGCCCCAGTGAACCGATGATGCCCAAGTCCAGGTTTTCGGCCGGCGCTTACCTTCTACTGGTGTTTTTGAGCGGCGCCCTGGTTGGGGGACTTTCCTACCGGCTTTACGCCGTAAGCAGCGTCAACGCAACCAGGGATGCTGGGGCTTCGAAACTCAGTCCAGCCGAGTTTCGCCGAATCTATATCGATTCGATTCGCGCCAAAGTTAATTTAGACCCGCACCAGGTCGATCAGGTGAATCAAATTCTGGACGACACCCGGACCCAGTTTGGTGAAGTCCACGCAAAATCCCGGACCGACATTCAGACCATCTATAACGAGCAGGTAGAAAAGATCACCGCCATCCTGCGGGAGGACCAAAGGCCGGCTTATGCGGCTTTTCGGGCCGAGCGGGAGAGAATGCGGCAACAGGTACGGGACAGGCAGCAGAAGCGGTAGGAAGGCCGGATTCCCGGCCCTCCCCGAAAATCACTTAGCAGACAACTCCTGAGCGGCTTTCTTGCCCGCGCGCGTGGCGCGGTACTTCTTTTCGAAGCGATCGACGCGTCCGGCGGTGTCCACCAGCTTCTGGCGCCCGGTAAAGAACGGGTGACAGGACGAGCAGATTTCCACGCGGATGTCGCCCTTATGGGTGGAACGCGTTTTGAAGGTGTGACCGCACGCGCAGATCACATTCAATTCGTTGTATGCCGGATGGATACCAGCTTTCATGAAACAAAGTCCTTTCTGGGAAATTCTATTTTAGCAAAGTAAAACCCCCGTAATCCGTTTCGGACTACGGGGGCTTTAGGTAGCCTAAGAGATACCTGAGGGCTAACTGACGCGTGAGGCAGCCGGTCCACAGGAACGTGACCCCGCCACTGGACGGGATCCCAGCATTACAGGCGCAACTTTAAAAGTCGGCCACCTCGCGCGGTTTATGACTACTATCCATTAACTGGACCACCTCCTTTCCCAGTGATGCTTCCATCCTCGCAAGAAAACCAAAACCTGTCAATA
>JAFAWA010000253.1 GCA_019242155.1 Terriglobia bacterium | reverse complement strand
GATAGTATGGTGAATGAGCCCCCGCTCCTAATTTTGTGACCCTGCCGCCCGTCGATTCGAATACGGAACTGCAGATTCCGGAAAAGCCGCCGCTGCGCGACGATACGCGATTTGCTTCCGGCAAAATCGCCGTCTTTCAATACGCCGGCGTAGCTATCTTCCTGTTCTTGATCTCCGGGTTCTGGAACTTGCAAGTGCAAAATCCGCAGTTCTACGACGAGCGGGCGCAGCAGAACAGCATCAAGTCGGTGCCGATTCTCGCGCCGCGCGGCCGCATACTGGACCGCGACAGCCGCGTGATCGTGGACAACCACTCCTCGTTCAGTCTGATTCTGGCGCGCGAAACCCTTAAAGAAGAGCACGTCAAAGCGATCGCGCAAGGTTTGGATCTGGACTACAACGACCTGCTGCAGCGAGTCCGGCGCTTCAAGTCCCAGCCCAAATATGTACCCATTGTAATTAAAGAGGAGCTCACTCCGGCCGACCTGGCCTTCGTCGATTCGCACCGCGATTTCTTCCCTGAAATGGTGCTGATTCAGGCGCAGCGGCGTCTCTACCCCCAAAACGGCATGCTGGCGCACGTCATCGGGTACACGGGTGAAATTAGTGAAGAGGAGTTGGATTCCGCCGAGTTTGCTAAGTACGGCCCCGGCGACGTGATTGGGAAGTTCGGCATCGAGCGGGAGTATAACGACCGCTTGATGGGCGTGGATGGGCAACGTCAGGTAATCGTGGACAATCGCGGTCAGGTGCGGCAGGCGATCGGAAATAAGCCGGCAATTCCAGGCAAAGACATCCAACTGACCATTGACCTGGATCTGCAGGCCGTGGCCGAACTGGCCATGGAAGGAAAGAACGGCTCCGTTGTGGCGCTCGATCCGCGCACCGGCGAAGTGCTCGCTATGGTAAGCCGGCCCACCTTCGACCCCAACAAGTTCGCCGTCCGTATCAAAGCCAAGGACTGGCGCGAGATCGCCGATAACCCTGACCATCCCATGCTCAACCGCGCCATTCAGGCGCAGTGGGCGCCGGGATCGACATTCAAACCCTTCGTGGCGCTGTCGGCGCTCGAAACCGCCACCATCGACGACAAGTTTCAAGTGCACTGTCCGGGCGGCATAACGCTATACGGGCACTATTACCACTGCTGGGAGAAGCACGGCCATGGGGCTGTGGCGCTGCATAGCGGAATCGTGCACTCCTGCGACGTTTACTTTTACACGATCGGCAGCAAAGAAGGCATCGATCATATTGCGTTTTATGCCGATCTCGCCGGGATGGGGCACCCTACCGGAATCGACCTCCCGCATGAGGCCATCGGCATAGTTCCTTCCGAGAAGTGGAAACTACGCAACTTCCGGCAGAAATGGTACGCGGGTGAAACTCCATCCGTTGCCATCGGGCAAGGCGCTCTTACGGTAACTCCGCTACAACTAGCGCGGGCCATTGGCGGCTTGGCCATGGGTGGCGTCTGGTATCATCCGCATCTGCTGAAATCGCCGGACAAGGAGCAAAAGCCGGACGTTTGGCAACTGAACCCGGATAACGTTCGCGACGTCGTGGACGGCATGTATGGAGTGGTGAACGAGGGCGGCGGCACCGGCGGGCGCGCGCGGCTTCCTTACGTTGACGTTTGCGGAAAAACCGGGTCGGCGCAGGTGGCCTCGAACGACGTTACCAAGGGATCTTCGGCCCGCAACTTGAAAGACAACGGCTGGTTCGAAGCATTTGCTCCGTGTCACGCGCCGGAGATCGCGGTGGTCGCGCTGTTCGAACACGGCGAACATGGCGCACTCGCGGCCCCCATCGCCAAGGATGTGCTGGTGGCCTACTTCGATAAGAAAAAGCGCCTGGCGGAACAAGCTCAGGCGAAAGAAAAGGGCCTGACCGCGAAAATAGCCGCGCTCGCGAATATGGTTACACCGGTATCGGCCCCCGCCACAGCGCTTCCTGGTTCCCCAGTCCCGGCCGGCAACTCCCGGGCCCCAGCCCCCGAACCGCGATGACCCGATATCTTTCCCTGCGTGACATCGATTGGGCGATGACGCTGATCGTGTTAATGATCTGCGCTGTCGGCGTTCTTCAGATCTTCAGCGTGACTTTGGACACCTCGTGGCAGGATGCCTGGTGGAAACAGATCATCTACGTAATCGGCGGCATTTTTCTAATGTGGATCATTCTGGCCGTCGATTACCACACGCTGCTCCACCACGTCACCCTGATGTATGGCCTTTCAGTGACAGCGCTCGTGGGCACCTTCGCTCTCGGCAGGCAAGTGTTCGGTTCGGTGCGGTGGATTCCGCTCCCCGGCGGCCTCCGCTTGCAAGTATCGGAATTTGTCAAGCTGGTGATAATATTGTTGGTAGCTCGCTACCTGACGGAACTCCGGAAAGACGAACTGGAAATAAAGGAAGGGTTGAAGCTGGCGGGCTTGGTGCTGGTTCCGGCGGCGCTGGTTTTAAAACAGCCAGACCTCGGAACTGCGTTGACGTATTTGGCAATACTGGCGGTCGGCGTGTTCGTCGCCGGATTGCAATGGAAGTACATTGCCGCCATAGTCGTCATCATGGCGCTAGGGCTTCCGGTAGGTTTACATTTTCTCAAGGATTATCAGAAGGCGCGTTTGATCAGTTTTATGGATCCCGACCGGGACCCTCAGGGCACGGGTTATCAGTTGATTCAATCCCAGATAGCCGTTGGCGCCGGCGGCATGTTCGGCAAAGGCGTTACTAAAGGTACCCAGACCCAATTGCGTTTTTTGCCCGTCCCGCAGACCGATTTTATCTTTGCAGGATTTTCTGAAGAGCACGGGTTTGTAGGCGTGGTGATTGTGTTGTCGTTGTATTTTGTGTTGATCATGCGCATCGTCCAGAATGCGCAGACCGCGGCCGACCGGTCCGGTATGTATATCTGCATGGGGGTGGCGGCGTTGCTGCTGTTCCACGTGCTGGTAAAT
>JAFAWA010000056.1 GCA_019242155.1 Terriglobia bacterium | reverse complement strand
TTTTCAATGTACTGCTGTGTACGATATGCCCATGCGTCTACTGCGTCTGATCTGTCCGTTGTTGATTGTAGGGGTCGCTCTGTTCGCTCAGGAAAAGGGCAAGAAGGGGCCAAGCCCCTTTGAGCACCCGACCAACCTGAAGCTGCTCAAACCCGACAACCTCCGGGAAACCATGCAAAACTTCTCTGCTTCTCTCGGGGTAATGTGCGCCTATTGTCACGTGCAGGGGAATTTCCCCAGTGACGATAATCCAAAGAAAGAAACGGCCAGGATGATGATTTCAATGGCTCGGGAAATCAACGCCAAATTTCCGGATGGGCAGCAGCATGTGCGCTGTTATACCTGTCATCGCGGGATGACCGAGCCGGCCACCGAAGCTCCCAAAGCAAACTGAGATTTTTTCCCAGCTCTCCGGGGTTCCGGTTCTGCCGGAGCCTCGGGTCATTCGTTCCTGTAAACCTGAAGCCCGCCTATACGCCGACTACCACCCGGTCCGTCTCCTCTCGCCTCGTGCGTTTGTTACCGCTGACCCAGTTCTGGAACTGCTCCAGGTAAAGGTAAATCACCGGCGTGATATACAGCGTTAGAAACTGCGAGACGAGAAGCCCGCCCACCACCGCGAGTCCTAGCGGTTGCCGCGCGTCTCCGCCCTGACCGTAGCCGATCGCAATCGGTAGCGTACCGCAGAGGGCGGCCACCGTAGTCATCATGATCGGGCGAAACCGCAGCAGGCATCCCTGGTAAATGGCCTCGAACGGATCTTTTCCTTCCAGGCGCTGTGCTTCCAATGCAAAATCGATCATCATGATGGCGTTCTTCTTCACCACGCCGATCAGCATGATCAGTCCCACGAACCCAAACAGATCCAGTTCCCTGTGAAATAGTTTGAGCGTCAATAGCGCACCGAATACAGCCGAAGGCAGGCCGGAAAGAATGGTAATGGGGTGGATGAAGCTTTCATAAAGGATGCCGAGAATGATGTAGATCACCAGCACCGCCACAATCAGGAGAATGGTCAAATTGCGGAAGGACTTCTGAAACTCCTTCACGGTGCCCTGAAAGTTGGTGGTGATCGTGGCCGGCATCCGCAGGTCCTGTATGGCCTGGTTGACCTGGTCCGCCGCTTGTCCCAGCGAAAACCCGGGCGCGAGATTGAACGAGATCGTGCCCGCCGGTAACTGCCCGAAGTGATTTACCGAGAGCGGTCCTACGCTGCGGCTCACACGCACTACGGACTCGAGCGGCACCAGAGGCCCTAGCGAAGAGTGCACGTAGAGCTTGGCGAGCGCTTCCGGACGGCCTTGGTATTGCGGCTCAACCTCCGTAATGACGGCGTACTGGTTCGACGGCGTGAAAATGGTGGATACCTGGCGGTCCCCATACGCCGCGGAAAGGGCGGTCTCGATCTGCGCCGGGGTCACTCCGAGCGAGAGCGCCCGGTCCCGGTCGATCTCCAGTTTCAGTTGCGGGCTCCGCACCTGCAGGTCCGAATTCAAATCCACGAAGCCGGGTAGCGCGGTCATCTTGGTCATCAGCAGCGGGACCCAGTGATAAATCTCCTGTAAATTCGCGCTCTGCAGTGTGAGTTGATAGACGCTGTTGGAATTCTGTCCCGTAATGGTAATCGGAGGCGGATTCTGCATGAACGCGATGATTCCAGGGACCGAAAACAGCTTTGGGCGAAGCTCTTGAATTACGCCATCGACCGAAAGCGCCCGCTCCTTACGCGGCTTCAACATCGCATACAGAATGCCGGTATTGCCGTCCCCGGCAAATGCAAATATGCCCTGGACGTTAGGGTCGGCCTGGATGATATCCGCCAGCACCCGTTGGTGCTTTGCCATGGAGGTGAAGGAGATGTCCTGCCCCGCTATGGTCGGACCGAACATCACGCCGCTATCCTGGCTGGGAATAAAGCCGGTCGGCATCGTTCGAAAGAGATAAATCGTGCCGCCCAGAAGAGCAAAAGCAAAAAGGACCGTCACGAGGCGGTGCCGCAGCGTTATCCGCAGCGTGGCCTCGTAGGCGCGCGTGATTCCGGTGAATCCGCGCTCGAGCGCTCTGTACATCCCCCGATGGCGGCCCATGTGGTTGTACCGCAGGTAGCGGCTGCCCAACATCGGAGTCAAAGTAAGGGAAACGAAACCGGAAATCAAAATCGCGACTGCGATCGTAATCGAGAACTCATGTAGCAGCCGGCCCACAATCCCGCCCATGAACAACACCGGAATAAACACCGAGACGAGGGAGATGGTCATCGAAACGATGGTGAACCCGATCTCGCGCGAAGCGAGTAACGCCGCCTCACGCCGCGATCTGCCCATTTCGACATACCGGACGATGTTCTCGAGCATCACAATGGCGTCATCGACCACGAAACCCACCGAGAGTGTGAGCGCCATCAAGGAAAGATTGTTCAGGCTGTACCCGAGCAGGTACATTACGGCGCAGGTCCCGACAATGGAAAGCGGCACCGCGACTCCAGGAATTACCGTCGCCGAAAGATTACGCAGGAAGAGCGCGATCACCAGAACGACCAGGCACATTGTCAGAACAAGCGTGAACTTTACGTCATCAACGGAAGCTCGAATGTCTGTCGAAGCGTCATAGATCACCTGAAGTTTCAGGGCCGGCGGAACCTCCGCATTAAACACCGGCAGCAGAGCGCGTACGTTGTCCACCACCTGCACGGTATTGCTTCCGGGTTGCCGGCGTACCGCTAAAACCACGCTTCGTTTGCCGTTCATCCATGCGGCGAGCCTGGTATTTTCCACGTTGTCGATTACGCGCCCCAGTTCATCTAGCCGCACCGGCACGCCGTCGCGCCAGGCCACAATGACAGGCCGGTAAGCCGCCGCGTTCGTCAGTTGTCCCGAGGCGCGCAGCGTAAACGCCTGTTTGGCGCCGAACAACTTTCCCGTGGCCATATTTACGTTGCTGGCTTGAATGGCCCGCTCGACATCATCTACGCCGATATTAAGCGCATTCATGGTATCCGGGTTCAACTGCACCCGCACCGCATACTTTTGGGCGCCGAATACTTCCACCTGCGATACGCCGCTCGCCATCGAAATGCGCTGCGCCATCACCGTCTCCGCGTATTCGTCTACGGTGTACGCCGGCAAAGTCTCCGAGGCGAGCGAAAGGTACATGACCGGCTGTTCGGCGGGATTTACCTTCTCATAGGAAGGCGGGTGCGGCATCTCCGGCGGCAGAAGTCCCTGGGCCTTCGCGATTGCCGCTTGGATATCCTGCGCCGCCGCATCGATGTTTCGCTCGAGTTCGAACTGTACGGTGACCTTTGTCGAACCCTGCGAGTTGCTGGAACTCATCGACTCGATTCCGGCAATGGTCGAGAACTGCCGCTCGAGCGGCGTCGCTACCGCGGAAGCCATCGTCTCCGGGTCGGCTCCCGGCAAAGCAGCGCTCACCTGGATAGTCGGATAGTCTACGCTGGGCAGAGCGGCCACTGGAAGCGCGCGATATCCGACGATCCCGAACAGCAGGATCGCGAACATGACCAGCGCGGTCATAATAGGCCGCTCGATGAAGACGCGAGAAAAGTTCATAACGCCTGCGAATCAACCTGGCTGGCCGGCACAGCGCGAATGCGCGCGCCCGGAAAGAGCCGTAGTTGCCCGTCAGTTACGACGCTCTCGCCGGCGGAAAGTCCCTTCTGAATTTCCACTTTATTGCCGAAACTCGAACCTACAGTGACTGGCCTAGGTTCCACGGTCTGGTTCCCCTTTACGACGTACACCATCTGCCCGTCCACTCCCGCCTGCACTGCTTCCGAAGGCACAAGCAGCGCACGGTCCAGCGTGCCCAACGTTAACACCACGTCCGCGAACTGCCCGGGAAACAGGCCACCCGCCTGGTTATCAAAGACGGCTTTCAGGTGAATCGTGCCGGTGGTGGTGTCGACCGTGTTGTCGATGACATCCAGATAGCCGGTCGCCGGATGAGCTACATCATCGCGCGGCACCGCCCGGACGGGAAGCTTGCGTGCCGCGGCGCTCCGCCGGATCTCGGTGAGAGACTGCTCCGGGGCATTGAAACTCACCCAAATCGGATTCACCTGGTTGATGACCACCAGCGGGTTGCCGTTCGCTCCCACTAAGTTGCCCTGGTGAATCAGCACATTCCCCACGCGACCTGATACGGGCGCGCGAATTTCACAGTAAGAAAGGTCAAGCTTGGCGCGATCGATGGCGGCGCGGTCGTTGTCGAGAGCGGCGCGCGCGCTTTCGGTGGCCGCCTGATCCGCCAGGATTGAAGCGCGCAGCGCATCTGCGGCCGCAATGGACTGATCACTTTGCGCTTTTGACGCCAGCCCCTCCTGATTTAGGCCGCGATTGCGCTCTTCGTCGGCCTCCGCGCTTTTCAACTGCGCTTTATCGCGCTCCACGTTCGCTTCGGCTTGATGAAACTGCGCAGTGTCGCGCGCGAGCGTAGCTTGCGCCTGCCGCAGCGCCTCCTGGTAAGGCCGGGGGTCGATCTCGAAGAGAAGATCGTCTTTTTTGACGTTCGCCCCTTCAATGAAAGCGACGCGGACGATCTCTCCCGCGATTTGCGATCTGACTTGTATGACGGCGGAAGCCTCTACGCGCCCCACCGCCGCAATCTGGACGGGGACGGACTGCTGTATCACAGGAGCCACGCTAACCGGGACGACGGGAACTTGGCCGCCCCCCGGCTGCGCTTTCTGCGTTTGCTGCGTTTGCCCGCAGCCACCGGTCAGGAGCGCCAATGTGGCAATCGCAAAAATCGGGAATACCGGTGTTGCCCTTCGGCGAGACACTAGATAACCTCCACTTAGAGCCTTCCGCCGCGGGAATTGGCCTAATACTCAATACTGATTGATGATAAAAGGGTGGAACAGTTTCAGTATATCCTGTGAAGGATTCGCCGCGCCTGCCGGCCGGTATTTCGGGGCCGCCGGCCGGCTCCAGGCCTCTGAGTGCGGGCGCCTTTTCGCGCGGTCTTCCGGGTAACTGAGATAGAATCTCCCAGTAGACTTACGCACTAGGAGCCCACATGCGAGCGATCGGTTTGCTTCTCCTGGCTTGTGCCGCTATCGCGCAGGCCCCCTCTTACCAGCCCGTCGGTAGCGTCGATCAGATCATGCTAGCCATGAGCTATCCGCTTTCCGATGCGCTTCTCTATGTCGAGCGCGATCCCCCGAAAACCGACAAAGACTGGACGACCCTGCAGTACGACGCCATGATGCTCGCCGAATCCGGCAACCTGCTCATGATGCCTGGGCGTGCCCGCGATCAGGAACGTTGGATCCAAGATGCCAAGCTGATGGTCGATGCCGGAGCCGCCGCTTTGAAGGCGGCGCGCGCCCGCGATATGCAGGCCATCCTCGACCTCAACGACCAAATTGTCACTTCGTGTGTGACCTGCCATGAAGACTACCGGCCGAGCTATCGCCGCCGGCGTCAGCAGCAAAACGCAAAGTAAGATGGTGGCGGGTAAATGCGGGCTCAGTACGATGCGGGTTCATCGCAACCTTACTGAGCCGCGCGTGTGAGCAGGCCGGCGCGCAATTCGAGCGCCGGAATCAGGCGTTATGCCGCAGCCACTCGCGGAAGGCATCGCGATAGAGAATGATCCCCTTTCGCGAGTAGCGCAGGTAGCCCTGCCGCCGGAACTGATTCATATAGTGCGTCACAATCTCACGTGAAGTGCCTACATATTGCGAAAGCAGTTCGTGAGTGAAGGGAACCATGCGCGTCGATCCATCATCGTCGGCCGAGCCCAGACGCTCCGAGAAGCGGATCAGCGAGCGCGCCAGACGGCGGGCGATATTGTCCACAGAAAAGCTCTCGATGCGATGCGTGAAATCAATGGTGCGCTGCACCAGGATCTGCAGCAGCGCTACCGCGAGACGCGGCCGCTTCATGATGATGTCCTCGATTTCCGAGGTGGTCCACGTCATGAGCTTGGTATTTTCGAGCGCAGTGGCCTGCTCCGAGCGGTGCGGCAGGTTTAAAAATGCCGATTCCCCGAAAAATTCATCGGGTTGATAAATGTCGACCACTACCTGGTGTCCATCATCCGCCAGCCGCGAGACTTTCACTTTACCGTCGATCACCAGATAAATCGCGGTTGACGGCTGGTCTTGGTTGTAAATCATCTGGCCCTTGCGGTACTCCACAATGCTGGAGCATGGCAGGTGCGCCAAGGGATCTTCTAAAGCCTTCTGGGGTACGGCTTGCGTGGGACTAGTAGCCATTATCTCCTCCTGAGAATGTCTGCTATTGAGATTGAGGCGTACAGCTTTCGCTGACGGTCTGAATGTTGCGCACTTTGATGAGCGGCCGGTTAGCGCCGGGCGTGGAACTGCCTACGACAGTAACCGTCTGCCCAACATATTTCGCGAACCCTTCCGTTGGGAAACCGTCCGCGGCCAAATCTGCGACCGGGCTCAAGGATCGATCGTCGAGCAAAACATATTGTCCGCTCTGCTCATCCACGCAGCCCTTCCAAGTGGTCGGTTGAGCCTTTCCTGCTTTCGTCTGCGGCGTGAACGCTTCCGCTCTGAAGGCCGGCAAGGCTAAAACGATAATCAGTGCGAGCCATTTAGCCAAGTAATTGTAGCTGCTGAACCTTCCACTCATGTTACAGACCGCAAGGTTGCACTTGGCGTGCCAAATCATACGTCTGACGAAGCGTGAAACGAACAGAATTCCTAAGTTGTGGAGCCCAATAGGGTACTGCGCCATACGGAAATAAAAAAATAAATACTTGTATGTGTGATAACAATTCAAGCGTGGTAATCTTTACCAAGCCCGAAAAAGTTTACCCTCCACCCACCTGCGCGACGCGTCATCTTTGCCTTTTATCATTGAAGGAGCATGGCTCGCTCCTCATGCCCGGCGGCTCTGTGGTGGCTTTGTACCGCCGGCCTGTTGACGGCTCAGTCGTACTCACCGCCCGCCGGACTGCGCCCGCCCTTGCACCGGGCCGGGGCCTCTATCCTGCCTGGCGGCCGTATCGTGACTCCCGCGGGGGAACAGGTGCCCGCCGGCGAAGGGCCGCTAGCGCTCGCGCTTAGCCCGTCGCGGAAAACTTTGATCGTTTCGAATACTGCTACCGCTGGGAACAGTGTCACAGTGCTCGAAAGGGGAAAGGTTTGGGAGGTCCGGCCACTTTCGGGAAGCGGAGGCCGGCAGACTCTCGGCACCCCGGCGGGCATGATGCCCGGCGTAGCATATTCGAACGAGCACACGGTGCTCGTAGCTGAAGGAGGCTCCGGGCAGATAGCGGTAACCGATTTACTCACCGGCGAGCGGCGCCGCACCATCGATCTGAACCAGACCGGTTTTCAAGGCAGCTTCGCGGGTGACCTGGCGGTGGATACCGAGCGAGGAGTCGTATACGCCGCCGATCCGGCGAACCAGCGGCTGGCAGTGTTCGAGTTACGTTCGCGGCAGATGCCGGTTTCGCTGCGCCTGGCCGCCGTGCCGCGGCTCATCAATTTGTCGCCCGATCGGCGTCGCCTCTATGTTGCATTGGCGGGGAGCCAAAACGACGATGCCGGCTCCGTAGGAGTGATCGACGTTTCCGATCCATCGCAGCCGAAACTCGCAGCTTCCATCCAGACCGGCTGCTGTCTCTCTGGAATCGCGGCCACCGCCGACGCGGTGTATGTTACCGAAGCAGCTAACGATGCGGTATTGGCGATTGACGTCCAGGCGAACCGCGTAGCAACAACTATCCCCATTCGCATTCCCGGGCTCGAGAGCTTGCGCGGCGTGCTGCCCGCTGGTTTGGCGTTCCATAGAAAAACACAGTGGCTGCTGGTTGCCGAAGCCGGCATAAACGCGGTGGGCGTAATTGATACCGCGGCGGGGAAGGTGTTGGGGCATATCCCCGCGGGATGGTTTCCTACGCGCATTGTGACCGACGCGGACACCGTGTTCGTGTCCAACTTGCTCGGACGGGAGTCGGGCGCAGGCCTTGGACCGCAGCTAGGAGGCACAGTTTCGGTTTTCGATCTGCCTACCGCCGGCGCGCTCGCAAGTTACACCGAAGCGGTGCTGCGCAACGGCGGATTCGTGGCTCGTCCCGGACCCCCGCCCGCTCTCCCCACAGGCATCCGCAACGTGGTCCTGATCGTCAAAGGCGGCGCATCGTTTGACGAAGTGCTCGGTGACGTAACGCGCGCGGCCGAAGAGCATGTGATGAGCGCGCCGCGTCTGGCCCATCTGGGAAGCCAGGGCTATGCCGACGGCGAACGGAAACGCCTGAGCTTGCAGCGGGTCAATATCACGCCCAACCAGCACGCAATGGCGGAGCGATGGACCATCCTCGACAATTTCTACGCCGAATCCACTTTGGAGAACAACGCGCGGCAGT
>JAFAWA010000008.1 GCA_019242155.1 Terriglobia bacterium | reverse complement strand
CGGGAATCGCCGGGCGCGCCCCAGGCGTCGTTGGTGCCGGCTCCGCCAAAGTTCAGCTCGGTGAACTCGGTGCCGTCCGCGTTCCACTGAAAGACGATGGGCTTCGCCCAATCGTGCCACATCGGAGCGGCGAGAATAATGTCCTGGTTAATGAACACTGCCGCGTCCTTCTTTTCTCCTTTCACCACCGGGAGACCGTGACTTCCAATGCTCCCATAGCTGCCGCGATATAAATCGGCGAAATTGATGTCACTCTGATCGTTATTAGCTTCGTGAACGGGAAGCCCACCGGGATAGGAGTGGTGTCCGCCGAACGAGCTCCCCGGTGACGCGTTGAACGAAAGCGGCAGTTGCGGGCACGACGAGCCGTCGTTCAGAACGGGCGGAAACACGCCGGCAACCATACCGCCCTGGATTCCCGATGCATCGGCAGGGTTGATAAGTCCTGCGTTCACCAGATTCTGCACAATGGCGTTCTTAGTGGCGGCGGTAAGTCCTGCGCGGTGGGTAATACACGTCGCCGGATTCGAAATGGCGTCGAGTGTGAGGTTGCGAAGGGTTGCGTCCTGAATTCCCTGCGCGTTACTAAGCAGCGTCTGTTTGGCAGATTGGACAAACTGTGAGTTAGAGGCAATCGTTTCTGCCAGTCCGTTTCCGGCTCCGGGCACGGTCTGATCGGCGGCGCTGACAAAACCAGCCGTAAAGGCGGCGCATGAGAACAGCATTAATAGTCTGGAACTCATTTTTCTCTCCTTAGATATGCAAAGCCGAGATTCAGTCTATGCGACATGCATCAATATTGAGTTACAAGCAGGCTTCAGTTCGGGTAAACCGAGAGGCAAGCTCGGATTCGGATCAGCGCCGGAACATGCGCCGCGCCCGGGTCCGGGGTAAAACGACCGCACCCGGCTTGCATTAGCGCGGTCCGCCGCCAGTGATATACTCAGCCGGTTGGTTGGTCTACTCGCATCCCTACTCGCCTTGGCCTCCATCGCTGCCGGAGCCGACTACGTGGGCAGTCAGGCGTGCGTGCCGTGTCACGCCGCCAAATATCGCAGCTTCATGCAGACGCCGATGGCTCAGAGCAGCGGCCGTGCAGGAACGAGTGGATCCTTTGAGCGCTTTGATCGCACGGAGTTTCGCGACTCCCGGAATGCGTTTGTCTATAGCGTCTCGCGCGACCAGCAGGGGTACTATTTCGAATTTCGCCGGCAGGGTGCAAAGCAGCCGATCCAGGGACGCCGCCGGTTGGAATACTTCGTAGGAAGCGGCGCTGTTGCCCGCAGCTACCTAATGAGTATCGATGGGTTCCTGTATGAAGCGCCCGTCACTTACTACAGCGCTTCGGAGTCATGGAACTCAGCGCCAGGCTACGCCGATTACGACTATCCGTATCTGACCCGGCCCATTCAGTCGGGCTGCCTGCGGTGTCACGCCAGCTCGATTCAACCGATTCCAGGGACACAGAACGCGTACGCATCGCCGCCTTTTCGGGAAGGCGGCGTAGCTTGTGAACGCTGTCACGGGCCCGGCGGCGATCACATCAGAACCGGTAAGCAGATGATCAACCCTGCGAAACTTGGTGCGACTGAGCGGGACAGTATTTGCGAACAGTGTCACCTGGCGGGCGAAGTTCGGGTACCGAAGTCCGGAAGAGATGAAGATACGTTTCGCGCTGGTGATCCACTCGCAGACTATATAACTGTGTTTGTGCGCTCCGGCTCAGAATCACAAATGAAAGTTACGAGCCACGCCGAGAACCTCGCGCAGAGTACTTGTAAGAAAGCAAGCGGAGATAGGCTCTGGTGCGGCACCTGTCACAACCCTCACGAAGTGCCGGGCGTTAGGGAGAAGGCTGGGTTCTTCCGGGCGAAGTGCCTCTCGTGCCATAACACTTCTTCCTGCGGCGCTCCACAAGCGTTAAGACAAGCCAGCGGTGATAACTGCATTAGCTGTCACATGCCGCGCAACCCTCCCACGGATGTCGATCACGTAGTCTTTACGGACCATTCCATTCGGCGGCGACCTACGACTATCGCCGCGTCCCCATCCATTAATGCCGATCTGGTGCCGTTTCGGGCCGGCCAGGTGAGTGAACGCGACTTAGGATTGGCTTACGCCACGCTGGCCCTGCGCGAACAGAACGCAGCGTATCGTGAACGGGCGTTCCGGTTACTCCAAAATACTGCTGCCCAAGGCACGCAGGATACTCAGGTGCTCGCTTATCTTGCCGAGTTTTACCGTGACCGCAAAGACGACGCGCACGCACTTCCGTTGTATGAGCGCGTCTGGCGCACCGATCAGACTCAGTTCGCGGTACCGGCCGCCCTGGGCGCATATCAGATGCAACGGGGCAATTTCGAGGAAGCGGTCCGTTTTTGGGACCGCGCTCTGGCGATGAACCCGGCGCTCATTTTGGTACGCCTCAACATGGCCGCAGCCTTGATTCGCACAAGGCATCCCGACCAGGCGGAAGCGGTTTTGCGGAAGGCGCTCGATTTCAATCCGTCGTTCCAGGCGGCAAGAGATCTGCTAAGCCGGATTACGAAATGAGTTCTGTTTGAGAGTCTCTGACCGCCAAAAAAAGGGGCAGCGCTAATTGGCTGCCCCGAAGTTTCTATCCCAGGCCGTCGGCCTAGAATTGGACCATGGCCCCGAACTTTACTTCGCGTCCGAAGGCGCCGGGGGTAGCACCCGTGATCTGCCCAAAACCCGGCGAGTTAATGTTAGTTACCGGATTAAGCGGATGCACCGTGTTGGATAAGTTGTAAGCTTCCCCGCGGACTTGCAGGTTGAAGCGCTCGAGCACATGGAAATTCTTGAACAACGAGAGATTGTAGTTCCACGAGTCCGGCCCTCTTAGCGCGTTCCGGCTCAAATTACCGACGTTGGCGCCCGCCGCCGCATTAAACGCGCCGGCATTGAAGTAGGATTGTCCGTTGCCGTAATTACCGGTTATCAACTGTCCGCCTGTGGTGCCGGCGAGGACGGTGGTCCCGGGACATGCGCATAGTAAAGGATCGGCTGTGAGTGTCAGCGGGACCCCGGTCTGCCAGTTCACAACGCCGTTCAACTGCCATGCGCCCAGCAGACTCTGCGCGATTCCCTTTCCGTGCCTCCCAAAAGGAATCTCCCAGAGATGCGCAATGCTGAGGACATGCTGGCGATCATAATCGGTGGGTCCATAGTTCGAGCGGAGATTGAACGGATTGAGCAGTTCGCCGTTCGCCGTCGTGTACCCGAGCGATTTGCTGTAGGTGTAAGCCGCCATCAGAGCAAGCCCTTGAGACATCCGTTTGTTCAAACTTACTTGGAGGGCGTTGTAGTTGCTTGTCATTCCGTTTTCGAAATACTCGACGTTACTGGTCTGACCAAGAGCCGCAAACGGTGCGCCGGCAATGCCGGTACCGGGCAGGGCTGCGTTCAGGTTATAGATTCCCGGCAGATGCCGGTCGAGCGCACCTACATAACCCACTGAGAGGACGCTTCCGTAGTAGAAGTCGCGCTGGATCTGGAAATGGAACGTTTGGACGTAGGGTGTCGGCAGATTTCGCGGAATTACGCTCACCGGAAGGCTGCCCGCGGGAACTCCGCTTGCGAGCGTGCCGGGCAAGCGCGCCGGGTTCACAGTCGGTCCGAAGACTCCGGGAGCTACAGAGTAAGTACCCTGCACACCCATAACTGACCCATTAAGTGCCGGCATGAAACCGGACAACATATAGGGAGTTTGGAAGTATTCGATTCCGTAACCGCCGCGAATGACCGTGCGGTCGTTCAAGTTGAACGCCATTCCAACCCGTGGTGCTATGTTACGGGTTTGGGTAACGGTTTCGGTGAACGGTGTTCCGCCCACACCGGCGTAGTTCAGGTTATTGGTTCCCGCATCGTAGTAGAGCGCCCCGCCGGTATGACGAGGGCTCAAGGGCGAATAGATTTCGTATCTCGCGCCCAAATCCAAAGTTACTCGATGGAGCACATGAATGGTATCACCCAGCCACGCGCTATATTGAGTCTGCCGGATGGTCGGAGTAGTGAAATAGTTCACGGAGCCTACTTCGCTCGGAGCACCGATCAGGAATGCGGCAAACGAGTTATAGAACGTCGAGTATGGGGAAAGGGCCGCGCCGTTATTAGCGAGAGTGGCGCCGGGTCCGAAGAATGCCGTACCGGCTGTTCCCAAACCGGTGAACGGGCTATCGAGCCACCCATCGGCCCGCACTCGCCGGATATCTACACCCCATTTCAGGCTGTGCTTCGCGCTGTGCAGGCTCCAATTAGAAACCCAGTTAAAGGTGTTGTCGACAGGGTTCTCGGGGAGCGTGGCGGGAGAGCCGATCAAGGGTAGTCCGGGTATGTTGATCCCAACCAGCCCGGTGCTGAACGCACTAAGGCCCAGCATGTTGGCCAGTGGGGTCTGATTTCCGTAGAGACCTAATCGCGAGTCGTAGCGGCTGTAACCGAATTTGGTATCGGTAATCAGGTTGCCGCCGAATGAGTGGTCAATCGCGATCGTGGCGTTATTTTCGAGTAACCTATCCCTCGTGCCCGAACCGATGACTGAGCCCAGAGGCGAGGTTTCGATGGCGTGATTGTTAGAAAAGCCGTATCGAAAGAATAGAGAGGTATGCTCACTCTTCAGGTAATCGATGCGGCCATCGGCTTTCTGGTAGTCCAACTGGTAAGGCGTATTAGAGACGTAGTTATTCACCAGCCCGGCCTGATTCGGAGAGGGGAGCAGGCTCGCAATAGCGGCTGATGTCGGATTGAGGAAACTGGAAGGAATGACGTTGCCTAAAGAGACGCGGCCGACGCCCGCTGAAGTGCCCGTATTTGGGGAATACAATGTAAGGCCTGGGATAGCGCTGAAATTGCCGGTAAGCGCCTGCGGCGTAGGCAGCGTTCCAATTTCGGTGTTATCGCCCCGGTTGTATTGGCCTTCGTAGGAACCGAAATAAAAGAGTCTGTCGCGAACGATCGGGCCGCCCACGGTCGCGCCGAACTGATTGTAAGTGAACCGGGGAGCGTTTGTATCCAGAGTGTCAAAGAAGTTCCGAGTGCGTACCGGATTGCCGCTCCAAAACTCGAACAGGCTACCGTGCATGCTGTTGCCCCCGCCGCGCGAATTATCGACCGTATAGGCTCCTGCCGTGAAGCCCTTGTCCATTGTTAGATTTGTGGTGGAGACATTAAACTGCTGTATCATCTCTTCGGGAACGATGCGAACCGCGGTGCCTCGATAAAATTCCTGGTTCGTCACGCCATCCACGTAGTTCTGATTGAGCCAGGGAGACTGGCCGTCCGTGCTGTAGAAGCGGTTACGATCGGGATCGGTCGCGAAATCCAGAGCCGGCGTGGGCGGAGTCACACCGGGAGTAAACTGCACCAGGTCCTGGTGATTCCGGTCGATGATCGGCAGTTCGCGCAGTACGCGAAAATCGACCCCGACTCCTACCTCGCCGTTGCTGGTCTGCGTCATCGGCGCAACGCCCTTGATCTCTACCGTTTCATTCGTGTTGCCCGCTTCTAAAGTCAGGTTTACAGTAGTAGGGCCGGTGGCCGATAGCTCCACGTTTTGTTGAGAAATGCGTTTGAACCCGGCAGTCTCTACCTCTACCCTGTAAGTGCCGGGCTGCAAACTCGAGAGCGAAAACGTTCCGTCCCCGGCGCTTAAAACCTTCTGTGAAGCATTTGTATTAACGTTAGTAACCGTCACGGATGCATTGGGGATCGCGGCCCCGTCCGCTGAAGTGATTCTGCCCGAGAGAGTTCCGCCGTTTGACTGCGCCCAGAGTGCCGCACTTAACGAGAGCAGAAAGACACACGTAACCCGTATAAACAATCTGTGCATGTAACCTCCTAGTTGATTGACCCTTGAGTCGAGGTTAGCAGCGGCTGAAAACCGCGGTCAATAAGAGTTGGTGCCTAAAGCGACAAGTGAGTCTGAATTTGTGACTGTACGCGCGAGCGAACAGTGCGGTTAGAAACAACGCGGACCAAGCCGCGGGGTCAGCCACGAAGATACTGATCCGCGCCCTTGATCCAGTCTTCCCGTACGGGAGAAAAAATATCGAGCGCCCGGCTGTCTTCGAGGGCCTCGACCGAGTGCCGGGCGTGGGGTGGAATGGTGAGGATCTCGCCCGCCCGCACGATCTGCTCGACACCGTCGAGGAGGAACTTCAGCGCGCCTTTTTCGACCACGGAAATCTGTTCATTGGCGTGGCTATGCTCGGGAACTACAGCCGACTTTTGAAGGTCCATGCGGGCGATGGTTATATTTCTGGCATGAATGACCTTGCGGGTCAGCTTTGGATTGAGAGGTTCTTCACTAATCGTGTTCCAGCCATATAGTTCCATTACCGGTATTGTATCGGAATCCTCTTTGCCCGAATCAATGTTGCTATGATGAGAGCCTATGAAAGGTGTGGTCCTGGCCGGAGGAACCGGAAGCAGACTGTTTCCGCTGACGAAAATCACCAATAAACATTTGCTGCCGATCTATGACCGGCCGATGATTTATTATCCTATCCAGACTTTAGTAGACGCGGGTATCCGCGACATTCTGATCGTGACCGGGGGGCGAAATTCCGGGGACTTTCTGCGTCTGCTGGGGAACGGGAAGCATTTCGGACTTGCACATATCAATTACACATACCAGGAAGGTGAGGGCGGCATCGCTGATGCGTTAGCTTTGGCCGAGCACTTTGCCGACGGTCAGAAGATCTGTGTGGTGCTTGGCGATAACATCATCGAGCGCGACATTCGCGCCGCCGCCGATCAGTTCCGCAAACAACCGTTGGGCGCGCACATTCTTTTGAAGCAAGTGCACGATGCCGAGCGGTTCGGCGTTGCGGAAGTGGCCGAAGGAAGGGTTCTCGGAATCGAGGAAAAGCCGCCCGCTCCCAAGAGCAACTTCGCCGTTACCGGTATTTACATGTACGACGCGACCGTATTCGAAAAAATCAAGACGCTCGTGCCCTCGGGTCGTGGCGAACTCGAAATCACAGACGTCAATAATGCGTACATCCGCGAAGGAACCATGACGTTTTCTTTCCTCGACGGATGGTGGACCGACGCCGGTACTTTCGAATCGCTTCTCCGCGCCGCGAATCTGGTCGCTCACTCTCTGGGACGGGATCCGGACCCGCGCCCTATTTTGGAAGATAGCCGGGGAGAGGCGGCGCGCGCCTGATGGCTGCTTCTATTGCACCCACGCCAGGACAGCGGATCGCCGCCACGGAACAGTTGCAACTGGTCCTGCCGGATTGTGAAAAGGGCCTGGGCAAAATAATTTTCTCGATCGACTCTCCGCATCTGATCGCAGGGGTGCGCCTGGCCCCGCTGATGGTGCATCCGGACGACCGCGGCTACTTTATGGAGCTGCAGCGATTCGGCCGCGGGTTGGCGGCGGAGTTTCCAGCGGCCACTACGCAGTTCTCGGCCGCTCTCAACTATTCCGGCGCTGTCAAGGCATTTCACTATCATCTCCACCAGACGGATTGCTGGAATCCTGTAAAAGGCCTGTTGCAAGTGGCACTCGTGGACTTAAGGCTCGGATCGCCCACGTTTGGCTTGCGTAATACCCTCTATGTAGGGCCGCTCAGGCCTTGGCAACTGCTGATCCCTCCGGGTGTGGGCCACGGTTACAAGGTCATCGGCGCTGATGAGGCAATGCTGGTTTATGCGACCGACCGGTTCTATAATCCCGATGACGAAGGTCGCATTCCCTACAACGATCCGTCCATCAACTACGACTGGGAAACCCAGCGGAAGTGAATCGTGGCCGAGGGCCCGCTGCGTGTGGTCGTCGAAGCTGCAGCGTTGGGAATCTCGAGCGGCGGATTGCCGCGTTACACCGGTGAACTGAGCTGCGCCTTAGCGCGGTGCTTCCCGCAAGACCAGTTTTTTCTCGCGTCCGATCAACCTTTCTCCCTGCCTCCGAATTCGCCCGGCAATCTGCGCCGTGGTGGAGGTCCCTGCGGCGCCTCCGAGCGCCGGTGGTGGTTGTGGGGGCTGTCCCGAGAAGCCATGCGGCTCAAAGCCGACATCATTCACGGTCCCGATTTTGCTGTCCCTTACCTACCTTTGAAGCCCAGTGTCCTTACACTGCATGACCTCTCGCCGTGGATGGACCAGCGTTGGCATTACGCCGCGGCTCGCGTGAAACGCCGCACTCCGGTCCTGTTGGCTCTCCGCATCCCTACCCTGATCGTCACAGTCAGCGAGGGTGTCCGGAAGCAAGCTATCGAACGGTTTCATCTCTCCCCAGATCGAATCGTGTCTGTTCCCTTGGCCGCTCCCGGCTGGCTGCGCCCCGTGCAGAGCAGGCCGGAACGCCCGTACTTCCTGCACGTCGGGACGCTGGAGCCGCGGAAGAACCTGATCGAGTTGGTTCGGGCGTGGCAGCAGATCACCAGAGACGGACTGCAAAGCGGCGACGCTCCATCGATCGATCTTATTCTGGCTGGAAGACGGCGTAAGGATGCTCCCGAATTTTCGGCAGCACCGGGGCTCAGGCTTCTGGGCGAAGTCCCTGATTCGCAACTGGCGGAGCTGTACTCCGGAGCCTTGGCCTGTGTGTACCCGTCGTTGTACGAGGGCTTCGGGTTGCCTGTACTTGAAGCCATGCAGTGTGGCGCCTGTGTAATCGCCTCGAGCGCGGTCAGAGAAGCCGGAGGGCACGCAGCGGTCTACGCCGATAACACTGCGGAATTAGCCTGTGCGATGCGCCGCGCGGCCTCCGAACCGGACTGGCTCGCTGCTCGCCGGGAGCTGTCACTCGCGCGGGCTCGCGAATTTTCCTGGGAACAAACCGCGCGCGCAACTTACGAAGTGTACCAGGAGGCGCGAAAACGGTTTGGGCGCTGAAAGGTCCCGCGCGCTTCTGTTCGCTCCTGAAGCGCCCTACCCGTTATCGGGAGGCGGGGCTCTACGCACAGCCTCCATATTGCACTACCTGTCGCACCGCTATGATCTCGATTTATTGACGTTTCTGCAGCCGGGCGATGCTCGAGCGAACCACGAACTACCCGCCGGTTTGGTTCATCGCTTCGATACGATAGACCTTCCGGTCCATCGCACAGGCCCCGCGGCCCGCATCTTTCGCAATTCGGTTCGCCTGGTTCGCCGGGTCCCGCCGCTCATCGACCGCTTCGCCGGATTCGAACACAAAGTCGACAAGGTTCTTTCCGGGCGGCGCTATGAGATTGGTGTCATCGAACATTTTTGGTGTGCGCCGTATCGGAGGAGCCTCTCGCAAATATGCGCGCGCACGGTTCTCAACCTGCACAATATCGAGTCGGTGCTGCACGAGCGCTGTGGTTCGGTCGAAGGCGACAGCACCCGGTTCGCCCACCGTATTTTCGCGCGCGCGGCGTGGAAGCTCGAGCGCGACTTGCTGCCGGGCTTTTCCGAGATCCTCGCCCCTTCGCCCGAAGACGCCGCATTGGTGCGGGCCCGTGCGCCCGCTGCGCACGTCACCGTATATCCCAACGCCATTCCGCTTCAGCCTGTGCCTCTGAATCGACCGCAGCACGTAATCGTGTTCTCCGGCAATTTGGAATACCATCCGAACGTCACCGCAGTGCGGTTTTTCCGGCAGCAGGTATGGCCGGAGCTCCGTCAACGTTGGCCGCAACTGGTGTGGCGCTTGGTGGGCAGAAATCCGGACGCTGTGCGGCGGTGGACGGCAGGCGATGCGCGCATCGAATGTACCGGGCCGGTTCCCGACGCGACTGTCGAGCTCGCGCGCGCACAGGTCGCGGTGGTTCCCCTCCTCGCCGGCAGCGGCACGCGGCTCAAAATACTGGAGGCTTGGAGCGCGGCGCGGCCGGTAGTCTCTACATCCTTAGGCGCAGAGGGGCTGCCTGTGAAGGATGGCTATCATCTGCTGCTGGCCGATAATGCGCCCGATTTCGCGGCCGCCGTCTCGCGGCTTTTGAATGACGCGGAGCTTCGCGGCGCTCTCGGCAATGCCGGGAGAGAACTACTTGAAAACGGGTTCACGTGGGAGAAAGCTTGGAAGAATTTGAGCTTGTAACTTACCATAATAGGACTTTCGGTTCTGTATACTGGTACCGTTCATGCGTTTTGCCGTTGATGCCCATGCCATCGGCCGCCATCTTACGGGGAACGAAGTTTACGTCCGAAGCCT
>JAFAWA010000461.1 GCA_019242155.1 Terriglobia bacterium | reverse complement strand
GTCATGATGGCCCAGCGTGTTGGCCAGGCTGCTGGCTTCCGCCGTGATGGAATCGAGGATGCTCCCTTCCTCTCGCGTCTGGGCAAGCCGTTGCGCGCTCGTGCCGCCGTCGCCGAACAAGCGTTCAAACACCAGCCGCGGATGATTCTCCGCGATGTTCGGAGTCGTTTCGTTGCGCCATGAAATGGTGTTTACGTAGAAACAGTCGCCCGCATCGCAAGAGCCTTGGGACGGCGTATCCACCGTCATCTCGAGCGAGGGCAGACGCGAACTCTTGCCCAAAACCCGCGCGGCAAGTTGGTCCGCCGTAGTTGCCAGCCGCACCTCGACGCCGGGCCGCGTCCGATCGTAGGCGTGCACTCCCGTTAGCCATGCGGCCGAGGCGCGCGTGTGATCGCCGCTGCCGTCGCCTTTTGTATTGGCCTCCAGTTGCGCCAGTCCGGTCAGCACGTTGATGTGCTCGCGCACCGGCTCGAGCGGTTTTAGAATCGGCGGCAGAGCGAAGCCGCGGCCGGTCTCTTTCGGAATCCACTGGTCCAGAATGATGCCGTTCGATACATAAACGAACCCCAGCCGCAGCGTAGGTTTCCCCGGCGCGGCGGAAAGCGCGGGAATCATCGAATCGAGCAGAGGCAATGCCAGCGTGGTTCCTAAACCCTGCAGAAACGTTCGCCGCCGCAGAGATTTCTTCGTTATGATCCTCATTCGCCCTCCTCCAGTTAACGCGCTGGTTTCGCGGCCGCGGCCACAGACGACTGGCCGGACTTTGATGAATTGGACTCCCGCATCTGAAACGGAACGCTTTTTACGACGCCCAGAACAAGCGACGCGAACGTATAATTGTGGGCCGCGGCGTCGCGGACAATTGCCCGAACCGCCGGTTCATCGTAGTATTGCACGTTGCGGCCGATCGCATACATCAGCAGCTTCTGCGTTACCGCGCTAACGAACCGCTCCGGGTCCTTCAGAATGATCTTCTTCAGCTCGCCCATCCCGGCGAACTTCGTGCCGTCCGGGAGCACCCCGGAGACGTCAATAGGTTTTCCGTCGTCCAGATCGCGCCATTGCCCCACCGCATCGAAATTTTCCATGGCGAAACCGATCGGATCCATACGCGCATGGCAGCCCGCGCAGGCCGGATTAGCGCGATGTTGCTCCATGGCCTGGCGCATCGTAAGTGTCTCGCCGGCCGTATGTCCCTCGGTCTTGAGCGCAGGAACATTGGGAGGCGGCGGCGGCGGAGGCGATGCCAACAGGTTCTGCAGAACGTATTTGCCGCGCAATACCGGTGACGTCCTCGTGGAAGTTGACGTCAACGTGAGAATGCCGCCTTGACCGAGCAGGCCGCCTCGCGGACTTCCCTCCGGGAACGTCACTCGCCGGAAGTAGCTGCCCTGTATGTTGGGAATGCCGTAGTGCTCGGCCAGCCGCTCGTTCACAAAGGTGTAATTGGCGGTCAGCAGTTCCAGCACACTTCTGTTTTCCCGCAGGACGCTGCCCAGAAAAAGCTCGGTCTCCCGCATGAAAGCGCTGCGTAACGTCTCGTCGAAATCGCGGAACAGATACAAGTCCGGATCTTTGACTTTGAGGTCGCGCAGGAAGAGCCATTGCGCCGCAAAGTTCGTCACCATCGATTCCGACCGCGGGTCGGCCAGCATCCGGCTCACCTGCTTTTCAAGCACTGCCGGCTCTCTCAACTTGCCGGCCGCCGCCGCGCTCAGCAGCTCATCATCCGGAATGCTGCTCCACAAAAAGAAAGACAGGCGGGAAGCCAGCTCCAGATCCGAGATGCGGTAAGCAGTGCCGGGAGCAATGCCTTCCGGATCGCGTTCAATGCGGTAAAGAAATTGCGGACTGACGAGCAGCCGTTCGAGCGCCTTTTGGATCCCGCGTTCGAAACCCGCTTCCGCCCGGCCGGCCTGATAGAAGGGCAACAGGTAATTCAGATCGGCATCAGTCACGGGACGCCGGTAAGCGCGCCGCGCCAAGGTTCCCAGAATTTGACGGGCACAGGGGATCTCTTCCGCCCCGCTCTGCGGATGGCAGGCAAAAATCCGCTGACGGCTCGGTGTATCGCCCGGGCCGCTGGGATTGAATGGGCCGCTGATAGTGACCGAACTCAGCGCGGGCAGAGTGCCCCGCCCGCGAGTTCTCGGCCGCACGGTAGCTTCATCGAGCGCCTCCGTGCGCAGAAGGAATGTCACACCCACCAGGTGCGGGCCGGCGGTGAGCACCAACCGGAACTGATTGGGAGCGTTTCCGCCCCTGCCGCGCCCTCCGCCGCCGCCTACCGTCACAAGTTCCTTGCGCTCCCCGTCGACCGTGATTTCGAGCTGGTGCGGCTGCCGGGCAGCGCCCGCCATTTCCAGTTTGAAAGTATATTCCGCATCGAGCGGAAAGTAGCTGCGCACCGCCAGTCCTCCCCGGGTTCCGAATGGCAGATCCTCCAGCTGAGCATCCTGGGGCCACTGCACGGGAATCTGGTGAATGTTCACCATTACCGGCATGGTGAGGTCGCCGATGGCCAAGCGGCTGATCTTCCGCGCGGTGTCCAGGTAGCGCTCCATAATTACGGGCGAGATGAACAGCAGGTCCGCGATGTTATCGAAATCGCTCGAAGAGTTATCGGCCGGCAACAACAGCGAATAATCCATCTCTTTCGGCAGATGGTCCAGAGCCACCAGGTCGCGAATCGTATTTTGGTATTCGGTTCGGGACAGCCGGTGCAGATACGGCAGATCTCCGGCATTCGGGTGCGCCGCTGCTTCACGGTCCAGCGTCGTTTCGAGAACGGAAACCGCATTCCGATACGCAGAATCCTCCGGATGCGGCATGCCGGCCGGCGGCATGGCTCTCGTTTGCAGCTTGTCCAGCACCTTTTCCCAGAGTTCTGCGTGCTGGCCGGCCGTGCTCACCTGGGAAGGGTCGATCACTAGCCCCGCCGTCTTCAGCTTTTCGTTGTGACACCCGACGCAATAACGGCTGAAGAGAGCAACCGCTCCTGCCTGCGCGTCAGGCTGACTCTGCGCCAGAGCTGGGCTCACGGAAAGGATGGCGCCCATCCACAACGTTGCATTCGGCAAGCGCCGTCCTCTAAACATATTCGCGCTGTCTATTATATACTTAGCGACTAAGGAGTGCACGTGATGCGGATACGTATGGCCGGCGCACTGGGCCTGATGGCTGCGGTTGCGATGTCCGGAGGCCTGCTTCGAGCGGCCACAAGCAACGCTCAACTGATCGATGCCGTAAAGCGGGAAGACGTAGCGGCAGTTCGGGGCTTCGTGGCGCAGCACGCCGACGTGAACGCCCCTGAAGCCGATGGTTCCACCGCTCTCCATTGGGCCGCCCAGCGCAACAACCTGGAAATCGCCGGCTTACTGCTCGGCGCGGGCGCCAAGGTCAACGCTGCCACGCGCTATAACGTCACTCCGCTCGCTCTCGCCGCCACCAACGGCAACGCAGCCATGATCGAACGTCTGTTACAGGCCGGCGCCGACGCTAACAGCACATCGAGCGAAGGCCAGACTGCGTTGATGACGGCGGCACGCAACGGCAGCGTGGCTGCTGTCAAAGTGCTCCTCACGCACGGCGCGCAGGTCAACACGAAGGAACCGTTCCGCGGCCAAACCGCGTTAATGTGGGCTGCCGGTGAAGGCAATGCCGCCGCCGCGGAAATGCTCATCGAGTTCGGCGCGGATGCCAAGACCACCTCGAAGACCGGTTTCACCGCTCTGCTTTTTGCGGTGCGCAACCATCACACCGATACCGCCAAGGCGCTGTTGGCCCATGGCGCCAACGTGGAGGATCGCGCGCCGGACGGCACCACGGCGCTCAATATGTCGGTCGTGAACGGCTACTACGACCTGGCGTCGGTTCTGCTCGACTTCCACGCCAACCCGAATGCGCCCGACCCGAACGGCTCCCCGCTGCACTCGCTCGCCTGGCTGCGCAAGCCCGGCACACCGTGGGAAGCCGCGGGCTTGGGAGAAGACCCCATCGGCCCGCCAAAGCCGACCGGCAACGTCACCAGCGAGGATCTCGCCAAAAAGTTGCTCGCCCACGGCGAGGATCCGAACATCCGAATTGCCTGGAAAGAGATGCGGATGACCAAGGGCCTCGGCACCACCTCCAATCCGCCCAACGTCCCGCTTGGCCGCCACTATCTGAGCTTCGTGGGCGCCACGCCGTTCTACGTAGCCGCTCGCAACGGCGACGCTCCGCTAATGAGACTCCTGGTCGAAGGCGGCGCCGACCCCAAGATCCCGACTGCCGTCGGTGTGACACCTCTTATGGCAGCCGCCGGACTCGACTACTATGAAGGCGAAACTCCCGGACCTTTCAACGGAACCTCGGAGGCCGAAAGGCTGGAGGCGGTCAAGTTGTGTGTGGAGCTTGGCGCCAACATCAACGCGCGCACCGATTTCGGCGACTATCCCGTCATCGGCAGCCCCGAATTTACGCTGATGACCTACCCGCTCAATGCCGAAGAACTGTTCGGGCTGGGCGTAGGCGATCCGCGCTTCACGGGTATGACGGCACTCCACGGAGCAGTGATTTCCAATCAACCCTCGATCGTCCAATACCTGGTGGATCAGGGCGCCGAACTCGACGCTACGAGCAATTTCGGATGGACTCCTCTCATGGTCAGCCGCGGCATTTTCATGGCTAATTCCAAGAAGGAGTTTCCGGCCGCCGAAAAAATTCTGTTGAAAGCTCTCAAAGAGAAAGGCCTGTTGGCGGCGGGCGAGCGCTCTAAGTTCTGACCGGCCCCGAAGCTTGAACAGCGCCCTCGTTCACGCGCGGCTCAGAGGCGCGATCGCGAGCGAGCTGCTACTTCGGTTCCTTCCCCGGATACCATCGCGGCACGAAATCGCTATTCGCAAGCCAGCGGAGGGGCTCCACCATCGATTGAATCACCGCGGTCATGTAGGCGAAATCGAGGTGCTGTAAATCATCATCAGGACGGTGATAAAAAGGCGGCACTGGCATTCCCGCCACGCTGTGCGCCACCACGCCGCGCAGGGCGAGCGCGTAATTGTCTGATCGCTGGAAGAAGTTCTGCTCCGGATATGCGTCTGCCGCCAAGCGCGCTCCGTGCTGATTGAGAGCCGGCCCCAGATCGGAACGGTCCCACCCGGTCATCATCATCGTATTCGGCGGCAATTTCGGATCAGGGAGGCCGATCATCTCGAACTCTACGTTAGCCACCAGGTTCTTTGAAGGTACGGGCGGATGCTCCCGGAAATAGTCGGCTCCGAGCCCGCCGATCTCCTCGCTTCCAAAACAGACGAACAGCACCGATCGCTTCAATCGCGGCCCGGCCGCGAGCGCATGGGCCAACTCCAGAACCGCTGTGGTCCCGGAGGCATCGTCGTCCGCGCCGTTGTAAATGGAGTCCCCCTGGAACGGCTTCCCTACCCCGATGTGGTCCAGGTGCGCGCTGATTAACACCGTACCCGCGCTGCTGTCCGTGCCCGGCAGGTAGCCCAGCGCATTGTAGGTAAACTGGGGCGGCATTGGGCGAGCGGCGAGAGCCAATGTGATCGGCTCGCCGTTTTTCAATACCGCAAGCTGCGATGCCGCGTTCCCGGTAAGTGCGATCCGCGTTGCCGAGAAGCGGCTGAGGGCAGGTCCGGCAGCACCTTTAATCCGTAACGGAATGCGGGTCTGTCCGCCGGCTTGCTGGAAGTTCTCCCGAACATCGGGGCTATCGGCAAAGAGTAGAAGTTTTGGCCCCTGGATCGACAAAGTTGTGAGCATCCGGGGCATGTCTTTGCCAAGCTCGCTTGCGCCCTCGACCCATACCGCCGCTCCGGGATCGACTTTCGCACTCTTCCAATCGGCGGCCGCAATTTTTTGAAGCGGCGCGGTGAACGTCTCGCCCAACGTGGACAGAATGTAGAAATCGCTGCCTTCATGGAGCGCCGCTCCGCCGAAGGAAAGCGCTGCATGGCCGTCCAGCTGTGGCCGTTCGATCTCGACGGGCTGCACGAATCCCGCAAGACCCGGCGCGGGGGCGAGACCGTAAGATTCAAACTGAGAGCCCACGTACGTGGCCGTTATGCCTTCGTCGCGAGAGGCGCTGGCCCGCCCCTGCAGCAGATCGCTCGCCAGGAACTCTTCGTGGGCCTTCACCCATTCCGGTTTTACGCGCCACTCGCCGGCGGGCTGGGCGGCAGCCGAACCCGTCAGGACGGCCAGGGCTATGAGAACGCGCACGGAATGAAGACGTATGAAACGGGTGGTTCGATTACAGGGGCGTGAACAAACCGTGCGCCGAAATGTGATCTGATGGAGTTGCGCCTATGGTGGAAGAAAAACTTGCGATCGATCCGGCCTCCTGTCCTCCGCAAACCAATTACAAACTGCTCATTGGTTCGGTCGTGCCGCGGCCGATCGCCCTCGTCTCCACGATTTCCCCCGAGGGTGTACCCAATCTTGCTCCTTTCAGTTTCTTCAATGCCGTCTGCGGCAATCCGCCGGTCATTTGCTTCGCCTGCGGCGTGCGCACACCGCCCAAAGACACTCTGGCCAATGTGCGCGCTAGCGGTGAATTCGTAGTCAACATCGTAACCGAGGCGATGGCCGAAAGAATGAACCTCACCTCGGGTGAGTACCCGGCGGATGTTGACGAATTTGAAATCTCCGGACTAACCGGCGTGCCGAGCGAACTGGTGAAGCCGCCTTATGTTCTCGAATCCCCTGTGAACATGGAGTGCAAGCTGGTGCAGATCGTGGACGTCAGCACGCAGCCTTTAGGCGGAAGCCTGGTCATCGGTGAAGTGATCCGTTTTCACCTCGATCCCGAAATCACCACCAACTACCGGATCGACCCCGATAAACTCCGGGCCATTGGCCGAATGGGCGGGAATGAATACACACGCACGCGCAGCCGTTTTGAGATGATCCGGCCGCTGGTGTAAACTGCCGATCTACCGGATATGCTCATGAAGAACCGTTCGTGGTGTCTCTTCGCGATGGCAGTGCTCACTGCCTGTAGCCATAAGCAGCCGGGGCTCGACACGATTGAGCAGGCCGCCCAGGCATTGGGCGGCAAAGCGCGGATTCTCGGGTTCCAGACACTCACGATTGAAGGCGCGGGCACCGACGCCAATTTGGGCCAGAATGTGACGCCGGAAGGCGAACTTCCCGTCTGGAAAGTGACATCGTACAGAGAGGTGGTTTCGCCAGGTACCGCGCAAATGGGCGTCGAGCAGGTACGCGAAGCCCAGTTTCTGTTCGCCGGCGCCACTGTGCAGAAGGCCTTTCAAGGTCTGGATGGCGAGGTCGGTTACAACATCGCCGAGAACGGCACAATCTCCCGCCTGACGGAGACCGCGACGCGCGACCGGCGTCTCGATCTCATTCATCATCCGGTAACCGCGGTTCGCGCAGCCTTTGATCCCAAGGCGAGGGTGGGTGAACTGCGCCGGTTAGGCAATCAGGATCGGGTGGAAATTACCACTCGCCGCGGCGATGTGATCACGCTGGTGTTGGACCGCTTGACCCATCTTCCCGCGGCTGTAATCTCGCGCCGCTATAACGAGAACCTGGGCGATGTGATCGTCGAGACGGTATTCTCCGGCTACGAGGACGTCAACGGCCTCAAGCTCCCGTCGCGTTTGACGACCCATATCGATAAGTATCCGGGCTTCGACCTGCACGTGACCCGGAACGCCGTAGATGCCGATCCGCCTCCCGTGACGCCTCCCGCCGCCAAGGCGACCGCCGCTCCGCCGCCGCCGATTAAAGTCACGGCCCAACCCGTGGCCAAAGGAATCTGGTGGCTGGCAGGCTCCGGAAATCATCACAGCATTCTGTTCGAATTCGACGACCACCTCACGATATTCGAAGTGCCTTTGAACGAAGCCCGCTCTTACGCCGTGATCGATAAAGCGCGTTCGCTGGTTCCGAATAAGCCGGTCACTCAGGCGATCGTTTCCCATCATCACTTCGATCATTCCGGCGGTCTGCGGGTCGCGGTTGCCGAGGGGCTCACGATCATCACGTACCGCGGAAACGTGGAGTTCTTTAAGTATCTGGTCGACCGCAAGTTTACAGTCTTGGGCGACGAACTGGGCCAGCATAACCGGCCGATGCATATCATCCCCGTAGATGATGAGATGACTTTGAAAGACAAGTCGATGGAGGTCCGGCTCTATCATCTGCTGGACAACCCGCGCGAAGGGACCAACCTGTTTGCCTACGTCCCGCGCGACAAGATTCTGGTCCAGGCGGATTTATATGACTCCTCCTGGAACCAGTATCCATGGGCGGATAATGTGCTGCGCAATATCGCCCTGCGCGGTTTGCAGGTGGAGAAGGACGTACCGGTGCATGGCCAGATCGAGCCTTGGCCGCAAGTCGTCCAGACTATGCGGCAGAGAGGAGCCGGCGGCGCGGCAGGCGGAAAGTGACCGCTACTGGTCCTGAAACATTTTGCT
>JAFAWA010000458.1 GCA_019242155.1 Terriglobia bacterium | reverse complement strand
CGGACTTCACCCGAGCCAAAATCCCGCCCCGCTGCAATTCCCTCTTGCTCAACGCTGTCCTCCCCACCTGACCTCCCTAGAGGAGGTCATCATAAGGGGACATTTCTAATGTGGTCTTAAGGGGACATTATCAAAGTGGCGCAACAGGCCAGAGAGGCGAGGTGTGTCAGACAGGCGCGGCGGAACGGGCGTAGACGAGGCTCGCCTCCTTTAACGAAGGCGACGCCCGGCCTGAAACCGGTGCTACACAGCAGCGTGCACTCTGGTCAGCGGAATCGAAAGCTTTGCCCTGGTGTTTTGAAGGCTGGGCGTCAGTTGCAAGAGCGCTTGCGATCCGTAACAGATCTCCAGACGCCTTCTGAGATTCTGTAAGCCCACACCGGCACCGGGGGTCTCCGAAATAGCTCCGCCGCTGCTGTTCTCCACCACAATCCCCAATGCTTCGCCGCGCAGCTCAGCCTCGATCCGTACATACCCCGGTTCCGTTCTCGGGGCGACGCCATGCTTGATCGCGTTTTCAACCAGCGGTTGGACGGAAAGCACGGGAATCGGCACCTCGAGCGCCGCATTATCCATTCGTATTTCGACCGCGAGCCGGCCCCCGAGACGTAGTTGTTCCACTTCCAGATATGCCCGCACGATCTGCATCTCCTGGCCTAGGGGCACATATGTCTTCTCCGACTGCAAAAAGTAACGAAAAATATCGGCGAGGTTCAGCACCATGCGGCGCGCCGCGCCCGCTTCCCTCGGAATGCTCCCAAACAACGTGTTCAACGCGTTAAACAGGAAGTGGGGATTGATCTGGGATTGCAGGGCGCGCAGTTCCGCCTGGCTGACCAGGCGGCTCATCTCCCGGCGGCGTAAAGACTCCACCTGCTCCGCCATTTCCGCTGCTGCTTTTGCCAGCGCTTCCAAATCCTCGCCCAGGTAAGGTTGTCCTCCCTGCCGGCGGCCTAACAAAATTGCCTTGGAGTTGCCCGGGCCGAGCCTTAAGGGTAACAGTACTTCCGCCCAACTCCATCGGCGTGAGGAGTCGAATCCGGGAAATGCGCTCGCCAACACGGGAAAACGCAAATCGAACGGAATCGCCAATTCGTTTTGATCCTCCAACACGTATTGGTTGGTCCGCACACCGGCGGCGATGAGGGCTGCGGCCCAGTTGAGATATTGCTCTGCATTGGCGAATGCGGGACAGTCCTTAACCCGGGTAGCCAGGCCGGCAACAGCACCTGGCCGAAACACCCCGTGCGTTAGCCAAGCTTGCACCTGATTGCGCAGCCAGGCGAACAGCACAAAGGCTAAGCAGAGGCTCACAAACAGCAGGGCTTGATGTATGGCATCGAGCGCAAGTGGCTTTCCAAGTAAAAGGGGCAACGCCACCACGATCATCAGGCCGCTAAGAAGCACCGCCAGAAACGCATTCGCCAGAAAACGAATGAACGCATCTAACAAAACGAACCGATAGTCTTGCAGGAGAATGAGGAGGGCCAAGGGGATCCCGGCATGATGCACCAGTAATTCGCTTGACCATGCCTCACTTGCGTGCGCGGCGCCGAAGTGGACAAACGAAGTCGTAAAGAGCGCCAGGCACATAGCTCCCAGAATTCGCGTTCCACGCCAGCGCCCTGCGCTCTTGCTGCGAACGGCGGGCCCAAACACCGCAATAGCGGTCAGCAGGAGGAAACCGGCGGTGATCAGCAGGAGAGCACTTTGGTGCAGAGCCGCGGTATCCCCATACAATTCGCGAAAGTGCATCCCGATCGCGATGGCGCTAAGAACGTAACCTGCACGTACCAGCCAGCTGTCTTCGATCGATATATGCAGCAGCACCGCGGGCAGCAAACTGAACGCTGAAAAGCTTACGGCTACGACCAGAGCGGTTGGGCCCGGGTGCAGGTCCGGCGCTGCCAGAACGATGAGGGACCCCAGATTCCACATCAGGGAAAGGGTCGCCGCAAGCCCCGACAGATATCGGCCTCTGCCTCCCGACCATCCGCGGCCACTGTACACAAGTACCAGAAAGATCGCGAAGATCAGCGTGCCGGCCGTGTGTCCGAGAATGTTAATCAGCAGGGGTTGGCTTAACGGGGGCACAGCACCGGCTCTTCTTACCGGTAACTCTACTGTACTGCGGCGAGGCCTCCCGCCGATCTTGCGATTTCGCCCGTTGGTAGCCTATACCAGGACGCTCATGATTTGTAGTGCGTATAAATCGGCAAAGTTGGAGTAGATCTAAGAAAAATGAATGCTCGTCAAATCAATACGCTCATTGTGGATGACGAGCCGATTGCGCGGAAAGTTCTACGCGAGGAGCTAATTCCGTGGCCCGAAATCGTGATTGCCGGCGAAGCCGAAAATGGTAGAGAGGCGTTACTGCAGATCGGAAGGCTCAAACCCGACCTGGTATTTCTCGATTTGCAGATGCCGGTGATGAGCGGTTTTGAGGTTGTCCGCAGCCTCACCGAACCGCCGCTTCCGCTGATCGTGATCGTCACGGCTTTCGACCAGCACGCTATTCAAGCGTTTGAAGCAGGGGCAATCGATTACCTCCTGAAGCCGGTCAACGAAGCACGCCTCGAAAAGGCGATCGGGCGCGTGAAGAGCGTTCTGCACCGCCCGGTCGAGGTCGCCAATCAGCTTGCCCAGATCGCGTCTCTGAGTACGCCTGCCAATCCCGCCAAGAGCCGAAGAGTCGTCGGGCGTAACGGAGCGGATTATATTCTCTTGGACACCGATGAGGTCCTGGCTTTCCAGGCCGAACGGGAATTGGTTTGGATCATCACCGCGAAGCAGCGTCTGTTAGCCACACAATCTCTGCGCGCAATCGAGGAGCGCCTGCACGAATCCCAGTTCCAACGCGTGCACCGCAACGCCATTGTGAATGTGAACCATGTACGCAAATTGAGCGCGCTCAGTAGCCAACGCTGGTGCATTACCCTGAGTAACTCGTTGCAACTAGTAGTAGCGAAGAGACAGGCGCATAAGATCCGGGAAATGTTGCAGTGGTAATCACTGTGCGTGCTCGCACGCTCCGCTCATGGCCGAATTATGGCCGCTCATGATCATAGCCGTCCGGCTGCAAGTTTAGAGTAGTTAAACCCGTTCGTCTCTACGAATACTGGACACCATGAAAAGAACTCTCGCTCTCGGAGTGTTTCTTGTTGGATTGATTCGCCCGGTATTCTGCCAATCACTGGGCAACGCGGGAACGATCACAGGAACCGTGGCCGATGCGTCCGGGGGCGCTGTCCCCAAAGCCGCTATTACTTTGCACAATCCTCTTACAAACTATACGCAGCGTGCTACCAGCCAGCCAGACGGCTCGTTCCGCCTGGTGAATATTCCTCCCAACCCATACCATATGGAGGTGACTGCGCCGGGCTTCGCGGCCTTCGTGCAGGACGTGGACATCCGGAGTTCGCTGCCTGTCCAGGTCAAGGCCACGCTTGCGGTTGCCGGGTCGCAGCAATCGATTACGGTAGAGGCTGCGGGCGCCGATGTTCTCGAACTCGATCCCTCTGCTCATGTGGATGCCGACCGGAACGTACTTGCTCAGCTCCCGCAATTCGACACGGCGGGCGGTCTTAGCCAAGCGGTAATTTATAGCACCGGCGGCGTAGCGTCTGATGGGAATGGTTTCTTTCATCCCCTTGGCGATCACTCACAGGTGGACTTCCGGATCGACGGCCAGCCAATCAGTGACCAGCAGAGTAAAGTTTTTTCTACCCAGCTACCCACGAGCGCGATTCAGAGCATGGAAGTGACCACCGGCACACCCGCGGCCGAATACGGCGATAAAACCAGCCTGGTCGCCGACGTCACCACACGGTCGGGACTCAACGCGGGCCGGCCGTCGGGAAGCATCGGCGCGCAATACGGGTCTTTCGGCACCGCGGGCGGGGGAGTCTCCTTGGGCTTCGGCAACGCAAGATTCGGAAATTTTATCGCGCTCGGTGGCGTGCGAACCGGGCATTTTCTCGATACTCCAGAGTTCACACCGTTTCACGATATCGGCAACAACGAATCGATTTTCGACCGCCTCGATTTCCAACCGGACACGAAAGATGTTTTCCATTTGAACATTTTCCTTGCACGGAACTGGTTCCAAATCCCCAACGACTATGATCAGATAGCGACTGGCCAGGACCAGCACCAGCGCGTGCTCACCTGGAACATAGCGCCTGGATATCAGCGGATTCTCAGTCCAAGTACGTTGCTTACCATCAACCCGTATGCTCGAAAAGATCAATTGAACTATTACCCCAGCGCCGGGCTATTCGCCGATTTGCCGACGACCCAGAGCCAGGACCGCCAACTCCTGAATTGGGGGGTGCGCGCTGATCTGACGACCACCAAGGGCCACCACAATTTGAAATATGGGATTGACCTCAAACAGACACGGCTTTTGGAGAATTTCGGTTTCGGTCTGACCGATCCGACCCTTAACTCACCGTGCATCGATAATGCTGGAGCTTCTGTGGGGGACCCGAGTTTGACCGATCCATCGCAGTGCGCAGCGGCCGGCTATCAAGCCAATACCGCGGAGAATCCGAACGCTACTTCTCCGTTTCTTCCGTCTTTACTGAGCTACGACCTCACCAGAGGCGGCACTCTGTTCCATTACCATGCCGCCGCCAACATCAACCAATACGCATTCTATATTCAAGACGAAATCAGGTTCGGCAATTTTGTTTTGACGCCAGGGTTCCGCTTCGATGAGTACGAGGGGCTGGTCACTAAGCCGGGCCCTCAGCCAAGGCTGGGCATCGCCTACAACATCAGACCGGCGGGCACCGTGCTGCGGGCCGCTTACGCGCGCACCTTCGAAACGCCTTTCAATGAGAATCTATTACTCTCAAGCGCGACGGGGCTGGGAGGGCTTGCGCAGTCGATATTCGGCTCTTCCGGAACGCCGATCGGCCCCGGAAATCGGAATCAGTTCAATGGCGGCCTTGAACAAGCGTTCGGCAAATGGATCATTATCGATCTGGACTACTTCTGGAAGTACACCCACAACGCATACGATTTCAATACGCTCGGCTTTACCACCATTACTTTTCCCATTGCCTGGCATAACTCCAAGCTGGATGGAGTTACGGGCCGGGTGAGCACGATCAGCCTGCATGGTTTCCAGGCTTATTGGACCTTCGGCCACAATCGGGCGCGATACTTTCCGCCCGAGGTTGGCGGACTGATTTCACTCGGCGCTCCATTGGCCGCTGCTGTGTTCCGTATCGACCACGATCAGGCCTTTCAATCTACTGCGGTCCTTCGCTACCAGCACCGAAATCGGGAGTGGATTGCCTGGACATGGCGATATGATAGCGGCCTGGTAGTGAGCGGCATTCCGGACGCAGGCGCCGCGCTCGCATTGCTCACGCCTAATCAGCAGGTGAGTCTGGGCCTGGCGTGCAATGGCGTGTTTGCTACCGCCGCCAATCCTCTCTCGGATTGTGTAACCTCATCGGGAGGAGAAGGCAAAGTCACTTCAAAACTGATCACGCTGCCCCAAGGGGGTTACGATAATTTTCCCAGCCAGGAGAACGACGATCACAATCCAGACCGGGTGCAGCCGCGGCATGTGTTCGATCTCGGCCTCGGCACGGATAATCTGTTCCACAGCGAAAAACGCGAAAAGATTACGGTCTCCATCGCCATCACAAACCTCACGAATAAGGTGGCCCTGTACAACTTCTTATCCACATTCAGCGGCACCCACTTTCTACAACCGCGAACATTCGTCGGGCGTTTAGGATTAACCTTCTAAATTGGAGGCAGTATGAGACCTCTCCGAGGTTCGAGATTACTCGGGTTTCTAATCTTGGGCGCATTTCTCAGTCGTAGCGCCGGTACCCTCCGCGCTCAACCTGCTCCCGATCATCCGGCCGTCACCGTCCAGGGAAAGACATATACGCCCCGGTCTATATTGACGCGGAACATGGGAAACCCGGAGGATCAGACCACTCCGTTTCCGCCGCATAGGATTATCGGCAACATCTACTACGTGGGTACGCGAACCCTCAGTTCGTTTCTCGTGGTTACGCCGCAAGGCAACATTCTGATCGACAGTACGTATGAACGCAATGTGCGCACCATTGAAAAGTCCGTCCAGCAGTTGGGGTTCAAATTTTCCGACATCAAAATTTTGCTCGGGAGCCATGCTCATGGCGACCATCAGGAAGGAGATGCGCTGGTAAAAGAGTTAACGGGTGCGCAGGTGATGGCGATGGCGGAGGATCTGCCCGCGCTTCGGGAAATCAAGCCGGGCGGCAAGGAGCATCCGGTGGACAAAACGTTGCACGACGGTGAGTCTGTAACGCTCGGCGGCACTACCCTGGTCGCCCATCTGACTCCCGGTCACACGCGCGGCTGCACAACCTGGACGACGCAGGCCGAGGATAACGGCAAAACCTATAACGTGGTCATCAATTGCAGCTTGCGTCCGCCCGCGGTAGTAACGCCCGCCGTTGCCGCCGAATTCAACCGCTCCTTTAAACTTGTGCGCTCGCTGCCGTGCGACGTGCAACTGGGCGATCACCCCGCGCAGTACAACATGCAGGAGAAGTACGCAAAGCTCGCAAGCGGTGCGCAGAATCCGTTTATCGATCCGCGCAACTGCACGCTCGAAGCAGATATCGAAGAGGCCATGTTGCAGGCAATTCTGAAGGAGCAGCAGAGCGGCGCGCAGTCGAACCCCGCGCATTGATCGACGCGTTTCAATGGTGGCGGTTACACGCCCTGCCCGGTCAGAGGCGGACCTTACGCAACCCGGCTCGACTCCCCGCCCGCCAATGCCAGTTCGGTGATGCGGAGTCCTCTTTCGTGATCCGGGAAGGATACAACTCCCGGAGTCGCTCCTCATGTGGCGGGATCACGCGGTGGCAGTCGCCGCCGGCTTTCTTCACCATGGCATCGGCCGTCATCAACAGATTGAACTGGCTTCCGGTGGCAAGTCCTACCGGTACGTATTGCGGGTCGCGCGCGTCCCAGCCGCGCAGATTCTCATAGGTGTACGCGAGGTCGCCCGCGAAGACCCAACTGTTTTCCGAGTTGCGGGCCAGATCGTTACGCACGTGCACATACATAGAGCCCCAGGTATGCGTGTCGTAAGCGGCGTAGAGATCGATGCCGGGAAGCACGTCCTCGCGGCCCCCGTCGACGCAAACCAGGCGGCATTGCCGCGCCAGGTCCACCGCCCGCATGATGTCGGCAGGGTCAATGCCCAGCATCAACCAGCGAAACCGGCGGTCCAGGGACATGGCCCAAACCCACTTCGAGAGTTCGCGTTCCTGGATGTAGAAACGCGCATTGGGAAAATCTTCGATATTGCCCATATGGTCGAAGTGCGCGTGGGTGATGAATACCGTAGAGATATCTTCGGGAGCGACGCCGCATTCACCGAGCACGGTGCGGGGAGGCCGCCAGTTTTCTACGCCGTAGGTATTCGCCAACACTTCACCGTGGGCTTTGTGGTTGTAGCCGACGTCCACCAGAGCGAGTTGTCCCTGGCCCTTGAGCAGCACATAGCAGTACGGCAGCTTGCGATGCCCCTGATTGTGAGCGCCGTAAATCAGGCCGCTCAAGTGGTAATTGGGTACGTAGGCGTATTCCAGAACCCAGATGGAGTATGCGTTCACTCGTTCCTCCGGCAGCAGGCCTGATCGAAAGCGACCATTTGGAATCCCGGCAACTCGCGCGAGGCAAGCTCGAGTTGCGCATAGGCGGCGCGTAACGGCACGAGCACCGGATCGATGGCCAATCCGCTCCGGGCGGCTGCCAGCGCCTGGCCGAGCGCTTCGGCAGCTTCGATCAGATGCTGGTGATGCTTACGGGACCTTCTGGTGAGGCGCATTTGACGGATGCCGTCGAGAGCCTCTCCGTATAGCTGGGCCGCCGATTCGACTATGGGATGATGAGGGCCCGCGCTGCGCGATCCGGCGGCGGCCAGGACCAGCAGCCCTGCGAGTTGGGCCGAAACCTGCCGCAGATCGTCGAAGTGCCGCCGCGATTCGGCCATGTACCGGGCCGTGGCATCGTCGACAAGCCGCTGGTCTACCGCATGACAAACGGATTCGGACTGTTGCCCGAGATATCGATCCATACGCTTTTGGTTTGCAAATATTCGTGGATAGCGTCCACGCCGCTTTCCCTGCCGATGCCCGAGCGTTTGTAACCTCCGAAGGGCGACATATAGCTGACCGCCCGGTAGGTATTCACCCAAACGGTTCCCGCTTCGAGTCTTTCCGACATCACGAGAGCACGGCGGATGCTGGTGGTCCACACGCCGGCCGCCAAGCCATAGACGGTGTTGTTGGCGATGCGAATGGCATCCTCTTCATCTTCAAAAGGAAGGATAGAGAGGACCGGGCCGAACACTTCTTCATTGGCGATGCGCATCTCCGGACGCACATCCGTGAAGATGGTGGGCTCGACGAACCAACCCTCCCCGCACTCCGGCCGCTTGCCCGGCCCGCCGCCCAAACGGCAAATGGCGCCCTCTTCCTTGGCGATGCCTACGTACTGCAAGACCTTTTCATATTGCGGGCGCGTGGTAATCGGTCCGACTTGGGTTGTGAGGTCGAGCGGGTTGCCCATGCGGGCCGTGGCCGCGAGCGCGAGCAGGCGGTCCACAAATGGCTCATAGATGGAGCGATGAATCAGAGCGCGCGAGCCCGCGATACAGGTTTGGCCAGTGGCGGCGAAGATACCCGAGACAACGCCGTTCACAGCGGCATCGAGATCGGCATCGTCAAAGACAATGTTGGCCGACTTGCCGCCGAGTTCTAAAGTGACATGTTTAATGCCCCGCGCGGCCTGTTGGTAAACGGACTCTCCCGTACGGTCGCCGCCGGTGAATGCTACTTTGGCGACGTGTTGATGGGTCACCAGCGGTTCGCCGACTTCGTTACCGTAACCGGTCACGATATTTACTACGCCGGGCGGAAAACCGGCCTTCTCAAACAGTTCGCCGAATTCGAAGGCGGACACCGAGGAGAATTCCGAAGGCTTCCATACGACCGTATTGCCCGCAGCCAAGGCCGGAGCGAGTTTCCAGGTGGCAAGCAGCAAGGGAGAGTTCCAGGGTGTGATGGCCGCAATCACCCCAAGCGGCTCTTCGCGCGTGAAGTTGAATACCCCCGGCTTGTCGATGGGAATGACGCGGCCTTCAATCTTGTCGGCCAGCCCGCCGAAATAGTAAAACCACTGCGGAATGTAGTTTAACTGCCCCCGCATCTCGGCCAGCAGTTTCCCGTTGTCCTTGGTTTCGATTTCGGCGAGACGCAGGGTATCGGCGGCGATCAGGTCACCCAGACGGCGCAGTAGAGCGCCCCGAGCGGTCGCGGTCAAGCTGCGCCACTCGCCATAGAATGCGCTGCGCGCCGCGGCAACCGCCCGATCCACGTCTTCGGTGGAGCCGCGGGGCACCAATGCCCAAGGGGCGGCGGTGAAGGGATTAACGGATTCGAACCAATTGCCGGAAGCAGGATCGGTCCAGGCGCCGCCAATCAGCATTTGATATTTCTTCATGGTTGGCCCAACAGGGAATTTAACTCTTCGAAGTTGCTTTCGTTCTCCAGGTTTTCGATTCGCTCTTCAATGGCCATCGCTTTTGGTCCGGCGGCTTTTCGAAAGCGCTCCCGAATTTCCGGAGGAGTGGCGGGGTTTACGTCCGGCAGAGAAGCCCGCAGGGTTTGACCGTTTCGCAGTGAAACGACCAAGGCAGCTCCCTGAGATTGCGGATAAGCGGCGGAGAACTGGGTGTCGGACTCGAGCTTGATGATGCGGGCCAGCCGGAGGATTTCCGGATCGTTCAGTAAATGATAATTGGCTTCTTCAATGACACCGCACCGCAGCGTGGCCGCGACACAATACTGGATACTCATCTTTGCCTGAAGAATGCGCTCGAAAGGACCGGCGGAATTGCAACCGGGATAGTTCACCGCCGCGGCCGGCACGCTCACGGTAATGGAAACGATCTGGCTGGGCTCTAGAGAACCGGCAAGAGCCAACGCGGCCTGGCAGGCCGTTTGCGCATAGTTACAGGCCGGGGCGGGCTTATAGTAGACCGACAGAATTTCGGGCCGAGCGCCGGTGAAGGGTGCGACGGCTGCGATCTGTTCCGCTTTGCCGAACGCGGAAAACAGTCCCGCCGGACCATCGAGCGCGCTCTCGGAGGCGCGTCCTCCGAAATTTGCCAATAGGGTTGCAGTAACGGCATTGCGCGCCGCGAAACCTGGATGGAAGAACATCTCATCGCCGCCCGAGAAGGGCCACTCATTCAACCCGCCCACAGTATTCGCTGCGAATCCCAGCGCGCTGACAGAGGCGTCTTCGCTCAATCCCAGGATGCGGCTGCCGGCGACTGCCCCCGCTAAGGGTCCGGTGATCCCGGTGGGGCGAAAACGCCGCACCATCTCCTGATCCATAATGGCCCGCCCGACCGCTGCGCCGACCTCGTATCCAGACACGGCGGCCGCGATAAAATCACGGCCGTTTACCGGCTTCTCCTGAGCGAGTGCGAGCAGTACCGGGTAAATCACAACGCCCAGATGGCTCACCGCGCCTGTGTGCATATCCTCGCGAACGAGGCCGTGGCCCAGCACTGCATTCGCGAACGCTGCGTCGGCGGCAGCGGCTCGCCAGGGCGTGCCGATAATGGCGGCCCCGCCATTTGATGCGCGGCCCGCCAGACAGATCGCCTGCTCGCCCCAAGGCAGAGTGCGCGCTTCGAATGCGCAGGAGAGCATGTCCAGCAGGCCGGTTTTAACCTTTTCGATTACCGCCGGTGCAAGACCGGCGTAGGTCAATCCGCGCGCGGCGCGTACCATCCGGCGGGAGAGCGTTGCTGGCTGCGCGGCAACACCGCTCATAGCTCAGCCGCCAACCTGAACTCCGACCCACTTCTCGATGGGCTTCACCATTTCGGTCATATCCGCGTCGGCGCCTTCGCTCGCGGTAGCAATGGCAAGCATCTGGCGCACGGCGCTTCCTACGACCATAGGCACGCCCAGCGCGTCGGCCTCCTGAAGACAGAGGCGGACATCTTTGTTCAGCAAGCCGACCGCAAAACCGAAATCGAACGTTCTGGGAATGACGCAACGCGGAATCTTGTCTTGCGTAGCCGTGTTGCGGCCGCTGCCCGAGTTGATGACATCGATGATCTGCTTGGCATCGAGCCCTGCCTTGACACCCATGACGACGGCTTCCGACGAAATCGCCATAGCGGTGGCGGAGAGCAGATTATTCAGCAGCTTCATGGTCTGACCCTGCCCCGGCTGCCGGCCGACGAAAAATACTTTGCCGATACAATCCAGCACGGGCTTCACTTTCACGAACGTTTCTTCAGGGCAAGAGACCATTACGGCGAGGGTGCCGCGCTCCGCGCCGGCAATGCCGCCGCTTACAGGCGCATCTACGGCGGTGATTCCTTTGGCAGCGAGCCCCTCGGCCACACGTTTGGCGTAAGTCGCGCCGGTGGTCGAAGTATCTATGAAAATTTTGGCGCGTGTGCCTTGCGAAATGCCATCTGGTCCAAGCGCGACGGCCTCCACAACCGGGGGCATGGGAAGACTCACGAGGACGATATCGGCATTCGACGCCACCGCCGCCGGGGAAGCGGCACGCCGCGCTCCGCCGCCCACCAAAGGCTCAACCGCCGCGTCGCTCGTATCAAAAACGGTGAGGTCGAAACCGGCGTTCAGGATTCGCGCCGCCATGCGGCCGCCCATTCTGCCCACACCGACAAACCCGATGCTCTCTGCCATTGATTGTTTCTTCTTTCAACCCTTTGAGGGCGCGCAATCCAAGCGTACGACAATGCCTTCGAGGTCCGGGCGCGGGGCGGGGTAGTGTTTCATCACCAGCGGGTCGTGGCCCGGCACGATGTGGTCCGGTGAGTCGGCGAGCCGGTAGAGAAGCCGGTATCCCTCGAGCATTTCCCCGACATTGTACACCACGGGAAATACGCGGCTTGCTTGAAAGTGGGCGTACAGATGCGAGGCATCGGATGCGACGACGACCCAACCTCGCCCGGTCCAAACGCGCAGAACCTGCAGCCCCGCCGAGTGTCCGCCAACACGGTGCACCGTCAGCCCGGGCGCGATCTCGGCATCGCCATCGTGAAACTCCGCGCGGCCTGCGAACACGTGGCGGACCATGTGCAGGATGTCCGGCAGATCGAAGGGCGCACGCAGCGGACCGTGGCCCATGTGCCTCCCGGTAGCGTAGGCCATTTCGCGATCCTGTATATGAAACCGGGCCCGCGGAAACTGGTCTAAATTTCCGGCGTGGTCGTAATGCAGATGGGTCAAGATAATTTCAGTCACCTGGCGCGCATCGATTTCGAGCAGTCCGAGAGAGTCGGCGGGGGAACGCAGCAATTCGCGTCCGCGGCGTTGGGCCGCTTCTTCGGCGAAACCGGTATCTACGAGGTAGACCTCCTCGCCGCGGCGCAACACCCAGACGAAGTAGTCCAGGTCGGAGGCGTACTCGTGCGGATCGGCCAGCAGGAAATTCTCGCCTGCGTGCCGATGGCCAAGGTGGGCGTAACGGATGGCGTAGATTTCGAAGGGGAGCATGGGCATGAACGGAGACGAACCGCGGCGCGAGACCGCACGGCACCTAAGCGACATTCTATATGAGAGAGCGCCGGGGGTTAGCGGGGCGCAGTAGGCTCGGACGCAAAGACTTCGCTAGAAAAGAACTGTCTTCTTGCTAATTGGGCGCGCCGCCTCCACCAGCCGAAGCACTCGCACCCGCCACACCAACAGCAGCGCGGCGCCGATAAGCACCAGAGCGGCACTGAGCCCTGTCCAGATGCCGCGCGCGCCCCAGCCCAAGTGAAAACACAATACGTAGCCTATAGGCAGACCGATCAGCCAGTAGCCGGTGAAATGCGCGATCATCGGCGTGTGAGTGTCTCCGAGCCCGCGCAGCGCTCCGGTGGTGACAACTTGAAATCCATCGAAGAGCTGGAATACAGCGCAGATCTCGAGCAGCACTGCGCCTGCAGCAATCACGGCCGGGTCTGAGCTGAATGCTCCCACGATCCAACGCGGCACGAGCGCGAGCGCGAGGCCTGCGGTTGCCATAAAGAGCGCACCCAGCAGTACGGCCATCCAACCGGAGAGTGCCGCGCCGCCGGTGTCCTTGCGGCCTACCGCCTGGCCAACACGCACCGCCGCGGCGGAACTGATCCCCAGCGGCACCATAAATGTAGTGCTGACCACATTCAATGCGATGCTGTGCGCTGCGAGCGAGACCTCGTCCAAGCGGGCAACCATCACGGTGACCAGGCCGAAAATAGCGCCTTCAGCGCCGATCTGCCCGGCGGCGGGCAAACCAAGCGCAATGAGCCTGCGGATGCGTGACAGGTCCGGGCGCCAGGACAGGTGAGTAACGCGGCGGTCGCGCAGGACAATGGCCGCGCCCAGCACCGCCGCCATGACAATGCGCGCGCCGGTGCTCGACCATGCGGACCCTTCCAATCCCATCGCGCGCACGCCCCAGTGTCCGTACATCAGCACCCAGTTCCCCACGACGTTTGCGATGTTGGCGCCGAGCAGGCAGAGTGTCACTGGCTTTACAAGATTGATCGCCTGCAGATAGCGGCGGAACGCGCTGTACAGAAGCAGCGGCAGAATGCCCCACATCAGCGCTTTAAGATACGGCCCAAACAGCGATAGAACCCGCGGGTTAATACCGAGCATACCCATCAGAGGGATGAGCAACCACATGATCGCCAGGAGTGGGGGTGTGAGTGCGAGCGCCAGCCACACACCGTTCACCAGACTCTTGCGGCAGTCGTCCGCGTCCTGCGCACCGAACGACTGAGCCACGAGCGTGTCCATGCCCAGCAGGACACCGGTACCGCAGATCGCAAGTGGATAGAAGAGCATGTTCCCGAGCGTCCCGGCGCCCATTGCCGCCGGACCCAAGGGACCCGCCATGATCAGGTCGATGAGTCCCTGCGCCATCCAGCCCAACTCTGCCAAGACAAGCGGCCATGCGAGAGTCCACATTGCCCGAAGCTCGCGAGAAAATTTTTGCACTGCTCAGGCCTTGGGATGTGCTTTGTCGTATACCGCCATCAGTTCCGTAAGCGACACTTGCGTGTACTTTTGCGTGGTCGAGAGGCGGGCATGGCCGAGCAGTTCCTGGATGGCGCGCAGGTCGGCGCCGGCCGATAACAGATGTGTGGCGTATGCGTGCCGGAAGCTATGCGGGTGCAGCGAGGAATCGCCCGCCAGCATCGTAGCGTAGATTTTGACGATTCCGCGGATGCCGCGATCGGTTAAGCGGCCTCCCCGATGGTTTAGAAAGATGGCATGCGCATCCCGAGGGACGCGGTCTAGAGTGGCGCGTTCGGCGAGATATACATCCAGGGCCGCCGCGGCCATGCGAGGTAGAGGCACCTGGCGTTCCTTACGTCCCTTGCCGCGAACCAGGAGCCACTGCCGGCTGCTGTCGAGATCCTCCAAGTTCAACCCGGCAAGCTCGCTGACGCGCAGGCCGCAGCCGTAGAGCATCTCGAAAATGGCCCGATCGCGCGTGGGTTGGAGACGTCCGGTGTCATCATTCACGCGGTCTATCAGCGTGTTCACCTGCTCCGGCGTGGGAACGTCGGGGAGGCTCTTGGGAGCTTTGGGTGTGCGGACGAGCCGCGCCACGTTGACCGACACAGAACCTTCCCGCAGGAGAAAGCGAAACAGGCCACGCACCGCCGCCAGTTTGCGGCGGATCGTGAGCGCAGTCAGTTCGTCGCGATATAACGACGCGAGCCACTCCCGGATGATCAGAACATCGATCTCGCCCGGCGCGGGGGGCTCCAGTTGCGGAGGCGAGAGGTACGCAAGAAACTGGGTGAGGTCGCTGGTGTAAGCGCGGAGGCTGTGCGGCGAAACGCCTGTCCGGGCCAGTTCCGCCAGGTACTGATGGATCCGGCGCTCGAGCTCAGACATAGACGTGCCGGTATTCCTCAAGCGCGGCCAGGGCGCGCCGGCAGACCTCCGCGTGCCTGGCGGCTTTATCCCGACGCAGGCGCTGCCGCGTGCTTTCGTCGAGTTGCGGCAAGAGATCAAACGTGATGTTGGCGGGCTGGTAATCGGCGGCGTCCGCGGCGGAAATGTAACGGCAGAGTGAGCCGAGTGCAGTCTCACGCGGTAGGGCCCGGGGTGAGTCGCCGGCCGCTATCGAAGCTGCGTGCATGCCCGCCATCAGACCGGTGGCGATCGCTTCTACATAACCTTCGACGCCGGAGATCTGGCCGGCAAAGAAGATATTCGGAGAACGGCGGAGTTGCAGTGTGGCTGTGAGGAGCGCTGGGGCATTGATATAAGTGTTGCGGTGAATTTGGCCGAAACGGAGAAATTCGGCGCTGGCGAGGCCGGGGATCATCCGAAGAATGCGCGCCTGCTCGGCAAATCGCAAATGATTCTGAAACCCGACCAGGTTGAAGCTCGCTGCGCGCAGATTCTCCTGCCGCAACTGCACCGCCGCGTAAGGACGCCGGCCGGTTCGAGGGTCGGTAAGTCCCATCGGTTTCATGGGACCGAAGCGCAGCGTCTCGCGGCCGCGCCGCGCGAGTTCCTCAATCGGCAGACAAGCCTCAAAATACGGCGTTGCATCTTCGGGAATGTGCGCGCTTACTCCTTGGGCCTCGAGCAAGGCATCGACGAAGGCTTCGTATTGATCGCGGTCCAGGGGACAGTTCAGATAGTCCTCGGTGCCGTCCGTCGATTTACCGTAGCGCGACGCCCAGAACGCGATGTTTGTATCTACTGTCTCGGCGTCGACAATGGGACTGATGCTGTCGTAGAAGTGAAGGCGATCCGAACCGGTAAGCCGCGCGATCTCTTGTGCCAGCGCATCACTGGTGAGGGGGCCGCTCGCGATAATCGAAATGCCATCTGGGAGAGATGTAATCTCCTCGCGCCGGAGCGCAATCAGCGGCTCGGATTCGATTGCGGACGTGACCTGTTCCGCGAAGATGCTTCGATCCACGGTGAGCGCGTGGCCACCGGGCACACGCGCCGCTTCCGCCGCCTGCAGCAGCAGCGAGCCGAGACGGCGCAATTCTTCTTTGAGCAGCCAAGGCGCGCTCGATTGCTGTTCGGATTTGAGCGAGTTGCTGCACACTAACTCCGCCAGGCGATCGGTTTGGTGCGCGGGCGTGCTGCGCGCCGGCCGCATCTCATACAGATTGACCGGGCATCCGCGCCTGGCGATCTGCCACGCAGCTTCGCTCCCCGCCATTCCACCGCCGATCACATGAATAGGTGCAAGCAAGACGAAATACCGTTTCCTTCAGCATAGCCGACGTGCGATTTATTTCTGGTGCTCTATCGTCGAGTGAGGGGACGTGGCTATACTTGCGAATGGAGGATGATGAATGGCCGCGAAGAAGCAAGGCTCAGCGAAGAAGAAAGCACAAGCCAAAGTCGGAAAGGTGATGCACGAGTTCAAGCATGGCGAGCTCAAGTCCGGTGGCCGCGCTAAAGTAAAAAACCGGAAACAGGCGATCGCAATCGGGCTAAGCGAGGCGCGGCGGGCCGGCGGGGATGTGCCGCCCAAGAAAGGCGCGTCAAAAAAGGCGGGGGCGAAAAAGTCGGCGGCCAATAAGAGCGCTTCGAAAAACAGTGCTTCGAAAAATAGCGCTTCAACAAAGAGCACCGCGGCTAAAAGTGCCGCTAAGAAGGGCGGGGTCAAGAAATCGGGTCGGAAGCGAGGCTGAGCTATGCCGGAAAACGCGCTGGGCAAAGTATTTTTAGATTTCTCCGCACTAAAACTGCTTGAGTTGGGCAACCGCCTGGATGCCTGTTTAGACCGCCTGACCGAAGAACAGATCTGGATCCGTGGAAAAGAAAACGAAAACGCGGTGGGCAATCTGGTATTGCATCTTTGCGGGAACGTGCGGCAATGGATGATTTCGAGCATTGGCGGCGAGCCGGATCGGCGTGTTCGCGCTCGGGAATTTTCAGCAAGAGGCGGCTCGGCTAAAGCAGAATTGGAAGCGCAGCTACGGTCCACGCTCGATGAAGCCCTGGAGTTACTCGGAAGACTGCCGGTAGAGCGGCTGCAGGAGCGGCTCACTATTCAGGGCTACAACGTTTCAGTGTTAGAGGCGATCTATCATGTCGTGGAGCATTTTTCGATGCACACGGGACAGATCATCTTTGCGACAAAACTGCTCACCGGCGCGGAGCTGGGCTTTTTCCGGCACCTCGACGCCGAAGCAGCCACGAAGCAATAGCCCGGCTGTTCAAGGCTGCGCCGTATACGTCTTGCTGTAACCATTGCGGCCATTGGTCACGGTGAAGCGGCCGTCTGCCGATACCGAGGCTTTGATCCAGAAACCCTTGCAGTCGGTGCTTTCTTCGAAATTCGCGATTTGCTGCTCCTTGGCGTTGTGGGAGGCATCGTTCTTTAGCGCGCGGTGGACTTGCCACGTGTCTTCGAGACGGGAAATCTTGGTGATGGTTTCAAACGCGTCGCCTTCGAGACCCTTGCGCGGACCGTCATTCACTATGACCACCTGAGGATTCACGGCCCACACGAGAGCGGGCGCGCCGGATTGGCCGTTTACGAAACCATGGTGAGTGGCTTGGAACAGAGTTACTGTACCGACCTTATTTACAGGGCAGGCCAGCATGCTTTCCCGGTCCCAAGTGAGATCGCCTACATCCAGGAACTTGAATTTGCCGTAAGTAAGCAGGAATCCGGTGCTGCGGCCATTCTCTGTCTTGTCGGTGTCTTTCTGCAGCGCATTCTGGCAATTCGGATTTGATGCCCCGCCGTTAATCGGCTTCTGAATCACTTCGCCATTGGCGGATACAACGGTAACATCGATGCCGTTCAAGGGGATCTTGTCGCCAGGCCTGACAATCACGCGCTTGCTTTCAGCAATGCCTTTGTAGTCGTCCCAAAGCTTTGTGGTTTGCGGTGAGTTGCCCGCCTCAATGGAATCGCCGTGGTCGTAGAACATTTGAATGGGGATCATCTTCGCGAGCGCAGGCACGCCGCCGACATGATCGCCGTGAAAGTGAGTGATTACGAGCATGTCGATGCGTTGCAAACCCGCGGTTTTGGCCGCATCTGCGATTCGCTTCGCATCACGATCGCCCGG
>JAFAWA010000434.1 GCA_019242155.1 Terriglobia bacterium | reverse complement strand
TAAGGAAGGAAAACCCATCCTGGTTTGCAGGCGTCGTGTGCCTCCCGTTGGTCGGCCCTGCCGCATCATCACATCATCAGAAAGGAGCCTCAGCTCCGGATTTCCCTTCCACCTTGCTTCAGGCTCATTCTTCGATGAGAAAATGCTGCGGTGAAACTCGCATCGCTCTTACCAGCAACCACTGATTCCTGCGGCCGAGTGCAATACGCCAGCGTGCAAAACAGCAACGAAAATATCGGCTTGACCCGCTTGGATTACCAATGGAGCGACCGCCATCCTCTGTTCGGCCGCTACGAGCTGGCGTGGTTCGATCAGCCGACTGACTACGATGGCAAGAACCCCCTAACACTCAGCCAGGCAAATCTGAACGACCGCATACACTCCATCGTTTTGGGAGACACATACTTACTGGGATCTGCCACCGTAAGCAGTTTCCGCGCTACCTTCAACCGTTCCGTGAACCCAAAAGTCAGCCCGCAAATGTTTGATCTCGGCGATTTGGGAGTCAATCTGTTCGTCTATGCGCCGAAAACACTGCGCCTCACCGTGGCGAACGGTTTCACGATCGGTTCTCCCTCTTCGACCGGCAGCATCTACAACACCATGGAGTATCAATTCGGCGAGGATCTGAGCATGGTTCGTGGCGCCCATCAGCTCGGATTCGGCGCCGATTGGCTGCACGCTATTCTGAACGCCACGTCGGTAGTAAACGCTGTGGCTCCAGTAACCTTCAACGGGCAAGTTACCGGTTTGGGCCTCGCGGATCTTATGCTGGGCAAACCATCCTCGTTTCAGCAGAGTAACCCGACGCAACTGTACTACCGTTCGAATTACATAGGCTTATACGCACAAGACACCTGGAAACTCCTGCCCCGTGTAACTCTCAACTATGGCTTGCGCTGGGAACCGTTTCTTCCGGAGACATTCAAGAATGGAGCCCTTTCGCACTTCGATCCGGGCCTCTTCGCGCAGGGCATTCACAGCAGAGTTTACCCGAACGCGCCTGCGGGATTAATTTTTTCAGGCGATGCCGGTTATCCGGGAAAGTCTGTGGCCTACGCTGAGCTGGGTCACTTTGCGCCACGCCTTGGGCTCGCCTGGGACCCGAAGGGCGATGGAAGCATGTCCGTACGCGCTTCCTACGGCATCTTCTACAACCTCCCGAACCTGGCATTCTACTCCGGAATGGCGCAGATTCCGCCTTTCGGCAACAGCGTGACGGTGAATGCTCCTGCGAGTTTTGCCGATCCGTGGGCGAGCCAGCCGGGCGGCAATCCCTTCCCATTCTATTTGTCGCCGAATGTCACATTTCCAGGTTTCGGCCAGGTAGTTACTTTCCCGCTCAATCCCAGACTCACCTATCAGAATCAGTGGAATTTGAGTTTACAGAAACAGGTCGGAAGGAATTGGCTGGCGGCCGCTACCTACCTGGGAAGTAACGTCATTCATATGTGGGGCGACGGAGAGATCAATCCCGGTGTCTTTCTCGGCTTGGGAGCATGCACCATCAATGGCCAGAACTTCAATCCGTGTTCCACGCTCGCGAATCTCAATCAGAGGAGGCTGTATTACCAGTTGAATCCGTCGGAGGGGCGCTTTTTGGGAAGCATCGGGCAGATGGACGACGGCGGCACCAGCAACTACAATGCGCTGATCTTGTCGCTCGAGCGCCGGCCCGTACACGGCCTGACCGTCCAAGCAAACTATACGTGGTCCCACTGTATCGGCGACCTGGGAAACACAAGCATCGGCGTAGCAGGCACGAACTACATGATCCCGAACGATCGTGCGTCGAGTCGCGGGAACTGTAGCAGTAATATCGTCGATCGGCGGCAGTTATTTAATCTCTCTGCGGTATACGAAACACCGAGTGCATCCAATCGAACGCTCCGCGCTCTCGCCGCCGGATGGCAGCTTTCCGGGATCCTGCGGGTTCAGTCAGGTGCCTTTCTGAGTGTCACCAGTGGGCTCGATCAGGCGCTGAGCGGCGCCGCCGGTGAACGTGCTAATGAGATATCGCCCAGCGTATTTCCACCTACGAGGAGCGCGGCCCTGTGGCTGAACCCACTGGCGTTCGCGCAACCGGCGCTTGGGACATATGGAAGCCTGGGAATTGCCAACCTCCCCGGACCCGGCATGGTGGAACTCGATATGGGTCTCGTGCGGACCTTCCGTATCCGCGAAGCTCAGTCCTTCCAGTTTCGGATGGAGGCCTTCAACGTGCCTAACCGCGTAAATCTGATGAACCCAACTACCGCATTGAACAGCCCCACGTTCGGCAAAATTCTGGCCGCCAATGATCCGCGGATCCTCCAGGCGGCCGTGAAGTATGCGTTCTGAGTAAGTAAGTCGCATTCGTGTACGACGTGAGATCACCGCAAATCGCCGATGGCGCATGTCGGCGAAGAGAGATAACGAAGCCTTTCCAGGCACGGTGTCGAGCGCCCTCTACGTCAACGCATTAACTTTTCTAATTTCCCGACGGCCTCCTCAATGTTTTGAGGCTTTTCCAATACACCCGAAAAAAGGTCGCCTTTTTCCGCGAATCGTTCGCGCGCATTACTGATGTTGAACTGGCGGGGTTCGAGACCGTAGCGCACTTCGGACCAATCAAGTGGGGTTGCCACGGGCGCTCCGGCGTAGGCTCGCAGGACATAGGGAGCGGCGATGGTTTTCGATTTGCCGTTTTGCAGGTAATCGAAATACACCCGGTCCGTTGTCCGCTTGGAAACGGACCTGGGCGTGGTGAACAGGTCGGGTTTCCGGTCGAAAACCAGGCGGGCGATCAGTTCGGCGAACGTGCGCGTTTCCGCGTACGAGTAGATCGGTTTTACCGGGATGTAGACGTGCATTCCGTCGCCGCCGGTAGTCTTCGGATAACCGGTCAGGCCGATCTTGTCCAAAACTTCTTTTACGAGAAGGGCCGCGTCTACGATCCGCTCGAATGGGCATTCCTGCGGGTCCAGGTCGATTAATACGAAATCCGGTTGGTCCAGCGTGGGTGAACGGCTCATCCAGGGGTTCTGATCGATGCAGCCGAGATTCGCCAGATACAAGAGACTGGCCCGGTCTTCCGCGAACACGTATTTGATTGGCCCCTGATTGTGCTCGGACTCGATTAACTCCGTCCGCAGCCAGGGCGCGAGCGACTCGCGGACATTCTTTTGGAAGAAGTAGTCGTGATTGATGCCGTTCGGATAGCGTTTGAGCGAAAGCGGACGGTCTTTCAGGTGGGGAAGAATCAGGTCGGCAACCGCGGCGTAATAGTTGAGTACGTCGCGCTTGGTATAGCCCTCTTCCGGATAGAAAACTTTATTGAGGTTGGTGAATTTGAGGGTTTGCCCATCGATCTCGCGAGTCGCTTCCTTCTCATCTTCATGCAAGAAATCCGGCTGCTCCTCGGCGTCAACCTGTTCGCGGCGCACCTCCCGGGGAACCACGTCGTTACGCAGTCCCAAGAATACCGGCGCGCGGAGACGCTGGTCCTGGGTCCATTCTCCAAATTTCACCTCGCATACCAATTCCGGGCGGAGCCATGTCATACCGCGGTCCGGCTTCGGCCGCGCGGCAAACGGACAGGTATTAGCGATCAGGGGTTTGAAGCGCGCATATAGGTTCGCCAGCATTTTTTGATCGAAACCGGTACCCACATTTCCTACCCATCGGAGTTTGCCTGCTTCATAGACGCCAAGCACCAGCGCGCCGAAGTGTTGGCGCTCGCCTTGTGGCTCGGTAAATCCGCCGATAACAAACTCCTGCTCGTTGACAATTTTGATTTTCAGCCACTCGCGGCTGCGTTTTGCTTCATAACAACTGGAAGCGTGTTTGGCGACGATACCCTCGAGGCCGTGCTCCCGGGCAGCGGCAAGCATCTCTTCGCCGGCTCCGGGGAAGGAGTCAGAAACGCGCAACACCTCGCTCGGCGTTATGATCTGTTCGAGCAGCCTCTTGCGGTCGCGCAATTCCACCTGGCGCAGATCATATCCGTCCAGATACAGCAGATCGAAAAGGAAGTAGACAACCGGCGTCGAGCGCGCCAGATGAGCCACAGAGTTGGGGTCGGCATTGGCGATGCGTGGTTGGATCAGGTGGAAGCGCGCAACACCTTTGGAGTCTAGAACGGCAATTTCCCCGTCGAGCACTACCTGTTTGGCGGCGATCTGATGGTGAATGACTGCTAACTCCGGATATTGGCGTTCGCAGCGAAGCCCGCTGCGCGCCTGCAGCCGCACCTCTTCGCGGTCCACGGAAGCGATAGCCCGCACTCCGTCCCATTTGATTTCAAAGAGCCAATCCTGGCCGTTGGGGGGCTTGTCCGCCAACGACGCCTTCATCGGCTCGATGGACTCCGGCATCTCTGCGCGGCGGGCGCCTTTCAGGCCGCTGACGTCGAGCTTCGTTTTTTTTTAACCGGCGAGGCTTTGGGCTCCTTAGCCGCCTTCGCGGTCCGTTTAGCGGAACGATCGCTCACCCACACGCGGTCGGCCGCGCCGGCGGTTTTTCGCTTGGCTTTGCGGACCGGAAGGTTTCGTGCGATTTCCTCCTGTGTGCGGCCGGAGAGAGCGCTGTAAGCGTAGCTTTCGACGTCCCACCCGCTGACCGCGGCTTCATCGCGCTTCTTGATGAGCAGCCACTCGTTGCCTTTGCCGCGGCCTTTCATGTGAACTATGGCGAATTCACCTTGGAGCTTCTGCCCGTGCAAGCGAAACTTCACATCTCCCCGCGCCAACTGTTCCGCGCCGCTGACGCCGCCCAGCAGGTCGAACGTGCCGTAGTCCCACAGCATCACGCTGCCGGCGCCATAATTACCTGCCGGTATATTTCCCTCAAAGTCCCCGTAAGCTAGTGGGTGGTCTTCCACATGTGCCGCGAGATGCTTTACTCCGGGATCGAGCGTCGGCCCTTTCGGTATGGCCCACGACTTCAGAACGCCGTCCATTTCAAGCCGGAAGTCGTAGTGCAGGCGGGTAGCATCGTGCCGCTGCACACAGAAATAGTTGGTGCCACTCTTGCCCGCCTTAAGGTTCGGAGGAGGTTCCGGCGTGTCTGAGAAGCGACGCTTCGAGGCGTATTCTTCGAGAGCCATAAATCCTTGAATTCAATTAGCTTACATGGTATCTTGAAACCGCGGAGTTGCACTCATGGCATCGAGCGTCTGGAAAGGCCATCTCACTTTCGGCTTGGTCTCTTTTCCCATACGGCTGTTCAGCGCTGCG
>JAFAWA010000405.1 GCA_019242155.1 Terriglobia bacterium | reverse complement strand
CCATCAGTGTAACTGCGGAGCCATCGACGCGGAACGAGAGGTTATCGAACACACCATAATAGGGCTGCAGTACAAGTTCGTGCCGTACCTCGCGAACGAGGTTGCTCTGTCCGGCGCCGCCTTGCTGTATGCGTTCGGCAGTCCCCGTGTTTTGAGCCATTCCCAAACCGGCGGCCAATGTTGCTCCTAGAACAAAAGCACCCAGCTTCAAAGCGCGTTTCTTCATAGTTCCTCCTTCCGCCTCACTGCGTGCAAGCGCGTTTCCAACTTGTCCATTAATACGCCCGAATACACTGGCTACACTGGAGGCAGTGCGAGTTTTTGTCCTGGACAACTACGATTCGTTTACCTGGAATCTGGTGCAACTGGTGGAGACGCTGGGCGCGGAGTGCCGGGTTCATCGCTCCGATCGGATTGAACTGGAACAGGTCCGGGAACTCGCGCCGGACCGCATCATCCTATCCCCCGGCCCCTTCGGCCCCGAGCGCACCGGCGTCTGCCCGGACGTGGTTCGGAATCTCTCCGGCAGCATTCCCGTGTTGGGAGTGTGCTTGGGGATGCAAGTGATTGCCGCCGTTTCGGGCGCCCGAGTTGTTCCTTCCGGCAAGCCTGTCCACGGGAAGGCCAATCCAGTGTTTCATCACGCCGTCGGCCTGTTCACGGGTTTGCCCACCCCCTTTTCGGGAGCTCGCTATCATTCTCTTCAAGTCGATCCGGAGTCGGTTCCACCCTCTTTAGAAATCACCGCGAGAACGGCGGACGGCATCATCATGGGCTGCCGGCTTCGCGGTACCCACGCGCACGGTGTCCTCTTCCACCCGGAATCATTTCTAACGGATCACGGCCCTCGGCTACTCGAAAACTTTCTCGGCGCGGAGTCGAATGTGGTCTGACCGTCTGTCTCCCGAACGCCGGCGCTCACTCGTAGACACTCTGCGCCAGGTATTGCCGCCGCCTCGCCCAAGTGCCCGTTCCCAAAGCTTCGAACTGAGAGGCAATCCCGAACCGTGCGCCGTAGCCCAAGCGCTATGGACCGAACCGGACTTCGTTTGGCTCGACCGCCCCGGCCAGGCGCAATTCGCGAAACAAGCCATCGCCCGGCTTTCGCTGACCAACGGAACAGCCCTCGTCTCTGGTCCGCATGGAGAGTTGACGATACCGGCCAACGGCTTCGACCTGATCGGTGCTGCCCTCGAGGCATGGGGCAGCGCGGGCGATGCGCAGCTCTACGGGTATCTCGGCTATGAACTCGGCAGCCAACTGGAAGATGTCCCGCAGCCGCCATCTCAAGCCGGGGATCCCTCAGACCTCCACTTCGCTCTCTACGACTGGAGGCTCGAACAGACCGCCGCCGGCTGGGTCGTTCGCGGCACCGACGCCTGGCGCGAGCCGGCCATAGAGGACCTTTCCTTTGCAGCCCCGGCCGCTCCCGAGCTTCGATTCGGCCGCCTCCCTCCGATGACCAGCACGCCTTCGCCCGGCGGCTTCTGCGAGGCCGTCTCGCGCACCGTCGCGCGCATCACCAACGGCGAACTCTTCCAAGTGAACCTGTGCCGGCGCTTGGAGACCGCTTTCCCCCCGGAAGCGATCCTGCCGTTCTACCTGCGCCTGCGCGCTATCAATCCAGCAGACTATGCGGCGCTCATTCGCACAAGAGGCGGCGCGGTCCTCTCTGTCAGTCCGGAACTGTATCTTAGCGTTGCAGACGGCGTAGTTCGCTCCCGGCCCATTAAAGGAACTCGCCCGCGAGGCACCGATCGCGAGCAGGACAGGCTTCTTGCCGCCGGCTTAACGGGTTCCGAAAAGGATCGCGCAGAGTTGGCCATGATCGTCGACGTGGTCCGCAACGACCTTGGCCGCGTATGCCGCGCCGGATCGGTGGCCGTAACCAAGCATGCCGAACTCATGTCGCTGCCCACCGTGCATCACACATTTTCCGAAGTGACCGGCCGCCTCCGTACAGACTGCGGGGTCGAGGATCTCTTGCGAGCGAGCTTTCCACCTGCGTCGATTACGGGAGCGCCCAAAATTCACGCCATGGAGATTGCCGCCTTGGAAGAAGGCTACCGCCGCGGACCGTGCATGGGAAGCATCGGCTGGATTTCGCTGGATGGCGGCCTGGAACTGTCCGTCGCGATCCGCACCGCGGTGGCTGCTCGAGGCCGCATCTGGTATGTGGCCGGCTGCGGCATCACCGTGGAATCTGTGCCCGCGGAAGAACTCGCGGAGTCGGAACACAAAGCAGCCGCGTTTTACCGGGTTCTTGAGGAGTTTTCGGCTTAGAAATGGAACCGCAAAACCGCTTCCAAAGATCGCGGCCCGCCCGTTTGCAGGAGTGGGGCGAGCCCGCTCCCGGGGCTGCCTGTGCCCAGCATCAGGTTCAGCATCGACGTAGATTGCCCGAACAAGGGACTATCCAGATACCGGACCGGATCGGCAAAGTTGGCGTGATTCAGAGCATTAAAAGCCTCTACGCGCACATCGATCGCGCGGCGATCGGCCAAACGAAACTCGCGGCGTACGGCCAGGTCGATCTGCCACATCCCGAAGCCCGCAATGGAATTGCGTCCGAGGTCGCCCTGCGTTCCCGCCGGAGCCGCGCGGAAAGCCTTCGGGTTCAGGGTCTCACCTCCCGGCGCGGACGTGCCTGCGATCCACACCGGCTCGCCCGGCACAAGATCCGGCCGGAGTGCGTTCATCAAACCGATTCCGTTGTACTGCTCCGCATCGAGCACCGTCATGGGGAAGCCGCTGCGCGCCCGGAAAATCCCATCCAGGAACCAACCTTGCATCAGGCGCGGTAAAGCGTAACTGAACGAAGCATTGAACGACTCCCGCAGATCAAAATCCGACGAGCCGCGATCGCGGGCAGCGGGCGAGCCGGGTCCCGCCCACAACAGGAACACGTCGCTCGAGGCATTATCCAGGGCGTGCGACCACGCGTAGGAAGCCAGCGCCTCCAGCCCTCTTCCGATCCGCCTTCGATACTGCGCGAAAAGCCCGTGATATTGAGACGCCCCGTTGTTCGTAGTCAGAACCACCAAGGCGGTCTGCGTGCTTCCCGCCCCGCCGACCTCGCGGCGAATCAAGTCCCAGCCGGCCGTTCCTGCGTAGGCCAGCGAAATCGAATCGTTCGCGGTGAGCGTATGTTCGAGCGAAACGCTCCACTGCGCGACCTCCGGCAAACGGAGGTTCGGCATGAACCCGTAACTCAACCAGGAAGACACCCAGCCATAGCGCGCGCTGGTGAAATTCAGACTCAGAGGGCCGCCGTTGATCACGTCCGTAGCGATGCTCAGACTGGAATCGAGATAGAGTCCGCCGCCGACGCGCAACACCGTGCGGCCGCTCTTTCCCGGGCTGAACGCGAACCCTAACCTCGGCGCAAAGTGGCCGCTCGCGCCATACCAGAGAGGGCGAGAGGCGGTCTGCACGGTTCCCGTATCGGGATTCAGGTAGTTGATGCCGGCCAACGCCGGCGGCGGCGGGCTGTACTCCCAGCGTATGCCCCCGACCAACGACACCCCCCGCGCGATCTGCCAGCTATCGTGCGCCCAGAGCGATAGCTCATCCACTCGCGTCCACGCGTTCACGGGTTCGGAATTCGCGCGCCAAAAGCTGCTGGTATTTTCGAGCGCAGGCAGGCTGTCGGCGATTACACTCAAACTGCCGCTGGCATCGTGCCGCAGCGGTTGTATGCGGACGAAGTCTGCGCCTGCCTTCAATGAATGTCTTCCCTGTCTTCGCGAAATCGACTCCACAGCCTGCAACTGGCTCTGCCGCCGATTGCCTTCCATTCCCGAGATCACTTGGCCGACGCCGTCGATCTGAAAACGAACCAGCAGGTCACAGCTTGGCGCGGCCGGAAGAAATACGGCTGCGACAGGTTCCAATTCACAGCCGCTCGCGCCCCTCCAGTACGAATCGGCCGAAGTTGCCGATCGATTCAGGCGCATGTCGAAGATCGTTTCCGAACCCAGTCTTGCATTCAGGCCGACCGTGGCGCTCCACGAACGGAAGTTCAAGTAGTTCACCTGCGTGCTGCCGAACTGGTTGGACGAGGGCGAATCGCTATAGCGCGTGAACAGTGACACGCGTTGGTTCACAGCATGATCGAGCCGGATGCTGCCCGCCTGGAGACCACCCGGCCGCGAGTCCCTTCCGTTCCACTCAGCCAGTCCACCACCCAGCCCCGGACCGTTGGGACTGGGAAAGAGGTTAAGCGCCGGTTCCGCCCATGCCGGTGCGTTCGCGCGCGCTGGAACGGAGGGAACCGGCGCGAGCCAGGTAAACGGCTCGAGCAGACTCATGCGCTCATAGGCCACGAAGAAAAACGTCCGGTTGCGCCGCAGCGGCCCCCCTAGCGCCGCATTCCCGGTATTCTCGCGCAAGGAGGCGCGCGGTTCGCCGGCTTTATTGGCGAACCAATCGTTAGCGCCTAATACTTCGTGCCGGAATGTGTACGCGGCCGAGCCATGCAATTCGCCGCTACCCGATCTGCTGCTGATCTCAAGATTCGCGCCGGGCAGTCTTCCGAATCTCGCTTCGCTCGTGGAAGTGCGGATCTCAAACTCCTGAACGGAATCTATCGGAATCAGCGAATCCAAACTTCCCAAAGCGCTCAGAACCGGCAGCGTACCACCGGTCGGCTGCGCCGGAACTCCTCCCGCGCTTATGCCATGATTCGCCGAGATCCCGTCCACAGCGAAGTAATTCGTATTCGGCCGCTGCCCGTCTGTGACGAACTGGCCGGCGTCTCCGCGTGTGGCCGGAACGACGTTGGTGCCGGGCGCCATCTCCACCAGGCCCAACAGTCCTCTCCCATCGAGAGGCAGTTGCTCCAGTTCCCTGCGATCGAGCGTGGTCGAAATGGCTATCTGGTCTCGCGGCGTGGTTGCCCGGGCGCCGTCCACCGTAATAGTTTCGGAGACGCTTCCGAGAACGAGCTGAAAATCCGCCCGGGCCGATCCGGCAGCAACCGGCACGTGAAAGCGAATCATGGTGCGGAACCCATCCTTACGCACCGTTACCTTATAGTACCCTGCGCCCAGCGAACCTGCCGTATAGGTGCCGTCGGGCGCGGAATTGACGACGTGTCGAAACCCGGTATCTTCGTTTACTACGCTAATTAGGGCGCCGGAGACATTGGCCAGAGAAGGGTCGAGGATTCGCCCGTAGAGAGCG
>JAFAWA010000331.1 GCA_019242155.1 Terriglobia bacterium | reverse complement strand
CCGATCATCGATATTGTCCTTGTGGTGGCCGACTCCGCTCGAGAAGACGCTTATGCGGCAGCACTCGAAGATACCGGTTACCAGTTGCATATCCGCGAGCCTGGTTGGTACGAACACCGAATGTTTCGCGGGCCAGGCAATAGGGCGAATCTGCATGTATTTTCGCAGGGCTGCCCCGAGATCGCGCGCATGCTGGCCTTCCGCGATTGGCTGCGGACGAATCAGGCGGACCGTGAACTTTATGCCCGAACAAAAAGGGAGCTCTCAGAGAAGCAGTGGAAATACACGCAGAACTATGCAGACGCAAAAACGGAGGTAATTCAACAAATACTGGCCAGGCAGCGCCTGTTCACGCGCGAGTGATGTCTACCTTCTGGCCTAATAGCCGCAGCTCCTCTTCCGTAAGCTTTCGCCACTTCCCGATCGGCAGGCTGCCGATGTGAATTGGACCGATGGCGGTGCGCACCAGCTTCAACACCTTCGCGCCCACAGCTTCAATCATTCGGCGGACCTGCCGGTTTCGGCCTTCGGTGATCGTGATCTCCAAGTGCGAATACTTCGGATGGTCCCGCAAGACGGTGACCAGTGCCGGCCTGGTCGGTCCATCGGCCAATTCCACCCCGCGGCGTAACTGTTCGACCTGGTCCTCAGTAAGTTTCACTGAGGTCTTTACCTGATACGTCTTCGGTACCTTACTTTCCGGATTCATGATCCGTTCAGCGAACGGCGTATCGTTTGTAACCAGGAGCAGTCCGCTCGTATCCAGATCGAGACGCCCCACCGGCACCACCCATTCATGTACGTCCTTAAGCAGGTCGAACACGGTCTGGCGCCCCTCCGGATCGCGATACGTGGTGAGGTATCCCTTCGGTTTGTACAGCAGCAAATAAAGCCTCTCCGGCCGGCGAAGTGCCTTGCCGTCAAGAGTTACGCGGTCGTGGTTGAGATCGATCCAATGCTCCGGGTTCTGGACGATTTTTCCGTTCACACGAACTCTTCCTGCCCCGATCCAGCTCCTTGCCTCCGTTCGCGAGCCAAGCCCCGCTTTCGAAAACACTCGTTCCAAGGTCTTTAGCGGCCGCTTTGCGGCTTTTGGCGGGGATTTCGGCATTGGTACTAAGGTCCAGTGTGGGCTATCTCTAATGGTAGAGTACTGGTGGAGCCTAGAACGATTTCAACCCTTTTGATTCGCGGTGCCCGGCAACTGCTGACGTTGCGCGGGACTAGGCAGCCCAGGCGAGGGCCTGCTTTACAGCAACTCGGCGCAATTCCTGACGGCGCTCTCCTCATTGAGGACGGCGTTTTGGTCGAGGCCGGTCCAACCCGGCGTGTGGAAAACCTGGCACAGGCCCGCACTGCCATTGAGATTAGCGCGGCCGGGCGGGTGGTCATGCCTGGTTTTGTAGACAGCCACACTCACCTGTTGTTCCCGTTTCGGCCTTCGTGCGATTCGGAGCCTGGCGCGAGCGAGCATGCGCTCCGTTCCGTTACCGGCATGCGGCTCGAGACCCAGGCGCGAGTGCACCTCGAGGCGATGGCCCGCCACGGCACGACTACGGTCGAGGTAAAAACCGAATGCGGACCGGAGTCGGAGGCGGAGCTGAAACTGCTTCGCGTGCTCGAGGCGGTAAAGTGGCGGCCTCTGGACATCGTGCCGACCACGTTGCTGGCGTCGCCGCCCTCGGGCGTTGCGGAACAGCAGCAGTGGTCCGGGTTGGATCAATGGCTCGCGGGCGAATTTCTGCCGAAGGTGAAGCGCCGCCGGTTGGCCAGCTTTGCCGACGTGTTTTGCGAGAACATTTCCGCATTGTCCGAGAGTTGGAGCCGCTATTTGGCTGTGGCTCAGAGTCTCGGCCTGGGACGAAAGGTGCACGCCGAAGGGCCCGCTTCAGAAGCGGTCGCGCTCGCCGTCAAGTACGGCGCGGCGAGTGTTGATCATCTGGAATATGCCGGTCCGGAGGATATCGCGCGCCTGGGCAGCTCTGAGACGGTGGCGACGTTACTGCCTGCCGCCTCCTTCCACCGCGACGCGCGGTATGCTCCGGCGCGGGCCCTGATTGACGCGGGCGCGGCAGTCGCCCTCGGTACTAATTTCAACCCTCACCATACACCCACACTCAACATGCAGGCCATCATCAAGCTCGCCTGTTGCCGCATGGGCATGACACCGGCCGAGGCGGTTTGTGCCGCTACGATCAATGCCGCGCACGCCCTGGGATGCGCTGGCCGGGTCGGCTCGCTCGAGCCGGGCAAATCCGCGGACCTGCTGATTCTCAATATCTCTGATTACCGCGAACTGGCCCACCACTTCGGCATGAACCTGGTTCACCGCACCATGAAACGCGGAGAGATTATTTGGGACGAAGGTCAGGTGGCGCCGCGGGCTCCCAAGGACCTGCGCCCGGCCTGGTAGTTGCGCACTCAGCTTCCCTCGTGTCTCCTTCCTCAGCTACCATGACTTCTGATGCCCGCAACCCTGGTCGAGTGCGTCCCTAATTTTTCCGAAGGCCGCGACCCCGCGAAGATCGACGCGCTAGTCGACGCCGTTCTCCGCGCCGGAGGACAGATCCTCGACCGCACCTCCGATCACGATCATCATCGCTCCGTGCTGACCTTCGCCGCTTCCGCCGATGTGATTGGCGAAGCCGCATTCCAGGCCGTACGCCAGGCCGTTGCCTCGATCGACCTGCGCTCGCACTCGGGAGTGCATCCCCGTATAGGCGCCGCCGACGTAGTTCCCTTCGTTCCGCTCAAAGGTGTCACGCTGGCGGATTGCGCCCTCATCGCGCGCGAAACGGGCCGGCGCATCTGGGAAGAGTTGGGCGTACCGGTGTTTCTGTATGAGGCCGCGGCTTTACGGCCCGAATCGCGCAACCTCGCGGATATCCGGCGCGGCCGGGTGCCTGTTCCCGATTTTGGCGATTCCGTCCTCCATCCGACCGCCGGGGCCGTAGTGGTGGGCGCGCGCAAGTTTCTGATCGCGTATAACGTGAATCTCGAAACCACGGATCTCCAGGCAGCCCGCCAAATCGCCCGGGCAGTGCGCGAGTCGTCGGGCGGCCTGCCTTACGTGAAAGCGCTCGGGCTTTTTCTCGCATCCCGCAATCAGGCTCAGGTCTCCATGAATCTTACGGACTTTGAGGAGACCCCCATCCACGTCGCGTTCGAGGCCGTTCGCGCCGAGGCCGCGCGCTATGGAATCAGGGTCGCCGGATCGGAGATCATCGGCCTTGTGCCTCAGCAGGCTTTAGAGATGACCGCCGCGTGGTACCTAAAGGTAGAAGACTTCACTCCCGGACTGATTCTGGAGCACCGGCTGGAGCAGCCTTAAAGGCAACGTCGTCAGATCTTTCGAAGAAAACTGGCAATGCGGAACCCCGAGCGGCAGCCGGGAATAGCCCCGCCGGGCGATTCAAAATTGGCTTTGCTTGTCGAATTTACCCGCCCGGCGGTGACCGGACAAGCGTCCGGCCACCGCGCATTCGGGATTACCTGACAAACACGGATATCGTGGCGCTTACGGTCTGTCCTCCAGGTCCGTAAGCTGTCAGGGTGTAGGTCGAGTTGGTAGTCGGACGTATTACCAGGCTGCCGTTAACCGGAAGCGTCTGCGGCGGAATGTCTGCGCCGATCAGCACCACCGATGTGGCATTGGCAGTCGTCCAGGCGAGTGTTGTCGGATCGGCGGAATTCACCGTTACCGGGTTGGCGGTGAACGACAGGATTTGCACCTGGCCCACCGTAACCGTCGTGTTGGCCTGGATCTGGCCGGTGGCGTTCGTGGCCGTCAGTGTGTAGGTCGTGGTCGTGCCCGGACTGACGCTGGCGCAATCGTTTGCGTTCAGATTGCTCCCCACGCCAGGCGTGATCGAGATCGACGTGGCGCCGGTGATTTGCCAGCACAGTTGCGTGTTCTGACCCGAGCTGATGTTCGCAGGATTGGCCGTGAAGGTAACCACCTGCGGTACCCTACCTGTCGATACCGTGACTGTCACTGGAGCCGTAACCGTCTGGCCGTTGGTTCCCGTGACACTCAGAGTGTAAGTGGTCGTTTGATCCGGCGAGACAGTGGTGCTGCCGTTCGGTGTCACCGTGCCTATGCCGCTGATTGAAACCTGCGTCGCGTTGTTCGTGCTCCAGCTCAAAGTGGATTGCTGGCCGGGCGCGATGCTCGATGGGTTCGCGTCGAAGCGCACGATCTGCGGTGCCGAGGTTCCCACCGTGACTACAGCAGTGGCGTTCACAGTGCCGCCCGCGCCGGTTGCGGTCAAAGTGTACGTGGTCGTAGTTTGCGGCGATACCTGAGTAGTGCCGCTGCTTGCGCTGACGCTGCCGATTCCCGGAGAGATCGAAACGCTCGATGCGCCCGTTACGGTCCAACTCAAGGTGGTCGTTGCGCCCGGCGGAATGTTGGCCGGATTTGCCGAGAAGGAGGTGATCTGTAATCCGCCGTTTCCACCGCCCGCAGTGGTCGTGACCGTTGTCGTAGCCGAGCTTTGCAGCCCTGCCGCATTCGTTACGGTCAGCCGGAAGTAATAGGTCTGCCCTCCGGAGGCCGCGAAGGTCGCCACTGCGGCATTGGCGTTCGCGATGCTCACCGTATTGCCGCCGAGCTGCTGCCAGCTATACGTCAGCGGCGTGCCGTCCGGATCGTAGGAGCCCGATCCATTCAAAGTAATCGTACCCGCCGGGACGCCGACCTGGTTTGGACCCGCGTCCGCCACCGGAGGACTGTTCCCCACCCGCCGTGTGAGCAGTTGGTAACGGATGCGAGGAATCTCCATCGGTACCGGTGTGGTGACAGCGTGATAATCCTTTGGCCGGATGTGATTGCCGAATTCGAAACCAAACACCGCGCGGCCTTTGTCCGAGGCTCCCACATAGGTTTCGTTGAGGCCGAACTCGGCTGTGAACGAGACCTTTTCGTTCAGGGGTTGCACCAGCTTGAAGTCCGCGCCGGGCATATCGTCCTGGCCACGCATCCTCAAGTACCCGCCGCTCGCCTGTATGTAGGCGTTGCCCCATACTCCAATCAGAGCGTTGATCCCGCTCTGATTCACTACGTGCGCGTAAGTTTGCAGGTATGAGGTCGGGCCGAGATTGGTCGAATTCAATACCGCGTCGTTCTTAAACCCGGCGGTTACGAATGCCCCGATCCGGCCGCGGCTGAAGATATAGTCCAAAAGGAACGCGCCTTGGCTCAGGAAGCCTGCATTCTGATATTCGCGGAACGTGATGCCCTTGAAGCTTCCGAAGCCTCCGGCCTGCAGATTGCCCCATCGCTCTACCAGCCCTATATCGAACTGGCCTTCTTGCCGACCCGGATAATACATGTACTCGCCCTGCGCCTGTACGGCACGCGTTCCGTCGCCGCCGAAGGGTGAAAAGAACTGGGCGCGCCCGCTGGCCGTAAAATCGCCGTTGCCGAAGCGGTTCGGCCCCCACGACGGACCGACGTTCAGTCCCACGATGGAAAACTTCTTGTTGCGCCGCTGGGCTTCGTCGAGCGCGCCGGTGGCGGCATTGTTCGCGATCGTCTGCGTCTCCTGATTCGTCAGCGGCTTGGGTAGCCCGGCCACCTGGTCGCGCAGCATATTATGCTGATTGCGCAGATCGTCGAGCTCGGCTCGCAGCTTGTCGTTCTCACCCTGCATGTTTTTGAGCGCTGCCAGGATGTCATCGAGCCTGTCCAACCGTTTGAGGATCTGATCGCAGCAGTCCTGCAATTTGGAGAGATCCGGCATAGCTTGGATCACCTCGCGCACGCTACCCTCTTTCACCAACTGCCCTTGCGCGTTGGTTACGCTCAGGGTTACTCGCCGGTTGATAAATCGCCCTTCCTTCGTCGTGTTGGGCGCTTCCGGCTGCCCTTTCCCCTCGGTGGCTGTCGTGACCTGATCCGCCGCCGCGCCATACTTAACCAGGAAGTCGCGCACGGTGTCGGCACGCTGCTGGCCCAACCGTGAGTTGTACGGGTTGGACCCCACGTAATCCGTGTTACCGACCACCCGCACTTTGTAATCCCGATGCTGATTCAGCAACTCAGCCAGCCGTAACAGGCTCGGATAACCATCCGACAGAATGGCCGAATTAAATTCGAAATTGATTTCCTCCCAATCATCTTTCGCCTGACCGCCGGGATTGAGCCCCTGCGCATAAACCGCTGATGCGAGGATCCCCAGCGCTCCGAGTGCTGCCAGCTTCTTCATTCGCTTTCCCTCCTCAATCAAATTAGGCTGGTACTAAAAGGGGTCTTAGAACCCCCGAGAAAGTTATCCCTTAGCATACACCGGAAACTTTTGTTATCTCGCGGACGCCTTTAGACTTAATTCCGAAAAACGAGTACTGGCGCGTACATTTTGTTGGCTCACAATGTCACAATGAAAAAGGGGCTGCCGGATGGGCAATCGCTTCCGGGTTCTTAGAACTTCGGGGGAGGAAAGTCCGGTCTCCACAGGGCAGCGTGCCGGCTAACGGCCGGGGTCCGGAAACGGATACGGAAAGTGCCACAGAAAATATACCGCCTCCAGAAATGGACGGTAAGGGTGAAATGGTGCGGTAAGAGCGCACCGCGGCAAAAGTAATTTTGCCGGCAAGGTAAACCCCACGCGGAGCAAGATCAAATAGGGGAGGAGGAGTTGCCCGCTCCGTTGGACTTCCGGGTAGATCGCTTGAGCTCCGCAGCAATGCGTGGCCTAGACGAATGATTGCCGCCCGCAAGGGTACAGAAACCGGCTTATAGTCCGGCAGCCCCCGCTCTTCTACTATTCGTCTGCTCGAGTGTCTACAATAGTGCCGTCATGTCAACGTTCCCCACGCAACGCTTCACTCGCCGGAAGATTCTTGGAATGATAGGGTGTAGCGCGGCATCTGCCGCACTCTCCCGAAACATCTTCGCTCAAGAGCCTGCATTTCCCAAAGGCGCGATCATCCGGACGGTTCTTCGGGATTATGCGCCCTCGGGTCTAGGCGGCGGTGCCACGCTGTTCCACGAACACATGCAGCTAGCGCCCGATTTCAACGCGAGATTTAGCGCGGCTGCGGCAGCCGCTCGTGCCGCGAATGGCTTGCCGCCTCTCCCCGCGCGTGGTGGCGCCGGAGCTGCCCCAGCCCCGGACATCATGCACAACGTCGAACTCATGTCCGCCGAAGTCGCCAAAACCAGAAACGACGGCGTTGCCTGCATAGTGGATGCCGGCCATCCCGACATGGGCCGGAACGTCGACTTCCTTCGCCAGGTATCGATGAAGTCCGGCGTTCCGATCGTTATTGGCGGCGGCTTCTACTCGCAGCCGTTTTATCCAAAAGAGATCTCCACCATGACCGAGGACCAGATCCTGCAGGCGCTGGTTAGACAGGCTGACGACGATATCCTGGGGGCGTTCGGGGAAATCGGCTCTTGGGACGAAATCACCGCGGACGAACGCAAAGTCTTTCGCGCAGTTGGGCGAGCACACGTCGCGACCAACATCCCGATCTTCACTCACACCGGAATTCCCGGGAAATCCGCAATAGAGCAGCTCGACATCCTGGAGGATGCCGGCGTGAAACCGGAGTACGTGGTCATTGGACACTTGGGAAATCTCGTAGATCCTAACGTATACGTGCAGAAAACCATTTGCCGGCGCGGCGCGTTTGTGGGTTTTGACCGGCAGGGTGGAAATAACGATGCGCAGCAGGTCCCTATGGTTGTGGCGCTCATCGACGCCGGCTATGCGGACCATCTGATGTTCTCTGCCGATGCGTCGAGCGGCTATTCAAAGACCTTGACGGTATTCCTGCCCAAGCTGAGGGCGGCGGGCCTAAATGATGCCGTGCTGCACCGGATCATGGTAGACAATCCGCGGCGCTTCCTTGCGTTCGTTCCTAAGCGGCCCCGCAAAACTTGAGCGGTTCCCAACCGCGGCGGATCTCCCCCGAGCCGGCATTCCCGGCAGGTCACGAAAGACATATCGGCGAAAGCGGGCACATGTTGAGCTTCTCCGGCTTGAACGGCCTCAAATAGACGCGGGCGTCTTTCTTGCCCTAAAGTTTTTCCGCCTTCCGACGATACATTAAGCAGTTCTCGAAGGAGATCCAATGAAGCTACTCAAAATAGTTTTCGTTTCGACGCTTATTTGCGCGGCCGCATTGGCTGGGGAGCCTAAGCGTGTGTCGCATACCGCGGCGCTCGAGTCGGCCACGAACAAGGTCACCCCCGACTACAGCCCGATTGCAAAGCAGCTAAAAATCCAGGGTGCAGTGCATCTGGACGCCGTGATTGCCGAGGACGGATCCGTCGAGCGTGTGGACATCGTAAGCGGGAATCCGGTGTTAACCAAACCCGCTTCGGAAGCGCTGAAAAAGTGGCGGTTTAAGCCGTTTCTCGACGAGGAAAAGCCCGTGAAGGTGATCGCAACCTTCGACTTCGACTTCAAGCTGTAAGCGAGCGCGGTAAGGGGAAGAAGGATGAGTCTAAGCAAGAAATTGTACGGTGGGTTCGGCCTCATGCTGACGCTTCTGCTCGTCCTGAGCGGCGTGGCATTAATGGTAGTGCGTGACTTGAACCGGGATCTGGACCGCGCTGCCAATGTTACTTCGCGAGAGCAGTATCTCGCGGGTGAAATCAACGCCGCCGCGTTGGGCTTGGCCGATTCGGCCCGCGGGAGCGTCCTATCCGCAGTGTTGGGAAACCAGCCGCAGTCGCAGCAGCACCTCGCGAGCTTTCAGGCCCGCTCTACCGAACTGGAGCATTCCGTTGCAGAATTGGACAGGCTCATGGGAGGGAAGCAGGATTCCCAACTTTTGGACGTTCTAGAAACCCAGGCGGCCGGCATTCAGGCGGCCGGCAATAAGATGACGGCGGAGCTGAACAGCCAGCAAATGGATGCGGCTTTGAAGACCTTCGGCGAAAACGTCGAGCCCAAACTGGGACAGATCGGCAAGCAGGCTTCTTCCCTGGTCAACCAGCAGGGTGCGGTCTTAGTTAAAGCTTCTGAGGCGGCTTCAGCCAAGTCTTCGCGAACGAGCAGCATCATGCTGTTCCTCGTGGTCGGCGCGCTGCTCGCGGGTTGCTCGGTTTTGTGGATCGTAAGCCACGCCAACCAAGCCCTCAAAAAGGCCGCTGCCCGGCTGGCTCAAAACGCCGAGCTCGTCTCCTCCGCGGCAAGGGACGTTTCGGCATCCAGCCAATCTCTCGCAAGAGAGGCCTCTGAACAGGCCGCCTCCTTAGAAGAGACCTCTGCGTCCACCACCGAGATCACCAGCATTACTCGCCAAAACGCAAACCATGCGGTGGAGGTCGCCCAGTTGATGGTCGAAACCGAGCAGGGTGTAAGCCGGATCGACAATTCACTCGAGCGGATGGTGGAGCAGATGACCGAGATCTACACATCGAGCAACAAGGTCGCGAGCATCATCAAGATCATCGATGGCATTGCATTCCAAACCAACATTCTGGCCTTGAACGCGGCCGTGGAAGCCGCTAGAGCGGGAGAAGCGGGTATGGGTTTTGCCGTAGTCGCGGATGAGGTTCGCAATCTCGCCCAGAGCTGCGCAAAAGCTGCCAGGGACACCGCCGACCTGATCGAAGCGTCGCTTCGAAGCACGCATGACGGAAGCGAGCGGCTGGATCAAATGGCCGAGGTGATTCGCGGTTTCACGGAAAACTCGGCCCGCGTAAAAACGCTCGTGGATGCCGTAAGTTCCGGCAGCCAACAGCAAGCCCAGGGTGTCGAGCAAATCTCGCTTGCGATCACCCAAATGCAGTCGTTGACCCAGCGTACAGCAGCCAATGCCGATCGCGGCGCCAACGCCGGTGTTCAGCTAACCAATTATTCCAATACGTTAAAGCAACTGGTTCGAGAGATACGCGAAATGGTCGGCGCGGAGAGCTAAGCGACAAGCCGCCGCAGTTCGCGATGAGGTCCGCCACCTCCACTGTGATATCGGCTTAATCGAGGATACTTCGGTGGCCGCCGATCCTCCGCCGCGCCGGAGTTCGGGGTACACGGTCATCTGTTCGGGGTGCATGGTCATCTAAGATGCGCCCCTCCTTATCCAAGCGGTGAACCTCGGCGCGCTCGTGATCCACCGCAACCTGTTGGACAAAGCGCTCTTTCGTGCGGGTCTTTTGCAGATAGATCTCTTCTCTCAAAACCAGGCGTTTGGTAATCACCAACTCCTCTTCCACCACGGGAATGATTATCAGATCGCCTCTCCGCCGGACGCGCGGCTGCTCCGTCACTACACGATTTACCGGTACCCGTCGCACCTCCACTTCCTCATGTACGAGTGGAGTTTCGACTCTGCGAATTCGTCTTCGGACGTGCTTATCTACTCTCACCGAGCCGGTCTTAACAGGTCTCGCCCCCGCTACCACTTCCTCTTCAACCACAGGGATTACAACTTCAGTGCGGTTTTCACGACTCTGTTCGTCAGGTTTATTCATTTCGCCCTCTCTCGGTGGCGGCGCGGAAGCGGACCCATCTCCGCTTCCGCCCTTTGGTGCTTAGCGTTTGCCGGTGACTCGTTCCCAGCCGTATCGAACTGCGCCCTTGGCCCGATCCCAGCTGCTGTTGGGATTCTGCCTGAGGTAATCGGTCTTCAGTTCGTCCTCTACGTCGGACCAGTTTCGGCCCGAATAGCGTGGATCGCTCGCGCTGCGATAGCCGTAGTTATAAACCGGCTCCAGTGTTTCATACGAGGTGCCGGAATCGGCGTATCTGGATTCGAAGTCACGCCGGAAGTCAGGCGTGCCTACGGAAGACTGACTTAGCGGTTCCACCTCCACTTCCGTATGCCGCACGTTATCCCGGATCTGCTCGGTGCGCTGCGTTGTTTCCTTGCTGACCACCACCTCTTCCCGAATACGCGCCCGCTTTTGAACCACGGGTTCTTCGGACATCTCCACAACTTCCACGCTTTGGTCGCGGAGCCGCGCGGTGTCTCCCGGTTCGACGTCGCGATTCACGGGCCGGCGCTCGACGCGCACATGCTCCTCCCGCAAATCGATCGATTCTTCCACGGGTTGTTCCACAATACGGCTGTAGACGCGAACGCCTCCCCGGCGTACGGTTCTTTTCCCGACCTGGAGCTCTTCTTCAACAACCGGTATAGCTGCACGCTGATCCACTTCACGATTACGATCGCGTTCCCGAACTGCCTCATCGTATGTATACGGCGCGGCAGCGGGATCGTAATCCTGGTACCCCGCTTCGCGATATCCCTCGACTCG
>JAFAWA010000462.1 GCA_019242155.1 Terriglobia bacterium | reverse complement strand
CGTCCGTGCCCCGAACCGCAGTTCCGAATCGGCCAGATCGTTTAATCCAGCGGTCCTCAAGAGCCGCGAGCGCGCCACCCGCGCGGAGGTAGCAGCAACCGGTTCCACCGGTACGGGCTTGGCTTGGGGCAGCGCCAGCGAAAGCAGGAACTCACTGGTCTCGGGCGATGCGCCTGCGTTTTTGAGTTCGGGCAGGTTCAGCCGCTCACGAGCGAGCACGGCGTAAGACGTGTTGGAGAATGTCTTTGAAAGCCGCGTATAGAAGATGGAAGCGGCTGGAAATTGCCGGTTCTTTTCGGCGTCCCGGCCTAGAAAATACAAAGCAGCTCCGGCCGTGCTGTGCGCCGGATATTTTTCCAGGTGCTCGCGCAACAGCGCGGCGGCGTTATCCCGGTTTTCGATATAAGACTGAAACGCCACGCGCCAGTGGGACGGCGCGGCGGGCGGCTCTGCGGGGAAGCTTTCGTACACCGCCTTATAGAGCGGCATGTAATCGGCGGGCCGGTTCGCGACCAGGTAACGGTTCCCCACGCCCATCAAAGCGCGGAGACGCCACGGGGACTGCGGATACGCCCCGTCCAGCCGCTCGAGCGCGGCCCTCATCTCGTCATCGTCGGTCAGGCGGCGCGCGCACTCTTCGAGATAGAACAGCCGCTCGGCATCGGCTTCGGATGCGGCTACTTCAAGGCTCCGTAAATAAGGATAGGCCGCGGCCGTGTTGCCGCTCAGAAAATCCACGGCGCCCACGCCGACCCGCGCTAAGTCGCGATCTACGCCTGTGAGCTGGGCCGCGAGGGTTTGGTACGCTTTGCGAGCCTCCACGTATTCTCGTGCATCCAGCAGAAGACCCGCGCGTTCGAGTTCCAGACGTGGGCGCGGCTGAGGGTACTGACTCCCGAGAGAGTCCTTCAGCGTGAGAAGCGCCGCCGCAGCGCGCGCGGCTGCATCTCCGGAGATCCGTGAGTAGTAAACCCGCTGATAGAACTCGGCGGCGTGCTGAAGGTCGCCCGCGGCCTGGTAGCAGTCGGCAAGGATGACGGCGCCTTCGGGCTGCGGCAGTTCCGCGTAGTGTTCCCGCAGAAGCCGCACCGCTTCGGCAGCCTGGCCCGGCTTGAGAGCACGCGCTTCGAGCAGCCAGGCTCGCCCCACGAGCGGCGACGGCCATGGACCGCGGCGAACCGGCATCAGAGTTTGGGCGACACCAGCGAGGTCGTTGGCTTCGACACGCGCAGCGCCCATGTAATAGGCCACATAATCCGCAATAGCCGGCAGCTTGGCGCCAAGATCCTGGAGATCCTCGAGGGCGTTGGCGTAGTCTTTCTGTTCGTAGTCCGCGACACCCAAGGCCAGCCGTGCTAAAGAGCCATTCAGGTCTTTGGCGTGTGCGTCCGCGTAGGCTGCAAGCGTGACGCGCCCCGCGGGTGACGGAGACTCCCGGTACGCGCGAACCAAAGCTGCCAAGTCTACTGCCGGTCGACTGCCGGGACGCACGGGGGTGCGATGCGCGCCAGGGACGGCAAGCGCTACCAGGAGCAGCAGCGCCCCGGCCCTATGCCAAGGGTCCGGGATAATCTTTGCCGAGCAGGTTCGGGTCGTCATTAGCAAGCGTTCGCAGCAACTCCAGGTGTAGGTAGTCGACCATGGTGGGGGTGGCGGTAAAGTGATTCTTCCGAAAATCCGCGCGCGCCCGATCGATGCGCGTCTGCAACGTGCGATATAAATTTTTCCGTGCGCGGCCCCGCTGCACGGCTACGGCATCCTCAAGCCGAATCTCCGCCACTTGAACGCGCGCCGCGCGCTGCGCGCGTAAGTGCAAGCGCTGTTCATCGAGCGAAAGCGCATCCCAGGTGGAGCCTGCAGGTTGGGCTGCGCTGATCGCGACCAGCTCCGTGGGCTGGGGCAGAAGCTGCAGTTGAGCGCCCGCCACCTGAGCTAGCAATTCGACTGCTGCGCCCTCGACCTCACCGCAGGTAAGCAACAACACAGGCACGCGTTCTCCGGACACGACCGGATAAATGGTAACCCGTTCCACGCCCGCTGAGCGCACAAGATCCGCCAGCATTGGCGAGAGTTCGGACCCCGCTGCCAAGGCAGTGACCGGATCGCGGCTGCCGACTGCTTCGGCCAAAGCCGATGCGCTTTCGAGAGAGACTTTTTGATCCGCAAAATTAGCCGCCTGCTCCGGAGCGATGCCACGGGCGCGCTCGCAATGCGCCATAGCGTTTTCGATGTGAAACAGAATAGCGCACGAGGCGAACGGGACCACGGCATCAAGTAGGCGAGTGCGGATCTCGGAGGCGTCCGGCGACTGCCGAATGTGTCTTGCGGCTCGATTGAGCTGATCGGCTAAGGCGCGCCGCGCGCGGACGCGTGCTTCCTCGGCAGCCTGCGCCGAGCGTGATTCAAGCTCAAACGCAACGCGACCTGACACGTGCGCGTCCAACAGGCCCTCTAGTTCGAGTAACAGAATGGAGACTCGATCTTGCAGAACTTCGCGTACGGAACTGGCGGGCGTGCCAGGAACCATCTCTGCTTGCATTGTAACAAGAGAGAGCAGAATTACTTTCATCGATCGTGACCGCGCAAAATGTAACTCGAACCTTGGCACGCTTTCGTAGAATCGGGTTAATGGAATCGCTAACAGGCAAGGTCGCCGTCGTTACCGGCGGCACACGAGGGATTGGTTATGCCATCGCGGAGCGGCTCGCGCGCGAAGGAGCGTCGGTGGCTATATGCGGGCGGACGCGCGAGGCGCTCGATGCCGCAGTCAACCGCATTGCGACTCCCGGCCGTCCGGTGTTTGGCGACACGGCGGATGTGACTCGAGTCGGCGATGTGCGCAAGTTTTTCCAAGCAGTCGATCAAAAGTTCGGTGGTTTAGACATACTCGTGAATAACGCTGGGGCTGGCGTATTCCGAAAAGTGGGCGAAATGACCACCGAAGAGTGGCACCGCAACATCGACCTAAATTTGAACGCGCCGTTCTATTGCGCCCATGAAGCTCTGGCGCTGTTTCAAAAACGCGGCGGCGGATTCATCGTTAATATTTCGAGTCTGGCGGGCAAAAACGCGTTCAGCGGCGGCGCCGGATACAACGCTTCTAAATTTGGACTCAATGGGTTCAGTGAAGCGCTGCTGCTTGATCATAGACAGGAGAATGTGCGCGTGAGCTATATTATGCCGGGCAGCGTGAATACAGAATTTACCGGAGGGCCGTCGGACCGTACTGGCGACACAAGTTGGATGATGGCGCCGGAGGACGTCGCGGAGGCGGTAGTAATGGTTCTCCGCATGCCCGCGAGGACCATGATCAGCCGCATTGAAATGCGTCCCTCCCGTCCCAAAAAGTGAGCAGCCGCACCAGAACGGCGGCTTTGCGGCCGTGAGCGCCGCGCTCCCGGTTCTTGGCACGCCACTTGCTCTACGTGGATGTGGCATGACGTTCATGGGACTGGGAATAGATAAGGGGAAAAGCAGTATGGCGCGTTTGAATAAGCAGTTGGATCCTACGCAGACGGGATTTGAAGCGGAGAAGCTCGAGCTGGATCTGTGCAAGAGAATCGTCGGGCAGGACGAGGCGATTCACCAGATCATCAACATATATCAAACGCACCTCGCGGGGATGTCCAGTCCCGGACGGCCCATAGGGAATTTCCTTTTTCTCGGACCGACCGGCTCCGGAAAGACGCGGCTCGTGGAAGCGACGGCGGAGAGCCTGGTGGGCGACGCGCGGGCAGTGATCAAGATCGACTGCGCGGAGTTTCAGCATAGCCACGAAATCGCGAAACTGATCGGTTCGCCCCCTGGATACCTTGGCCATCGCGAGACTCATCCGCTCTTGAGCCAGGAGGTGTTGAACCAGTACCACACCGACCGGATGAAGATCAGCTTCGTGCTGTTCGATGAGATCGAAAAAGCGAGTGACGCGCTGTGGAACCTGTTGCTCGGGATACTGGATAAAGCCACTCTCACTCTCGGTGACAACCGGCGCGTGGATTTTTCGCGGGCCTTGATTTTCATGACCAGTAACCTCGGCGCGGCGGAGATGGGGTCGATTCTCAGGCCCAACCTCGGCTTCGCGGCATCGGAAGCGCAACGAAACTGCGCCGCGGGAATCATCGATGCGGGGCTGAACGATAAGATCTCGCGGGCCGGAGTGGAGGCTGCGCGGCGAAAATTTACGCCGGAGTTCATGAACCGGATCGACAAGACGGTAGTGTTCCGGCCGCTCGGCGAATGCGAATTACGCAAAATCCTGACGATCGAATTGAACTTCGTGCAGCAGCGCATCTTCAATTCAGCTAACGGAGCGCCATTCGTTTTCTCGCTGACTGACAGCGCCCGCGCTTACTTGCTGACGGAAGGCACGGACATGAAATATGGGGCGCGGCATCTGAAACGGGCCATTGACCGGCTGCTGGTGCACCCGCTTTCGAACCTGATTGCTACCGGCCAGGTGCGCGGCGGGGACCTGATTCGGGTGGATTTTGACGATGCTATGTGCAGGCTCACCTTCTTCAAGGAAGCGGAAGATATGCCGGCTTACGCCATGGTGCAGATGGTCGACACGTCGATCACCCCGGCGGCCAGCACTTTGTCGGCGGGGGCCGCGGTAGAACAGCCGCGGGTCGTTAACGCGCGTTCTTCGCGTCACTGATTTGAGCCGCGCCGGCGCGGCGTGGGGACGCAACGATCTGATACAATTCGGCTGCCAGTGAAAACTCCGGCCGAACGTGAAAGCCCGTGGCTGATGCGGGAGATGTTTCACCGCATCGCTCCCCGATACGACTTCATTACGAGTGTCTTTTCTTACGGAATGGACAAGCGTTGGAAGCAGGTGTGTGTCGAGCACGCGGCTCTTCCCGCCAATGCGACAGTTCTCGATCTGGCCTCCGGAACCGGCGATTTCTCAGCGCTGATTAGCGAACGCGTTCCCAATGCCAAAACGGTTGCCGTAGACCTTACCGAACGCATGCTGCGACTTGCACGCGGACGAGGTGTACGGTACCCGATCTGTGCCGATGCGGCCCGGCTTCCCTTCGCAAGCGAGTGTTTCGATTGCGTGCTGGTCGGCTATGGACTACGCAACTTTAAAAATTTAAACGCTGCCCTGCGCGAAATGGAGCGGGTGACGAAGCGCGGCGGCATGCTCATCACGCTCGATTTCTTCCTGCCCGTCAATCGAGTGCTAAGAGCACTCTACCTCGGTTATCTTTACGTCCAAGGCTTCTTTTGGGGGCTGGTTTTACATGGGCGGCCTCGCATCTATACGTACATACCGGATTCCTTACGGAGCTTTGTTTCGATCGGCGAACTGTCGGAGCTTCTGCGGAGCACCGGATACCGCACCATTCGGGCGTGCAGCTTCCTATTGGGAGGGATCGGTTTACACTGGGCGGCGAAAGAGTGACACAGCCAATACGACATTCCGGCAGTGCGACGGTGGCCGCGGCCACAGACCATTGGGCGGCCCTGACGGCAAGCTATCTGGGATGGACGCTCGACGCGTTTGACTATTTTCTGGTAGTCTTCTGCCTAACGGCAATCGGGCGGGAGTTCCACCAGAGTGACGCGTCGATGGCACTTGCCATCGGCATTACGCTGGGTTTTCGGCCGGTCGGCGCGTTTCTGTTCGGCTTGCTGGCGGACCGCTACGGCCGGCGGCTGCCGCTGATGCTGGACCTGATTTTTTACTCGGTAGTGGAGGTGCTGTCCGGGCTCGCGCCCAACTACGCGACGTTTCTGGTTCTGCGGGCACTGTTCGGCATAGGTATGGGCGGGGAGTGGGGGGTAGGAGCCTCGCTCGCCATGGAGAAAGTGCCGCCTCGGCTGCGCGGTCTTTTATCAGGATTTCTGCAACAGGGCTATGCGACCGGAAACATTCTCGCGGCGGGCTGCTATTTTTTCCTTTTCGATAAGGTGGGTTGGCGCCCGCTATTCTTTATAGGCGGACTTCCGGCCCTGTTGGCGCTGTTTGTTCGGTTCCGCGTGAAGGAATCCGAGGTCTGGGAGAAGACGCGGCACGATACGTGGGGCCATCTGTTCCGGGCCATTCTGTCGCACTGGAAACTATTCCTGTTTATGGTCCTGCTGATGACGTCGTTCAACTTCGTTTCACACGGAACGCAGGACATGTACCCGACATTTCTCGAGCGGCAGTGGCATTTCGGCGCTAAACAGCGGGCGTTGATCACCGCAATCTCGATGCTGGGGGCGATCAGCGGCGGTACACTGTTCGGCTTCTTCTCGGATCGCCTGGGACGCCGCCGCGCAATGATTACGGCGCTCCTGGCAGCGGTATTGATGATCCCGCTATGGGCGTTTGCGCCGTCCGCGGGGCTGCTGATCGCAGGGGCGTTCCTGATGCAGTTTATGGTGCAAGGCGCGTGGGGCGTAATTCCCGCGCACCTTTCCGAGCTTTCGCCGGATGCAACGCGGGGCTTCCTGCCCGGATTCGGATATCAGTGCGGCGTCCTGATCGCGGGATCGGTGGCATACATCGAAGCCGTATTCGCGCGGCACACGAGCTACTCTGTCGCTATGGCGGCGACCGGTGCGACGGTGTTTATTATGGCTGCCATCGTGACCGCGTTCAGCCGGGAACGGCGCGCAGCGGAATTCGGGGTGTGACGCCGGTCGGCGCTAAAATAAGTCCAGCATGGCTACTCTTCCCAAAGTAATCACCTACGAAGAGTGGCTGGAAATGCATACCGCTCTGGCGGTCGAAGGTATCTTGCAACCGAAGCACTTTCCCGGCGTCAAAGTTGATATCGCCGAAATCTGGCCCGCTTGATGTTTCGCCTGATCTTAGTCCTGCTGGCCGGTACCGCAATCCTTCCCGCCGCGGACGAGTTGGCGTCCGAAATGAAAA